>NZ_JBIWPN010000070.1:18015-28046 GCF_044768305.1 Kitasatospora sp. NPDC101155 | reverse complement strand
GGGGGGGGGGGCGGGGGGGGGGGGGGGGGGGGGGGGGCGGGGGCGGGGGCGGGGGGGGGGGGGGGGGGGGGGGGGGGTGGCCCCCGGGCCGGGGGGGGGGGGGGGGGGGGGGGGGGGGGGGGGGGGGGGGTGGGGGGGGCGGGGGGGGGGGGGGGGGGGGGGGGGGGGGGGGGGGCCCCCCCGGGGGGGGGGGGGGGGGGGGGGGGGGGGGGGGGGGGTGGGTCAGCGGGAGGCGGAGGCGAGTTCCTGGAGCCGGTCGGCGATGGCGTCGGTGGGCAGGCTCAGGAGTCCGCCGGCCTCGTCCTCGCGTGGCAGGCCGTTGATCGCCTCGCGCAGGGCGCGGTCGGGGCGGGGCAGGCCGGCGGGGTCGGGCAGGGGCGGGGCCAGGCGGGAGGCTAGGCGGGCGTAGCCGGGCAGGTCGGGGAGTTTGGGGGCGATGGGGGCGCTGGTGCCGTTCTCCAGGCAGGCGGCCTGGTGGAACCAGTTCTCGGCGTCGCGCAGTTCGCCGCGGCGCAGGTGGTGCAGGTACATGCAGTAGGCGGCGAGGTGGCTGCCGGCGCCAGCCGCGAACTGCCACCACCAGGTGGCGGAGTGGTGCCGGCCGGAGAGGTCGAGCAGGCAGCCGAAGATCAGGGCACCGTTGGGCTCCCAGTCCCGGGCGAGGCTGTCCACCTCTTCCCAGGAGCCGGGTTCGTTGATGACGACCGTGGCCAGGGCCCGCAGGTCGCGTCGGGCGTCGGCGTGGATGCCCGCCGACCCCGGGAACGGCAGCCGCGGCCGGGTGGCGGGGGCCGAGGCCCGCCCGATCCGGCGGGCGGCCAACCCCTCGGCGACGTACCGGCGACCGGCATCCATGTCGTAGCGGGGGCGGTCGGCGGGCAGAGGGCCAGCGGCGTTGAGCAGGAAGTCGACGTCGGGAAAGTGAGGGCCGTCCTCGCGTGGTGTCACAGTCACTCCTGAACCGTCTTGGTGGTGCCGGGGCGGAGGAGCCGACGGGATCGGAGCCGGGCCTCCAGCTTGGTGCGGGCCTGCGTCGTCAACGACTTCACCGTGCCCTCGTCGGTGCCCATGGCCTGGGCCGTACCCGCCACCTTGAGGCCGACGACGAAGCGCAGCACGATCACGTCGAACTTCGCCGCGGGGAGCTCCTTGATGGCGGCGCCGAGCGCCATGCCTTCCTCCAGGCCCTCCACGCCGATGGTGATGGCGTCCAGGTCGTCCAGGAACTGCTCCCCCTCCAGGCGCGCCGCCACGAGGAATGCGACGCGCTCATCGAGCCGGTCCCGGTACTCCCGTTCCACTTCCACCAGGTGGCGCAGCGCGGCCCAGGCGGTGGCGGCGGGCTGGGGGTGGGTCAGGACGAGGTCCCAGCAGTGCCCGAGTTCGACGAAGGCCTCGCTGACGAGCTCCTGGGCGAGGTGGGCGTCGCCGAGGCAGGCGTAGGCGTAGTCGAAGTACGCGTCGGCGTGGAGCCGCTGGAACGCCTCCAGGGTTATAGGCAGGGGCAGTTCCACGGGGGCGGTGCCGGCGGTGTCGGCGAAGGGCGGCTCGCTCACGACGACGCCTCCCCTGCGGCCGGGTCCGGGACGCCGCCACGTGGCCGGCGGGAACGGCCGAGGCAGGGCAGAAAGGGTGTGGCGGCTGCGGCGGTGGGCCGCGGTGGGACGGGGGGATGGATGCACATGGGCGTTGTGAGTCCTTGTTCGATGGGCATGGCACGTGATCACGCTCTGCTGGGGGCCATGAGCGTGGCGTGCTGGTAGGTGCATCAAATCCTTCGAACAGACGAAAGGTTCACGACCCGAAGGTAAAGGTTTACGGAGCGTCACATTCCAATGTTTGGGCGCCACCACCCGACCTCGCGCGGCGTCTCGCCGGTCAGGACTGCTTCAGGATCGGCTGCCCGCTTCACCGCCCCTTCAACTCCTGGAGGCAGGCCCGTCCGGCGGTGCGCCCTGTTCGAACGGCCACGGCCGTAGGCATGCCGCGGCCCCGGCACCTTGGTGGTGCCGGGGCCGGGTCAGCCGAACCGCAGCGACTGCCGGTCGAGTGCGGCCTACTCGTCGCCGTAGATGTGGGCGTGCAGCTCGGCTTGCCACGCCCTCGCCCGCCGGTCCTGCTCCCAGACGGCAAGGTCGTCCAGGCGGTCCCGGAGCCGGACAACCGTCTGGCCTGTCAGGTAGTCGGCCGGGTCGGCGTCCGGGTCGGCGTCCGGCCGCATGCCCGCGGCCTGGTGGTCAATGACGATGGCGTGCGCGAGCCGCTGGATCCGGCGACGCAGGTGCAGTTCCTCCACGCCAGCGTGGACGCCCCACAGCGTCCGCAGCCCGTCCAGGGGCTGCTCAGTGGCGGAGAACTCCGGACGGGTCCGCTCCAGCACGCCCACGATGGTCTCGTCGTAGGTGCCGTTCAGGAGGGTGCCGACAGCGGTCAGGGACGTGTCCAGCAGCGCGGACCCGTCAGCCGGCTCGCCCAGCCCATCCGCCTTCGCGACGTCCCACAGGGCGGCCGACACCAGGAGCGCCGCCGAGCCGAGCTCCCCCAAGGGCACGTCCTCGCCGCGACGCTCAACCGACCAGCGCACCAGGCGATCCCCCCACACGACGCACCCGAACCACACGCCCGGGAACGAGACGGACATGTAGACCTCCGGGTCCGTGGTCGGCGTCGCGACCCGCAGTTCCTCGGTCGGCACGCGCACCGACAGCGACCTGCCCAGATCGACCTGGTAGGCGTTGGGCGGGCCCGGCGCGATGTCCCGGCCCGCGTGGTCCGGCTCCCAGCACGGGAACTCGACCAGCCCGGAACGGCCGGCGTAGTCGCCGCCGGTGATCCGCACGACCGTGTCCCGGTCCCAGGCGCCGCGCTCGGCCGCCAGTGCGAGGGAGACCGCCTCGACCG
Source organism: Kitasatospora sp. NPDC101155 (assembly GCF_044768305.1). Lineage (NCBI taxonomy): Bacteria > Bacillati > Actinomycetota > Actinomycetes > Kitasatosporales > Streptomycetaceae > Kitasatospora > Kitasatospora sp. NPDC101155. The sequence goes on along the minus strand of NZ_JBIWPN010000070.1, from coordinate 25,145 downwards.
CCCCCACGAGCGCGTCCACGCCCTCGTCCCCGCGCGCCCGTCCGCGCAGCCCGTCATCCAGGTGCCACAGCAGCGGCCCGAGCCGCACCTCCTGGCCGTCCCCGCCGAGGTTCTCCAGCGCGGCCGCCACCACCTCGACCACCGCCGCGCGGGCATCCGTCGCGGCGATCTCCAGAGCCTGTTCGTACGCCCGCCCCTGCTGCTCCACAGCCGTCCTCCATCCCGTCGGTCTGCGGATCGTCGCACACCGAGCGGTCGGACGGGGCGGGCCTGACGCTTGCTCAGTGCTCATCGGACCCGCCCAGGCTCCGGCCGCGCCCCGGCTGGGGACCGTATCGCCTCGCCAGCGGTCACAGAGGCATCTGCACCAGGCCAGACGTCTCGTCGTACCAGGACGGGTCGGCGACAGCGAGCGGCCAGGGCGCGCCTGGCAGGAGGGGCGCGATGTCGGCGAGGGTATGCCCGGCTCCGCCGCGCAGCGCGTGGTCCACGTGGATGACGCAGGTGCCGGCGTCGACCCATGTGCCGGTCAGGACCGCCCGTGCGGACGAGTACAGCGGTCGGCCCTGCTCGCGGTCGGCCACCAGGGTGAGGGCGGTGCGCCACTCGGAGGCGAAGGGGCCGGTCGGCGCGGGCCAGCCAGGGGAGCCGGGGGTGGGGAAGCCGTGTCCGTGACGCAGCCACTCGCCCAGTCGGAGCGGCAGGTCGGCCAGGAGGACGTCGCCCAGCGGCCGGGGGACGCCGCAGCCCTGCGAGAGGTGCAGGACTTCCGCGATCACGGCAGTCAGCAGGAGGTGCTCGCTGGTGCCCGGGATATGGGCCTGGGCGCCGAGGCGGGCGTCCAGGCCGTGCTCGTCCCACGGCCACACGAGAGTCCGGACGTTCGGGTGGCGCTCGCGGTGCCAGGCGATGATGGCCATGGCCCAGGGCCATGCATCCGTGTACGGGTGCCGGCCGTCGTGGAGAGCGGCGTACCGGTCGGCGTGGTCGGCGAGTTGGGCGTCAGGATCCCAGGTCGTGGTCACCGTCCCAGTCTGCCCACTCGCGGCCTCGGATGTCAGCGCACAGCCCCGGATCCGGCGAAGCCGGGCCGCTCCACCACGCCGGTCGATCGGTTCCTTTGCCGGCGGTACGCTTCTGCTGCCCCGAGAAGGCATTGGGAGGCCGTCACCCTGCGGGGTGGCGGCCTCCCGGCGTTGGATAATCAGTTCTTCTCTCTGGCTCGCCGACAGGTGGGCTTCCTGACAGGGTCGGCGCCCATGATGGCGGCCCGCATGTAGTCGGCACGGGCGGCACCCTGACGCGCCCACGCGGCGATACCCGCCACGTCGAGCGGCGCGGGCAGATCGAGCTCGGCCCAGACAACCTTGCCGGTGACGGTGGACCGGCTTCCCCACCGGTCGCTCAGGCCCCGGACCATCAGCAGGCCCCGGCGGCTCTCCGCGCGGTCGTCGCCGAACCCGTCGACCGTGCAGGGAAGGGCTGCGCCCTGGTCCTCGACCTCGAACCGCAGCCGACCGCCGCACTCCTCCAGGACGAGCAGCGCGCGGATCCTTGCGGGGCCCGTGTGTCTCGCGGCGTTGGCCAGCAGTTCGCCGGCGATGGCGACCAGGTCGTCCAGCACGCCGCCGTCGACGCCCCAACCGGCGGCGGCGGCGGTGCGCACCGCGTTGCGGGCCGGGGCGACACAGGCCATGCGCTCGGCAGGGTCGGGCGCGGTGGCGGCTACGGTCAGGCGGTAGACCGCGCCGGGCCGCGCGGAGGTCACCGGGAACCGTCCTGGTTCTGCGTGGTGCGGGCGGCGCTGCTGGTGGTGACCAGAGCGACGCCGTGGTCGGCCAGCCGGTCGCTCGCGCGGACCCAGTCGCGGATGGTGGGCCCGATCATCGGCCGGACCACCGTGACGACGGCGCCGATGGTGCCGGTGGCGGCCAGGTCGGTGACGCGCCGCCAGCCGGGCCGCTCGGCAAGTGGGACGGTGTCGTCGGTGTCGGCGACCATCGCGGTGAGCGTCCAGCCATCGGCTGCGGCCCGGCGCTCGCACCAGGCGGCGAACAGGGCGCCGGAGGCGGCGTCCGGCTCCGCGCAGACGTAGCCGACGGCGGCAGCGGGCCCGGCCGGCACCAGCGGCGGCTTGGGTCCGGGACGGTGCGCTGCTGTCGCCACGAGGCTGCTCCCTGCCGGTGCCGGGTGGGCGGCCCCGCGCCCGGACGGGGGAGCCGGGGCGGGGCCGCGATCGGGGGGTTGGCCCGGGATGCTGGTGTCCGCCTCCCGGGCCGCTGACACCCAGTCAACGCCCGGCGGGGCGGGTGTGGTCAGGAAGAAATCCGGCTTCGTGGCCGCGGCCGACCGGAAGAGTTGACCCCGGCTTTGCGAACCGGCTGACGCGGGGGGTGACGGCGGCGCTACGTTGGGTGTCGTGGGTGAGAACGCGCTGCTGCGGCAGCGGATGGACGAGCTCGGCCTCACGCAGGCGGGGCTGGCCAGGCTGATGAACGCCGAGATCCACCGCCTGACCGGCAGCTGGGGCACGATCTCGGAGCGCACCGTCTACAACCTGCTGGCCGGGGTCCACCGCCGCCCGCACGGCAAGACGGTGGCGGCGCTGGAGGCAGTATTCGGGTGCACGGCCGCCGAGCTCGGCCTGGTGCCGCCCGCCGCCCGCCGCCCGCCGCCCCGCCCGCTCAGAGGCTTCCGTGGACCGCCGCACGTTTCTCGCCTCCGGCACCGCCGCCGCAGCCAGCGCCGCCCTCGCACCCACAAGCTGCCGGACGACTTCGGTCGGGTCCGCCGATGTCGCCCGCGCCCGCGCCGGGCTCGCGACGCTGGACGCCCTCGACGACCACCGCGGCGGCCACACCGAGCTGGAGCGCGCCGCGCTCGCCGGAGCCGACCACACCCTCGCCCTCCAACAAGGCAGCGCCAGCGAGCGCGTCCGCTCCCGGCTGTTCGGCATCGCCGCCGACTACACCGCCGCCGCAGCCTGGTCCGCGATCGACGCCCGCGACCAGGAGCGTGCGCAGCTCCACCTCGACCGCTGCCTCGTCCTGGCGGGTCTGGCCCGCGACCCCATCGCCCAGGTGCGCGTGTGGAACTCGGTCGCGATGCTCGCCCACCAGCGGGGTCGGCACGCCGAGGCTCTCGCCGCAGCCAAGGCCGCGCAGGCCACCGGCGCGGGCCGGCGCGACCCTCTGTTCGCCTCCCTCGCCCGCGCGCGGGCGGCCGTCGCCCACTCCGGCCTGGGTGACCGGCAGGCCGCACAGCGCTCCCTCGGCCATGCCTGCGACGCCCTCGCCCGAGCCGAGGACCGGCACACGGCCCGGCCGTCCTGGGTCGCGTTCTATGGCGGCGCCGAGCTGTGGGCGCTGCACTCGATCGTCCACCTGCAGCTCGACGAGCCGCAGCTGGCCGAGGCGTACTCCCACCAGGCGCTCGCCCAGCTGCCCGGCCGATTCGCGCGCAACCGGGCCATGGCCACGGCCCGCCTGGCCCTCGCCCAGCTCGGCCAGGGAGAGGCCGAACATGCCGCCGCCACCGGCAGCCGCGTCTTCCAGCTCATGGCCGGCGCCCCGTTGCCCGGCCGGATGCGCACCCTGCTCGGCGACCTCCACCGCGGCCTGCTCACCCTGGCGCCGACGTCCCCGGCTGCGCGAGAGTGGGCCGACCGCCACCGGGACGACTGGAGCCGATCGTGACCAACGCCGCCCCCTCCGAGATCCGCCTCTACCGCGCCCCCGACCTGCCGGACGGCTTCCGCGACCTGCTGCTCGCCGTCCACGCCGACGCCTACGCCGACCAGGCTGATGACCCGTTCATCCAGCGCTTCCCCTGGTTCGTCGACCACTGGACGACCCGGCCCGGCTTCACCTGCGCCGTCGCCTACGACGACCAGGGCGAGCCGACCGGCTTCGCCTACGGCGCCCCACTCCCCTACGGACGGGAATGGTGGCGCGACCACCTCCCCCAAGAGCCGGAGAACCCGTCCACGTACGGGCTGTCCGAGCTCATGGTCCGGCCCCGCTGGCGCAAGACCGGCACCTCCACCGCCCTCCACCAAGCCCTCCTCGCCAACCGCCCCGAACACCTCGCGGTGCTCTGCGTCGACCCCGACCACCCCCGAGTCCAAGCCCTCTACGAATCCTGGGGCTACCGGCCCATCGGTATCCGCCAGCCCTTCCCGGACTCACCCAGGTACGCCGTGATGCTCCGCCACCTGCCGTTGTGAGCAGCAAGGGGCACCGAGATCATCTGAGCGCCAACCGGCTGGCGGTCCGCGCGGTAAGGAACTGGTGGGCGCCGCGCAGCCTGGTGCGCAGTCTGCTTTGGGTGGTTCGGCTGTCGAGGCGGACGTCGAGTGCGCCAGGTTGGGCGCTGTGGGCCCGTAGGCTGGCCGGGAGCTGGGTGGGGTCGAGTCCGTCGCGCTGGGCGATGAGGACGCCGAGTTGGTGGCGGCTTACGGCGTCGGGTCCTGCCAGGTGGTGGATGCCGGAGAGGTCGCGGGAGGCGATCTCGAGGAGAGCGGCGGCCAGGTCGGTGACGTGCACGGGGCAGCGGATGTCGTCGGTGAACAGGGCGCCGCTCCGGGCGCCGGCGGCGAGGTCGTGTACCAGGGCGACGTGCTGGGAGCGGCGGTCGCCGATGATCAGCGACGTGCGGGCGACGACGGCGCCGGGGTGGACGAGGCGGACCCCGGTCTCGGCCGCGGCCTTCGCCGCGCCGTACGGGGTGATGGGGTCGGGGAGGCTGGATTCGTCGTAATGGACGTGCGTGCCGGAGAACACCGCGTCGCTGGAGACGTGGACCAGGTGGCTACCGTGCCGTGCGGTGGCCATCGCTACTCGGACAGGGCCTTCGGCGGTGACCGCCCAGTCGGCCCCGCCGCTCGCCGCGTTGACGACCACGCGGGGCTTTACCTCGGCCACGAGGGCCTCGATGCGGTGGGGGTCCCGCAGGTCGAGGGAGTGCCAGGCGACTTGGGGGATGTTGCTGGGCTTGGTGGCGAAGGTCGCGGCCACCGGGCCTGTCGATGCCGCCTGGCGGGCCAGTTCGGTGCCCAGGAATCCGCTGCCGCCGATGATCAGGACTGTCACGCCATGACGGTAGAGCAGAAGCAGGCCCAACTCCGCCAAGGTGTGCCCGACTTCACCGAGACGGAACGCCTGCGCGCTCGTCTGGCAGCCGTACGGGTGCAGCGCGGCGGTCCCCGGCCGGGAGCAAATGCCTGCTGGGGGCCGCCGCGCTGGTGCTGTCAGGCCGCTTCGGTGTTCTCCCGCAGGGCCCGCTGGTAGCCGTAGGCGAGGTAGTCGGCCCAGACCTGGGCGGCGTCGCCGTCGGGGCACAGCCGGTCGAGGGCGACCAGCCCGGCCGTGATCGCAGCGCACATCTCGTGCTGGGCCTGGTGGGTGGTGGCGGTGACCGGGCCGTCGGTCCCCCAGCCCTTGGAGCGCCGGTACAGCTCCCCGGCTTCGCAGGCCTCCTCGGCGACCTTGGTGACCAGCAGGAGCTCCAGCACGTGGTCGGGGGCGCCGCTGCGCCGTTCGTCGCGTCGGCGCAGTTCGCGGATCTGTTGGAAGAGGTCGTTCACGGTCTTCTCCCTCCGTGGTTCGGACTGATGGCTGCCTGGCCCGGGGGCTGGGTCAGGCGGTGGGGGTTCGGGTGGGGCGGCCCAGCTGGTGGACCGTCCAGCCGGCGGCCAGCCAGGGGCCGGCGTCCAGGGCGTTGCGGACGTCGACCACGGTGCGGGTCGTCACGTGTTCGGCGGCGTCGGCGGGCAGCTTCGGGTCGGTGGTGAAGGCAGGCCACTCGGTGGCGATGACCACCAGGTCGGCTTCGTGGGTGGCGTCCAGGGCGCTGTCGGCGAAGGCGAGGTGGGGGTGGGTGCGGCGGGCGTTGTCCTGGGCCTCGGGGTCGAAGAGGCGCACGGTGGCGCCGAGCTGGTGGAGCCGGTCGGCCAGGCGCAGTGCGGGGCTATCGCGGACGTCGGAGGTGCCGGCCTTGAACGCACCGCCCAGGAAGGCGATGGTGCGGCCGCAGACGTCGCTGTTCAGGGCCTGGGTGATGAGGGCGACGGCGGCGTACTGGCGGCCGCGGTTGACGGCCTGGACGGAGTCGAGCAGGCCGGCCGCCCCGGCGGCGCCCATCTCGCCGGCGGCGTAGGCGAAGGCCGCGACGTCCTTGGGCAGGCAGCCGCCGCCGTACCCGAGGCCCGGGCGCATGCCGGCGTGGCCGATACGCTTGTCGATGCCCATCACGTGGGCGACGTCGTCCACGTTGGCGCCGGTCAGGTCGCAGACCTCGGCGACGGCGTTGATGTAGCTGATCTTGGCGGCGAGGTAGGAGTTGGCGGCGGCCTTGGCGACCTCGGCGGTCTGCGGGTCGGTGACAACCATCTCGATGTCGCCACGGGCCGTGATCGGCGCGTACACCTCCTCGATCGCCGCCCGCGCCGCCGCCGTGGTGAGGCCGACGAGGATCCGGTCGGGGAACAGGGAGTCCTGGACGGCGTGGCCCTCGCGCAGGAACTCCGGGTTCCATACCAGCTCCACCCCGGCCACCTTGGCATTGGCGGTGACGATGCGCTGCAGGGTGGCGACGGTGCCCACGGTGACGGTGGACTTGCCGACGATGGTGGCCGGGCGGTCGATCAGCGGGACCAGGGTCTCGATGGCGCTGACGACCTGGGTGGCGTCGTAGCCGCGGCCGTCCTCGCGTAGCGGGGTGCCGGTGGCGATGAAGTGCAGGTCGGCGAAGGCGGCGGCGGCGCCGGGGTCGGTGGTGAAGCGCAGTCGGCCGGTCGGGACGTGGCGGGCGAGCAGGTCGTCCAGGCCGGCCTCGTAGAACCAGGACTTGCCGGTGTTGAGGACGGCGCACTTGTCGGGGTCGATCTCGACGCCGATCACTTCGTGGCCGAGTTCGGCCATCGCGGCGGCGTGGGACGCTCCGAGGTGGCCGCAGCCGATCACTGAGATACGCATGATGATCAATATCCTTGAGTAGGTGGGGACTTGGGGTGGGGGCCCGGGGGCCCGGCCCCCCCCCCCCCCCCCAAAGGGTGATGGGGGCCGCCAAGACCCCCCGAGGGGCCGGGAATACGGCCCCCCCCCACACCCCCCCCCCCCCCCACAAGGGGC
>NZ_JBIWPN010000070.1:0-18005 GCF_044768305.1 Kitasatospora sp. NPDC101155 | reverse complement strand
GGTGTGGGTGGAGTGGGGGTTTCTTTTTTTGGTGTGGTTCTTTTTTTTTTTATGGGTTTTGGGGTTTTTTTTTTTTTTTTTTTTTTGGTGGGGGGGGGGGGGGGGGGGGGGGGGGGGGGGGGCCCCGCCCCCCACCCCGGAACGCTATCGGGTGATCGGTCCGTCACTGACCGCGTTCGGGACGGTGATGCCGGCCAGCTCGCACAGCCGCCCCAGCGCCTTGATGGCGCCCTGGCGCACGATCACGTCCTCGTCCCGGGCGCCCTCGATCGGGTACTCCTTGAAGACGCCGTTCTCCTCCAGTCCCTCCGGGTCGACGTAGAAGACGCGCATGCCGCGCTCGCGGGCGCGCGCCTGGACCGCGCGCCGGTCGGCGTGCAGGCCGATGACCAGCAGCGCCTTCGCCCGCGGATGGAAGGTCACCGGTGGGATCTTCTGGTCGTAGCGGCGCAGGAACAGCTCGGGCAGGCCGGCACGGGCGGACAGGACGTCGAAGTTGTGGGTCAGCACCGGCCCGACCAGCAGCCCGGCGTCGGAGAGCGCTTTGAGGGCGCGGTGGGCGTAGGTCGGCTCGGCCAGGAAGCAGGCGCGGAACATCGCCACCAGGTCGGGGGCCTTGAGGTCGGCTCCGAGCACCATCTCCCGCACCAGCGAGTCGGCCGCGGGCGAGAGGGTGAAGGCATGGGACTGGGTGAACTCGTTGCCGCGGCGCTGGGTGACCCGGTACACCTCGTGCAGGAAATGCAGCGGCGGGATGCCGGCCTCGATGCTGGTGCCGCAGCCGACCTCGACCATGAACGGCCCCGTCTCCAGCAGACCCGCCAGGTCCGGGGCGATCGTCGGGTTACCGCGCTGCTCCTTGACCCGCATCCCGCCGGCCAGCACGTCCCACGGCAGGTTGCGGACCGTGCGGTGCAGCTCGTGGCCGTCACTGGTGAACACCACCTCCAGCGAACGGAAGCCGTCCGGGGTGGGGCGGCCGGCGCGCAGGTCCTGCGGGTGCTCGTCGAACTCAGCGAGCTGCAGCACCAGGTCGCCCTTCTGCCAGCCGCCCTGCGGCAGCTGGCGCCAGCGCCCCTCGGCCAGCCACGTCTCCAGGTCGCAGCGGTAGTCGGCGATCTCGCCGGCCGGGGCGAGGTGGGAGACCATCAGGTACAGGTTGTCCAGCGTCAGTCGCGGCTCGGGGAAGACGTAGTTCAGCCCGTAGCGCAGGTTGTAGTGGACGACGCGGCGCCGGCCGTGGGTGTCCTTCGACCAGCCGGACTGCGCGGCGTTGGCGGGCTCCTGGGTTCGGCGCCAGATGCCCTCCTCGACGCTGCGGGGCCGCTCGTGCCGGTCGCCGGCGAAGTGCTTCTCCCAGACCTCCACCTGCGCGGGGGTCAGCTGCTCGATGACGGGGTGCGGGAAGAACATGGAACCCTCCAGGTTCACGAAGAAGTGGTGGGGTGCGGGAACGGGAGCCCGAGGTACAGCTCCCGGTAGGAGCCGTCGGCCAGCGCGTGCGCGCACTGCTCGATGCGGGTGCGCTCGTGGTCGACGGCGAGCTCAAGGGCCTGCTCGACGCTGACCCAGCGCAGCTCGACGTAGCCGCAGTCGGCCGCGAGCTGGGCCTCGGCGCCGGCGGGCAGCAGGGCGTGGTAGATCTCGTTGGTGCCCTCGTACTGGCCGGGTTTGGCAGGCGCGTAGTCGCTGGCGAGCTTGCGGGCCGGCGTGACGCGAAGGCCCAGCTTCGCCGCGACCGCGAGCGTCAGCGCCGAGCGCGGGTGGGTGTTCGGCGGGGCCGACCCGCCGGGCAGCCCCCACTGGGAGATCGCGCCCCAGTAGGCCCGGCGGATGACGGCGAGACGCCCGTCTGGCCGCTCCAGCCAACCCAGTGCCCCGATCCGGCGCGGCGGCGGATTGCGGAAGTGGTCAGGGGTGGTGTCCACGGCACCCTTCCCTCCATCGGGTCCCGGGCGGGCGGACCGGTACCCCGCCCAGGCCGCGCGCGTATGCGGGCATGACGGGTAAGCCGGTTGCGCCGGCAGGGGAACAAGGAATGTGCATCCACCGCAGGAACTGCGATAGGACTAGGACTATGCTCACCCCGCCCTGACAGGCCGTCAATAGTCCTAGTCCTATACGGTTCTGCTGTGACGCCTGCGAGCCAAGGAGGAACCAGATGACAGCCCCTGCTTACCGACAGGTCGCCGCCGAGCTGCGCGCCGCCATCGAACGGGGGGACTACCCCGAGGGCAGCGTGCTGCCGAAACTGGAGGAGATCGCCCAGCAGTACGGCATCGCCAAGCAGACCGCTCGCGAAGCCATCGGCGAGCTGGAGAACGAAGGCCTCGTCGAAGCCGTCCGCCGACGCGGGACCGTCGTGCGCCCCGTCCCCTCCCGACGCCGCCTCAACCGCGGCCGCCAGGTCTACCGCGACGAGCGCGGCTACTACTTCGATCCCACCGCCCAGCCCTGGGTGGCGCTGGAGACCCCGGAGGTCGGCTGGGGACCGGCCCCGCGCGACATCGCCCCGCTCCTGGACATCCGCCCCGGCGACGAGGTCCTGATCCGCGACCGCCTCATGGGCGACCCCGACACCCGGAAGCCCACACAGCTCGCCACCAGCTACCTGCCCGCCCCGCTCGCCCGCGGCACCCGCCTCGCCGAACGCGACACCGGCCCCGGCGGCATCTACGACCTCCTGGAGGCCATGGGCCACGGCCCCCTCCAGTGGCAGGAGAGCACCTCCGCCCGCATGCCCACCCCCCGCGAAGCCGAACGCCTCGCCCTGCCCAAGGGCGTGCCCCTGCTGCGCATCGTGCGCACCACCACCAGCCCGGCCGGCACCGTCCTGGAGATCAACGACACCCGCATGAGCGCCGAGGACTTCGAGATCGGGTACACCATCACCCGCGCCCCCTCCGCCGCACCTGCGGCGTAGGCAATCGGCGGCCTCGAACCGCAGCCGGGCGCCGTCGCCTTCCAGGTGCAGGCAGGCGTGGATGCCGGGCCGGTGCACCGACAGCTTCAGGTCGTACACCGCGTTTCTTCCGCTCCGCGTAGAAGGCGGACCGCGACTGCCGTAGCGTGGCGGCCACTGGCGACAGCATCTGTGGGGGTGCGGGGTGGATCCGGTTTCGGTGGGGCTGCTGGCGGCGTTGGCGGGTGGTGCTGGCGGTGAGATGGGAAAGCAGGCGTGGGCTGGGCTGAGCGCGTTGGTGCGCCGCCCGTTCAGGCACGCGGTGGCCGCTGGCGACGATGCGGGACTGTCGGCGGTCAGTTCCGGGGTGGCCGAGCTGGTGGCGCTGGAGCAGGCGCCGGCCGATCCAACGCGAGGACAGCTGCTGAGCACTGCCCTGGCGGTACGGGCTGCCTTGGACGCGGACTTCCGCACGGGACTGCAGCAGTGGCACGACACCGCGAAGCTGGTACGCACCGGCGACGGCGACGTCCACAACAGCATCAGCGGCGGCCATCAGCACACGGCGGTTCAGGGCCGGGACTTCTCCGGACTGACCTTCACCTCTCACGCAGCACCCCCGCACGGGAGTGCACCGCAAGAGAACGTGCCGCCCACTCAAGGGTGAGCAGCGTGGCTCAGCCCGTTTCCAGTTGGCGTTTGATCCGGTTGCGGATCGCCATCGCGCGCGGGTCGTCGTAGTCGGCGAGAAGGCTCAGCGCCTCTGCCCAGTGCCACCGAGCGGCTTCTGGATCCTCGCCGAGTACGGACGTGCCCAGGCCGTCGAGGGCCAGGGCCTCGTTCCAGGTGTCGCCGAGCTCGTGCTGGACCGTGGCGGCTTGGCGGTGGAAACTGGCCGCGTCCGCAGGCCGGTCGAGCCGGCGGTATGTCTCGCCCACGCCGTGCCAGGCCAGCGCTTCCCGGCTGCGGTCGCCGAGGCGACGATGGAGCACGGCGGCGCGCTGATACGACTCCAGCGCGTCGGCGAACTGACCGTTGGCCTGCTGGGCGTCGCCGAGAGTGATGAGCCAGAACCCCTCCAGCCGGTGGTCGCGCAGGCCCAGGGCGATGTCCAGCGCGTCGTGAGCCGACTTCAGGGCCTGCGCCAGTTCGCCTTCTTCGCGCTGGAGGTCGCTCAGGAGGCGAAGGATGTTTCCCTCGCCGCGCTGGTTGTTCAAGGAGCGGTGTGCCGTCAGTGCCTGCTGGATGGTGGCTGCGGCTTGCGCCATGTGTCCGGCGCGGTAGTGGGCGCTGGCGAGGTTGGAGAGCGTGGTGGCCTGCCAGTGAGCGGAGTCCTGGAGCTGGAAGGCGGCGATGGCCTGCTCGAAGTACTGTGCGGCGTCGCCCAGTTGCCTGCTGCGGAGGTGGACCAGTCCGAGGAGGTTGAGGGAATGCGCCTCGTTGAGTCGGTCGCCCAGCTCACGCCAGATCGCCAAAGCCTTCCGGTGGTACTCAAGGCTCTCCGTAAGGGCGTTGATCCGGGTGTAGCCCATGCCGAGGTCCGTCAGTAGCTGGCCTTCGGCGAGGCGCTCGCCCAGGCGGGCCGCCGCGTCCAGGCCGATGTGGCCCACGGCAAGCCAGTCCGCGCCTGGCGCCGAGGGGGCCTGTGCGTTCCACAGGACGGCGGCCAGTTGCCATGCCAGCTGGTCGTATCCTGCGGCGACCGCGGTGCGAACGGCCTGCAGGAGGTTGGTGCGGTCGCGCTCGGCCCAGTCCACGGCGGCGTTGTAGTCGGGGAAGGCCAGCGGGTGGACACCGTCCGCCGGCGGCGTGAGCGGCAGGTGGGCTTCGGCGGGGCTGATCCAGTTCTGGGCGGCGTCGGCGGTGTGCAAGTACCAGTCCAACAGGCGGCGCAGCGCGGCCTGCCGCTCAATGGGTGGTTCTTCGTGCTGGGCCTGGTCGGTGGCGTAGGCGCGAAGGAGGTCGTGGAACTGGTAGCGGTCTGGTGCGGTCTGTTCGACGAGGTGGGCGCCGACCAGGGAGTCGAGGAGTTGGCGGGTGCGGCTGGTGGTCAGTTGGGCGAGGGCGGCTGCGGCGTGGAGTCCGAACTCGGGGCCGGGGTGCAGGCCCAGGAGGCGGAAGATGCGGGCGACCTGGTCGGGCAGGGCCCGGTAGGACCAGGTGAACACCGTGCGGACGGCGTCGGCTTCCTCGTCGTCTCCCACGCTCAGGGCATCCCACAAGGCGGACTCGTCCCGCAGGTCGGCGATCAGGTCGTCCAGTCCCATGTGGGGGAAGCTGGCGGCGCGCTCCGCGGCGATGCGCAGGGCGAGTGGCAGTTGGGCGCAGAGCCGGGCGAGTTCGGTGAGTTTGTCCGGGTCGTCCTGTGAGCGGTGGCCGTCGGTGACGGCGCGCAGCAGGGCGACCGCTTCCGGCTCGGGCAGTATGCCCAGGGTCAGCCGGCGGGCGCCGTCGCGCACCGCGAGACCGGACAGACGGCTGCGGCTGGTGACGACGACCAGGCAGCCGGCGCTGCCGGGCAGCAGGGGGCGGACCTGGCTGACCGTGGCGGCGTTGTCCAAGACCACCAGGACGCGGCGCTCGGCCAGCAGAGAGCGGTAGAGCGCGGCGGCCGCATCCAGGTCCTGCGGGACGGATTGCGCGGGGACGCCGAGCGAGGTCAGGAACCGGTGCAGCGCCTCCTGGGCGGTGACCGGCTGCCCCGGGTCGTAGCCGCGCAGGTTGACGTAGAGCTGCCCGTCCGGGAAGCGGTCCCGGGCCCGGTGCGCCCAGCGCAGTGCGAGCGAGGTCTTGCCGGCGCCGGCGGTGCCGGCGATGACGAACACCGAGACGACGAGTGGGTCCCCGTCCTGGTCGGTCAGGACCGCGTTCAGCTCCTGGAGCTCGTCGACGCGGTTGACGAAGCCGCGCACATCGGCCGGCAGCTGGCGCGGGGTCGGGGGGCTCTCGCGGTCAGGAGCTCCGTGGAAGTGGATGCCCCCGCTGACGTTCCTTGCCTGGACGACGTCACGCGACGACCCCGACAGCTCGTTACGCGAGGTGCCGAGGCCATCCGCGCCCCCACTGTGCTCGTCGATCGTCCTACTCCGTCCCTGTGCTCGGCGGGGGAAGATGCGCTACCTCACGGTCGAAGTAGGTTTGCACGTCTTCGCCCGCCTCGTAGAGATCCTTGATGTAGTTTTCCCAGCGGTCGACCAGCTCGGGATCGGTGTAGCGGACCGCACCGATCGGAGTTCCCGTCTCCGCATACAGGACCTGGTACAACGTGCGGCCGCCGAGAATGACCGCTTCCGGCAACGGGCTGAATTCCTCCGTGCCAGCCAGCTTCTCGGCGGGGATAATGCGTACCCTCTCGCCGCATTCAGCGCGCATCCGCAGTGAGTGCAATTCCCACTGCAGATATGCGGTCAGCGGCTTCTCAATCACCCGGACACGGTGAAAGAAGGAATTGCGCTCCTCGTCCTCCCGGCCGATGGCGAGCAAGGCGCCGCGCCTGTCCTCCAGAAGCCGCAGCGCCTCCTCCCAATCCCCCCGGCGCAGGGCATCCCGACTCGGGCTGCCCTGCTCCTCGAAGTACTGGAGACGTTCGAGTTTCCAGGAGTCCCTGTCGCGGACCTGCGCATCACGCTCGCGGAAGTCACGCTTGTAGTCCTCCCGGACGAGCCGCTCGCCCCGCTCGGGGCTCAGGTCCGGGGCGCGACGGTCAAGCATCCGGGATGTCCACCTTCGCCGCGCTGAGCATGGCTCCGGGGATGATGACCAGCCGCTCGTCCGATCCCACGGCGACACCTTCGGGAAGGTGGCTGCGGTAGTTGTCCGTGAGGTCCCTGCCGATCACCGCGATATCGCCGTTGTCGAGCCGCCAGATATCTGGGCATTCGTCGCGGCCGTCAGAGGAGCCGAGTTCTTTAGCCGACTTTCCCAGTCGCCGTTCAAACAACGCGGACGGGTCAGCCTCCCACGCACGGGCCATACTCTCCTCCATCTATCTCACGCCTACTATGACTACGCAGCTTACACCTGACGGTAAGTCAGGGGGAAATGAGTTACATATCCTCCATCCGCAAATAGGCGATCACGAGGCAAGCGGCCGACCTGTCCGACGGGGCAGACGGCGGGTAGCCCGGTGCCCCGCTCCGTGCCCCTCCCAGCACCCGGGTGCACCCGGCAGGCCTGCATCGGGTCGCCCGACCGGCGGTGCCCCGGCCCCCGGCCAGGGTCGGTCGGCCACACCCTGGAAGGTATGAGCCCCCGGGGATCCGCGCAGGTGAGGCTGCCGCACATCGAGCCGATGCTGGCGACAGCCGGCACGCTGCCGTCCGGCCCCGGATGGACGGGGGAGGTGAAGTGGGACGGTGCCCGGGCCGTCGCCTACATCCCCGAGGCCGCCCCGGTGCGGCTGCTCGGCCGCCGCGGCACCGACTTCACCCAACGCTTCCCCGAGGTCGCAGAAGCACTCACCGAGGTCCGCGGGCGGCCGCTGATCCTGGACGGCGAGATCGTGGTGATGCGCGACGGCACCCCCTCTTTCGCGGCGTTGCAGAGCCGCATCCACCGCACCCGCCCGGCCGCCGTCCTGGCCGCAGCCGCCACCACGCCCGCCCTGTACATCGCCTTCGATCTGCTCCACCTCGGCGACCGCTCGCTGCTCGCCGAGCCCTACGCGCGCCGGCGCGAACTCCTTGAGGACCTGGCGCTGGACCGCCCGGGCCTGCGGGTACCGCCGACCTGGGACTCCGTCGCCGAAGCCTACGGGTGGACACGCGAACACAAGCTGGAAGGCGTCCTGGCCAAGCGCACCGACTCGCTCTACGCCCCCGGCACGCGCTCCCGGGACTGGATCAAGCTCAAGCACCTCCGGGTCGCGGACGTCGTGGTCGGCGGGTGGCTGCCCGGCGGCCCGGGCAGCGACACCGTTCGGGCCGTCCTGGTCGGCGTCGAAGCCGAACCCGGCGGCCGTCTCCTGTACGTCGGCTCCGTCGGCACAGGGTTCTCGGGAGCGGAGCGACGCGCCCTCGCGGCCGCGCTACGCCGCCTCGCGATCCCGGTGTCGCCTTTCACCGCCAGCGGCAAGGGCCTGGGGCTGCCGCCCGGCACCGAGGTGAGGTTCGTGCGCCCCGAGCTGCACGCCGAGGTCGAGTTCCTGGAACTCACCGACCGAGGCCTACTCCGGCAGCCGGTATGGAGGGGACTGCGCGGCTGACCGCGCCGCCCGGGCGGGGCCAGCGCCGCAGGCTGCTCCCCATAGGCCGACAGACCGTTCACAAGGCCGGGAAGATCGGTACACCAGCGGTGTACCAGCGGTGTACGATCGCGGTATGGCTGATGCGACGATCAAGGTTTCCCCTGATACGCGTGACCGGCTGGCCGCTCTCGCGACGGCCCGCGGCACCACGATTGGCGCCCAGGTAGCCCTGCTGGTGGAGGCGCAGCCCACCGCGGAGCAGATCGCGGAGCGCGTTGCCGAGGGCCGTCGGCTGCTGCGGGAGCACTTCGGGATGACCCTCACCGACACGGAGCTGGACCAGGGCCCGGACCTGCTGCAGCGGGTCTACGGCATCGCCGCGGAGGACGCACGCGCCAAGGTCGCCCCTAGGCGCAGCGCGTGATCATTCTGGATTCCAGCGCTTTGTCCGCGTTGGCCGCCGGTCACCCGCGTCTGCACCGGATCGTGGATGCGGCTCTGCACAGTCCGTTCCAGCATCTGCTGGTGCCGGTGCTGTGCCTGGTCGAGGCCGAGATCAAGGACGAGGGTGCTGCGCACGCGGTCCTGGCGCTGCCCTCTCTGGAGTTCGAGCCGCTGGATGCGAGCACCGCCGTGGTGGTGGCGACCATGGTCCGCGACGGGTACGGGGGCCAGGACTTGGCGCACGCGATCGCCACGAGTCTGCCCACCCCGGTGCGTCCGCAGCAGCACCTGATCCTGACGGCCCGTCCGGAGCTGTATCCGCCCGGGATCGTCACCGTCGACATCGACGATCCCCGCCTGGAGCCGTAGGTGCCACTGCCAGGAGCGTTAGGGGATGAGCTTCCCCTGGGCGATGGCGCGCGCATCCTCGCCGAGGAGATCCTGCCCGCCGTGCTGCACGGGGCGGTAGCGCAGGAGCGGCCGGTGGTGGTGTTCGTGGCCGGGCGGGCCTTGCCCCGACCTCGTTCGACGAGCTCACCCGTACCCTGGGCACGTTCACCCTCACCGCTGTCCGGGACCTGATGCGCACCCTGGAGCGGGTCCAGACCGGTCGGTGAAATGCCCGGCGGCGAGCAGCCGCCGCGCTCTACCAGGAGCGCCACCGGCTGGTGCTTCCCTCTGCCCCCGAACCCGCGCCGGAGCCCGAACCCGCAGGTGAGACCGATCCAGCACCGCGGGCGGCCGGCCACCCTGCTCAACCCGAGCCGCAGGTCACCGTCACACCCGCCGACCCCGCACCCCTCCCCGGCTCGGTGCTGGCACTGACGCAGCAGCCTGGCCCGGAAGAACAGCGGCCAGCCGACCAGGGCGGCCAGGAGCAACGACCCGCGGCGACACCGGAACGTGCCGAGGGCCGCGACACCAAGCGGCCTGCGGACGACTCCGTGTACCTGATCGCCCCGCCCCGGCCACCCGCCGTACCGCCCCCGCCAGTTATGCCACCACAGCCGTCCGGCTCACCGCTCGCTCCACCGCCGCCGGCATACCCGCCGACCATCGCACCGCAGCGACGGAGCGGCCCGTCACGCAGAGACCTGCGGGAACGGCTGCGGGACTTCTTCGGGCTACGCCCGTGACACCGGTACCGGTCAGCCCTTGTCAGGCTCACCGAGCGTCCACCCGCTGACCGCCGCGACCGGACCGCGCCAGACCGGCAGGGTGTGGGCGGCCCGACCGGACCGGTAGGTGACGTCCCGCAGGTGGAGGAAACGGCGGTCCGGCTCACGACGGCGCCGACCCTTCTCGGCGGCGTCGTCCAAGTGGACAAGCGCCTCCCGAACGACCCGACGCAGGCCGTAGTCCTGATCCCCGAGCTGGCCGAGGTGGAGACGCTCCCAGGCCTCGGTGGAGACCACGGTCCCCGTCACGAGCGCGCCGTCCAGGACCAGGGTGACGGTGATGTCCTCCGCAGCAACGTCCGGATTGTCCGCGCCAAGGCGCAGCAGTTCCAGGTGCGGGTCCACGTGGTCGTCCCGCTGGAGCAGCATCCTCAGAGCCGGCGGGACCGCATCTCTCCACGACACTGTGCTGCTCCTTCGACTCGCCGTGGATTCGCTCTCCTGCCAAGTTATCCCGGCGATCCGGTCAGCTGGACCTGTTTGGTCCAAGACGAACTCGAGGGGTATCTCCGCATGCAAGCTGTACACAGAGGGCAGCGGCACGCCTGGATGCCACCCATATGTGCTCTGATCTGGATCTTCTGACATCCTGTGGCAGTCCGAAGTACCAGCAATGGGAATCACACGGAGCTTCCATGGCACACGTGCATGTTCTTCTGAACCAGAAGGGCGGCGTCGGCAAGTCGACGCTGACCGTCAACCTCGCCGCAGTAACCGCCGATGTGATCGGCCGTAAGGTCGGTGAGCAGCCCCCGGTCCTCGCTGTCTCCGTTGACCCTCAGGGGTCGACCGCGTGGTGGTCCAACCGGGTCGGCGATGAACTTCCTTTCCTTTTCGCCCAGGCGCACAACGACCTCGGGTCGCTTCGTAAGCTGCGCGCCGTCAAGTCGGTCCGGCACATCTTCGTCGACACCCCGGGATGGCTGGACCTGTCCGACGACGACGCCACCGCCGACCCGCTCGGCGATGGCAAGGCGGCAGACATCCTCCGCGCCGTGCTGGACAACGCCGACAGCGTGATCCTGCCGATCGAGCCGGAGCCCCTGGGCTTCAAGCCGACCGTCCGCACGGTCCGCCAGATCGTCGAGCCCCGCGGCCTTCCGTACACCGTCGTCATCAACAACTGGGACCCGCGCGACGGCGACGTCGATCTGCGGCAGACCCAGGAGTTCGTGGAGAAGAACGGCTTCCCCCTGGCAAAGACCGTGGTGCGCCACTACAAGGTCCACTCCCGCGCTGCCGCGGAAGGCCTGGTCGTCACCCAGTACAAGCCCAACCGAGCTTCTTTCGAAGCTCGTGAGGACTTCTTCAAGCTGGCTCTTGAGCTCAACCTGAACGGATCCGCACGATGAGCCGCCGCGTCAACCTCGCCGACATGCTCGACGGCGAGCCTCTCGACGAGCCCACCCACGCCGCACCCAAGGCTCCAGTCCTGAGCATCGGGCAGATCTCGCACAACCCCGACAACCCTCGAGGGACGATCGACGAGACCGACCAGGAGTTCCTCGACCTGGCCACCAGCATCGAGAACGTCGGTGTGATCACGCCGCTGACCGTCTGCACCGCGACCGAGTTCCTTCGGTACAACCCGCACCACTCCGGCCGGATCGCGGGTCACCAGTACGTTGTCGTAGCGGGGCACCGCCGACTTGAGGCCGCCCGGCGGGCGGGCCTCATCGAGGTGCCCGCGTTCATCAACGACAAGGCTGCGGAAGACCCGCTGGTGTGGGCGGTCGCCGAGAACCTCCTGCGTGTAGGCCTCACCCCCATCCAGGAGGCCCAGACCCTGCAGGTTCTCACCGACAAGCCTCCGGCCGGCCGCGGGATGTCGCAGAGCAAAGTCGCTAAGGGCATCGGCAAGACCCAGCCCTTCGTGTCTTTCCGTATCGCGCTACTCAATCTCACGCCCGAACTTCAGGCCAAGGTGAACTCCGGCGAACTCGGGGTGAAGGCGGCCCGCGCCTACACGAGTCTGCCGCCCGAGGAACAGCTCAGCGCCTACGAAGCCTCGCAGCAGCAGTCGGCGCAGGCACCGGTTCCGGAGAGGCAGGCGGCTGCTCCCGGACAGACACCGGTGGTCGCGCCGGGCTCCGGCGCCCCGGCTGGGACCCAGGTTCCCCGCCCCGCTTCGACGGCGCGATCTCCCCAAGGAGCCGCCACAGGTGGAGCCAGCAGTGCCACCGCCAGCGCTGAGGCCAGCGAGCGGCATGTGGCTCCGGCGATGCTCGCCGAGGCTGCCGCTGATGTGCCAGAACAGCGGGCGTCTCACGCAACGGCGCTGTCAGTCCCCGACGTCGACTGGCATGACATCGCTGCCTTCGTGACCGCCATCGGGTCGGTTCTCGACAAGACGAAGATGTATGAGCTGGCCGAGGCGCTGATCGAGAACCTCCGCGACTGACGTCCACCTATAACCGGGTTATGGCGCGCCGGCACGGTAGATCCTTGCCTCAGGCGTCCTGCAGAGCAGTCCTCGCCAGCCGGAGATCATCCTGGATCTCCCATAACCGGGTTATAGCTCCCGGAGGGGACGTCAACGCCACCGCGGTCCCCAAGGAGACTCGCCATAACCGGGTTATGGCCGGCCTTCTGGGATCGCCCGCGCTCTGGCGGGAAGCCCTGGGTACAGGACCATCAGTCGGCCACCTGTTCCCCCCCGGTCTAATGCAAGAAGGCCCACACCCGATTGGGGTCTCGATCAGGACCCGGCGGCGCTCGCGGTGGTCCAGCTTGCCGATCGGCAGGCGTTCGCCGTCGATCACCACCACCGGCTTACGCGGGTCCGAGACGATCAGCGGCTTGCGGATCCGCTCGTAGAGGCCCTTCCCCCGCGCCACTTCGACAGCCTCCGCCCGGTCCGTCTCCACGTAGTCCCACACGTCCTTCAGCGAGGACACCGGGAAGTAGATGCGTCGAGCCGATCCGCCCTTGGCGATCACCTCGGGCAGCCAGGTGCGGAAGTTGAGCGTCCCGGGCACCGGCTCGGGCAGCTCGAACAGGCTCAGGCTCGTCTGCTCGGACAGCCGCAGCCCGGTGCGGATCAGCGAGTCGGTGAAGGCCGAGTTCCGTGATGCAAACCGGCCGCGGAACGACCGGTCGGGGAGGCCATGCGGGGTGAACCCGCGCACTCCCGTGTCTCTCCACAGGCGGTAGGTCGCGGGCGGCAGCCACTCGACGTCGTTGGGCCGCCCCTCGTGTGAGGCCTCGGCCGGGGTCGGCTCACCCGAGGGCCGACGTGGATCGCGGCTGCGGGATACCCGCTGCCGGAACGGGTTCCGTGCCGCGTGCCCCTCAGCGACGGCCCAGCGGTAGAACTGGTTGACCGTGGCGACCTCACGGTCCCAGGTCGTCGCCTCCACTCTCGGGCCGGCAGCGTCGTGCAGCCGCCAGTGTTTGAAGGCTGCCCGGTCATCCGGCGAGGCGGCCTTCCAGCTCCGGCGGCCCCGGTTGTCCCACAGGAACTTGAGGAACCGCTTCAGGTCGTAGGCGACGGCGGCCTGGGTCGTGTCAGGCTCGTTGGCGAGCATGGTGACGAAGTAGTCGTTCAGGTCGACGTCGTACCGGCCGAGCGGATCGATCAGGTACGGCGAGCCGTCTCCGATCCTGTACTCGTCCAACCAGTCGTCCAGAGCAGCAACGTCGACCATCACGTCCGTACTCGCCTGCGGCAGCCCAAGCTCACGCCGGGTGAAGAACACCCGCCAGCCCAGCACGCCCGGATCTCTTGGTCTGGATCGCACCGCTGGAACGTAGCAAGGACATGTCCGAAACCGCATAAGTGAACACGAAGACGGCGCGCTGCTGGGCGATGGTGCGCAGCGCCTCGATGGCGCCGGGCTGGGGCAGGCCGATGCGGCCGCCCTGCCACCCATCGTCCACCGCGAGGGTGCCGTCCAGGTCGAAACCGACGGCCTGACTGGCGGGGCTGTCGGGGCGGGGGGCGATGACGGGTCGGAGCATGTGGTCCTCCATCGAGGTGGTGGGCCTACAGGAAGGCGAGCTGGTTCTCGTCCGGCTGCTCGGGGGCGTCCTCGGGGCGGGCCTGGGCGCGGGCCTCGTCGTGGGCGTCGTCGACGCGGTCGCAGACCAGTCGGCCGTCGGGGAGCTCGTCCCATTCGCGGCTGCCGACGGCGTCGTCGGCCGCGCTCTCGGGGGTGGCGTGGTGGGGGATGTACTCGTCCTCGACCAGGTCGCCGCACACCGAGCAGCGCGCGGTCCAGCACAGCGACGGGACGGCGATGCCGGCGCCCGATCGGGCCGCGCCCTCGCGGCGCCAGGCGTAGCCGTGGTGGAGGACCAGGGCGTGGGTGACGGGCTGGAGCGGGGAGCCGTCCTCGAGGTCGGCGGCCGCGGCGTTGTGTTCGGCGGCGGCCATCAGCGCGGTGGCGAGGTCGGGCATCTCCAGCAGGGTGTCGGGGCCGGTGAGCCACAGCTCCCAGGGCCGGTCCGGGGTGCCGGGGCGCAGCCGGTCGGCGGGGTCGGCGGTGAAAAGGCCGCGGCGGCCGGCCGGGGCCAGTGCGGGGGTGGTCGTCATCTCCGGGTCTCCTTCGACAGGCCGGCCCCGGCCCGCTGGGGTGCGGTCCGGGGCCGGGTTGGTGGCGGGTGGTCAGGTGCGGTGGGCGGCGGGTCAGCCCTCGTGAGAGGGCCGACCCGGCATCGAGGGCGGTCGGCTACAGCAGGCCGGCGGCGTGGGCCTCCGCCTCCTGGTCGATGTCGTCGTCCTCGTCGGCCTGGTCCTCGTCGTCGAGCGGTTCGGTGGGGCAGAGCTCGGCGATGGCGAGGTCCCGGCCGAGGGCGCTCCACGGGTCGTCGTCCTGGTCCTCGCTGTCGGCGGGCTGTGCCAGGTCGGCGGCGGGGTTGTCCAGGAGCGCAACCAGGTCGCTGATGCTGCGGACCTCGACCGGCTTCTCCTCGCCCCGCACGAGCAGGTAGGTGCGGGTGATGTAGCCGTGCTGGTCGGCGGGGGAGGGGACACACAGCAGGTGCGCGCCGCCGGGCAGCTCGCACGTCGCGGTGCCGTCCTCCACGCCGACCCAGTTGCCGGCCTCGGTCAGGCTGCCGCCGCTGCGGTCCAGGCCGTTGGCACCGGTGGCCGCGCGGTGTGCGGCGTCGGCGGCGACCTCCACGGCGAGCTGCTCCCTCGACGGAGCCGGGACGGACGCAGCGGCGGCGGGGGCGTAGCCGTAGGCCGGGACGCCGAGGCGGTGGCGCAGCGGGCGACGGAGCTGGGTGGTGGCCTGGTCGGCGAGGCAGACGGCGAGGCCGGCGGCGGCCACGGCGAGGGTGAAACGGGTCTCGGCCGGGCGGCCGGTGAGGGCGCGGTAGGTGGTGAGGCCAGCCGCGGCCGCGGCGGCGGCGATGGCGATGTTGTCGGCGGTGTCGAGGGCGGTGCTCAGCAGGCGGGCGCGGGTCGTCTGCTCGGTCATCAGGTGCCTCCGAGGGGAGCTGGGTTCGGCCGGGCGGCCGCGCCGCGCACCACGGCGCCCCACTCGCCGGGCTTGGGTGGCCGGGTGAGCGGGGCGCGGTGGTGGGCAGCGTCAGTGCCCGGTCAGGCCGCGGTGCCCGCGAGACCGGCCGGCTCTCCGCGCAGGGCCGTGGCGAGGATCGCGGCGTGGTCGAACGCCAGCTGCTCCGGGAGCTCGTTCCACTTCCACCAGCGGGCGGTGCGGGCGTCGTCCCCGGCGGTGATCGGGGTGTCGTCCGGCACTTCGGCGAGGTAGGCGACGGTGACGTACCGGCCGCGGGGGTCGCGGCCGGGGGTGTCCCAGGCGCCGAGCTGGAGGAGGTCCGTGGTGTCCACCCGCACGCCGGTCTCCTCCTCCAGTTCCCGGGCGGCTGCCTCGCGGCTCGACTCGCCCGGGTCCACGTGGCCGCCGGGCAGCGCCCAGGCGCCCTCGAAGGGCGGCCAGCCCCGCTCGATCAGCAGGACACGGCCGTCCGGCGTGGTGGCGACCACGTCGGCGGTGTAGCGGATGGACTCGAAGGTCTCGGTCATTTCAACCCTTCTTGACGGTTGCTGTGGCGTGGGGGGCGTGGTCCGGTCAGCCGGCGGTGGTCGGGCGGCCGGGGCGGCCGCCGTGCAGGGGCGAGAAGGCCCCGGGCTTGCGGGACCAGCGGACATAGTCGACGCTGCTCGCGGCGTAGGTGTTGGTCAGGAGGCTGCCGGAGCGGTCGAGGCAGTCGTGCAGGCGGTCCAGGCGGTCCCAGGCCAGCCGCAGCTGGTCGATCAGCCAGTCCCGGTCCTCGCCGGTGAGCGCTTGGGCGTCGGCGACGGCGTCCAGGCGGCGAACGTCCTGGATGCCCGCAGCGAGGAACGCGTCGACCCGCGCGGCTTCGGCGGCGGTGAACTCCTCGCCGATCCGCCGGGCTTCGTCTGCGCGCGGGTCGTCGTGGTAGACGGCGGAGCTGCGTCGGTCGAGCGCGATGCGGGCCAGCTCCCAGTCGGTCATGCCGTCCAGGACGCTGTCCTGGCGGAAGGGCCGCCCGGGCTGGGCGAACGGCTCGTAGACGGCGGTGATCTGGGCGGGCGGGGTGGTGTCGGTGGTCACGAGATCCTCCGTCATCGGGTGTCCGGCCGGGCGGCCGGCGCCGCGCACCACGGCGCCCGCCGCCCCGGCCTGGCTGGCCGGGGACGACGGGCGCGGTGGTGGGCAGCGTCAGTGCCCGGAGGGCGCGGGTTCGACGACGCCCAGGTGGACGTGGCGGTGGGTCAGGGCGACGCGCGAGCCGAAGCTCTCCAGGATTCGGGCGACCTCGCGGCCTACTGCCACGCTGCTTTTCCGGACTACGGGTGTCGGTCGGGTAAAGCATGATCCCGGCGCGATTTGACTTGCCTCTGGTGCGGTGGCGTTCCAGGTGCCGGGGGGGACGGAGAGGTCGTGCCAGTCGCTGGACTGTCACAGTCGTCGTCCATGCTGTCCGCCATGAACGAGGACTCCTTTTGGCAGCTCATCGACGAGTGCAGGCCCACCGGGGCCGATCCGGATTCGGAACAGCTCGCCGCCGCTCTGGAGGCCAGGCTGATGAACGGTCCGCTGCCAGCAGTCGTGGGATTCGCCGAGCAGCTTTCCTGGGCCCTGTACCGACTCGATCGCAAGGAGTACGGCACCAGGGTGTCGGGTGACGCGTTTCTCTACACTCGCGCCGCCGTCGTGGCCGCCGGCCGAGACGAGTACGAAGCGGTGCTGAACGACCCGGCCCTGTTCTTGCCGTACGCAGACGACTTCATCTGGGCCGAGCCGCTGCTGTACGTCCCGGACACCGCCTACCAGAGCCTGACTGGCCGTGAATGGGACCGCGGCACCCGCTACAGCTATGAGTCGTACTCCAACACGGAAGGCTGGGCGGACTGAGCGAGTCACCGCCCGTTGCTCTTCAGCACGCGGGGCAGGTGGACGTGGAGGTGCTCGACCTCGACCTGGTGGCCGCGGTGTCGAAGTTCGTTGGCGAGGATTTCGGTAAGACCGGATGCCCTGTGCCGACCTCCGGCGCATCCGATGGCGATGCGCCGGGGGCCGGCCGGGAGATCGGCGTAGTCGGCGAGGTTGTCGATCAGCTCGCGGGCGCCGGGGGTGTTGATGACGATCTGCTGGACGCGGGGGTCAAGGCCGTCGAGGTCGAGGATGCCGCGGGCAGCGGCCGGGTCGCGGAGCCGGTCCCGGACGTCCTCGACGCGGTCAGCAGTCGGCGGCGGGCCGCCCTTGAGGTGCAGGTAGCCGAACGAAATCAGGCGTATCGGGTGCATGGGGGGGTTCTCCTGCCGTGGGCGGGGTGTCGGTGAAGAGGGGCATGCCGAGGTTGACCAGTTGGGGTCGGCCGTCGGCACGGGTCCGGTTGAGGCTGGTGAGCTTGGCGGTGGCAGCGTCGAGGCTGACCTGGAGGCCTTCGACTTCGCCGAGCCAGCCGTTGGCGCGGGCTTCGCGGATGCGCTCGCGCAGGTTCTGGATGATCTCGATAAGGCGCGGTTTCTGGCGGGGGTCGAGCTGGAGGACGGGGCAGCGGATGCAGGCGTGTTCGTGCTTGCAGGGGGTTCCGTAGGGCCGGCCGCAGGTGCCGAGGGAGACCTTGCGGAGCTCGAAGTGCTGTTGGAAGTCGTGCCATTCCTGCTCGGTGGGCTCCCGGTACTCCTCCTGCGGGCGGTCGGCCCGCCGGCGGTCCAGGAAGCCGCGGTATGTCCGCACTAGGTCGTCCTGGAAGACCGCTAATGGTGGAGTCGGGTATTGGAACTGTCCGAATGCCTGCCGCATCAGGGCTCCTTGGACGGTCGGTTCGCGGCGCAAACGGCCCAGTCGCCAGC
>NZ_JBIWPN010000069.1:0-28598 GCF_044768305.1 Kitasatospora sp. NPDC101155 | reverse complement strand
GCTTCGTTCATCCAACTCGCCGATGTCCTCTGGGGCTTGACGCCCCGTCCGACGTTTCAAACTCTAGCCGACCCTCGCTCCGAAAAGCGAATCCGACCGCAATCCGATAAAACGCGCACACCGATTCAACACCTGACCGCAACGCGACAACGCGAAACGGCCGGCGAGGACCGGGAAGTGATGGTTCAGAGGATTGGCCGCCCCGGGACCGTCCGCGCAGTTGCGTGTCCGGTGCTCCCAGCCGAGCGACTGGGAGACACTACCCCTATTCGGCGCCCGAGACAAATGCCCAGCCCGGACCACAGTGCGGCGGCGCCCTCCCTTCTCCTGCCGCTATCGAATGCCGCCGGCCACCGCCAGCCGTGCGGCCTCCGCCAGACCGTCCCGCCATGGTTCACCGTGGCCCGGCAGGACCGTGTCGATCTCGTATTCGGCAACCTTCTCCAGGGAGGCCAGCGCCGCCTTGCTGTCCTGGGTGAAGGCCTGGCAGATGACGCAGGGCCCGACGCGGCCGGCGACCGCGTCGTTGGTGACCAGGGCGTCGCCGGTGAAGGCGAGGGAGGCCTCCGGGAGGAGGTAGCTGGTGCTGCCGTGCGTGTGCCCTGGGGTGTGCACCGCCAGGGGCAGGCCGGGGACGTCGAGTCGGGTGTCGTCCGCGAAGGTGCGGAGCTGCCGGACCGCCGGTGTGCGGAGCGCACCGCCCCGAGCCAGATGCAGTGGTGCCCGCAGGCCGCTCGGGCGGCGGACCGCGTAGCCGAGGAGGGAGCGCTCGGGGCGCCAGACCTGGTTGAGGCGCCGTGGTTCGGCCAGGATCGGCGCGTCGGACTCGTGTACCCAGACATCGGCCCCGGATTCCACACGGACCCGCTCCGCGAGGCCCACGTGGTCCGGGTGGCCGTGAGTGATCAGGACCGCCGCGATGTCGGTGACGGGTCTGCCGAGACCGCGCAGTGCCCCGAGCAGGCCGTCCCAGTGCGCCGGCAGCCCGGCGTCGACCAGCACCAGAGCCGGGCCGGTGTCGACGAGGTAGAAGTTGACCAGGTCGTCGCCCAGCCGGTGCACGGTGGGCATCGGGGACTCGGTCGGGGACTCGGTCGAGGACTCGGTCGAGGACTCGGTCGAGGACTCGGTCGAGGACTCGGTCGAGGACTCGGTCGAGGACTCAAAGGCGCTCATCCGAATCACCGGCCCAGCTGCATGGTGGTGGCGGGCAGGGCCGCGACGCGCTCGGCGCCGAGCAGTCGCGCCGCCGTCCGGGCGCCCGGGGGCGGGCCATCGAGCAGCGTGGCCGCGGTTGCGGCGGCCAGGGCCGCGGTGAAGGCGAATCCCTCTCCCGTACTCAGCTCGGCGACGTGCCGTCGGCCGTCCCCGGCGGTGAGTTCCGCGTAGGCGTAGGAGCGGCCGTCCGTCCCGGTGCCCCCGCGCGGAGCGGCGTACGCGGTCACGTCGGGCGCGCCGCCGGCGTCGCGCGCTGCCTCCAGATCTCCGGTCGGCACGGGGATCACCGTCCGGCCGACGCCGCCGAAGGTGAGCGTCGTGGCGCCGTCGCCGAGCCGGAAGCGGACCAGCTCGCCGGCCCGGTAGACGGTGGCACCCTCGGCCGCGGCCTCGGCCACCGTGGCGCGGACGCCCTCCGTGTCGTACGCGGTGGTGGCGGCCGACGCGACGACCACGCGCGCCGGGTCCGCCATCCGCTCACGCAGGGTCAGCACCAGCGCCTCCGTGGCGGCCGGTCCGAAGCCGGCCCCGGTGACGAGCGCGACGCCCCGCTCGCGTGCCTCGGCGTCGCGGTCGAGCAGGGCGCGCACGGCGGCCCGCTCGTTGGCGAGGTCGACGTACGCCGTGCCGGCGTCGAGGCAGGCGCTCACCACGGGCGGGGCCAAGCGGGTGAACGGGCCGACCGTGTTGACCAGTACCTTTCCCGCCCGGGCCGTCGCGGCCAGCGCGGCGTGGTCCGCGAGGTCCGCGGCCAGAACGGTCACCGCCGCGCTGTCGAACCGCGCAGCGATCGACGCCAGTCGGCCCGCGTCCCGGCCGACCAGCGTCACCGTCCCACCCTGCTGGACGAGCTGTCCGGCGATCAGGTTGCCTGTGGTGCCGGTGGCGCCGAGAACGACGAAGTCGGATCGCATGATCGTGCTCCTTCCGCCCGAACGGGCTTCCGTCGATGACGGGACAACGATGACACAACATCGATGTCGTGTCATCAATGTCGTGTCATTGATATTCTGGCCCCACACCCGCTCAACCGATGGACGAAACGAAGGGCAGCCCGTGACCGCCGACCACAGCCGCACCACCCGGGCTCCGCAGGACGAACTGCGCTACCTGCTCCTGGCCGCCCAACGCGAGGGCAGCCGCCGGCTCGGCGACGCCCTGCGCCACCTGGGCCTCACCCCCGCACAGGCCGAGGTGCTCGACGTCCTCGCCGCGCACCAGCCGGTCACCCTGGCCGCCCTCGGGCGCCTGCTGGTCTGCGAACAGGGCAGCCCCAGTCGGCTGGTCGACTCCCTGGTCCAGCGCGACCTGGTGAGCCGGATCCCACACGAGCAGGACAAGCGCGCCGTCCTCATCCAGCTCACCGACGCCGGACGCACCCTGGCTGCCCAGCTCGGCGACGCCACCGCACGCCTGACCACCGAGATGGCGGCCCGGCTCACGGCCTCGGACGTCGACACCCTGACCGCCCTCCTGCACACCCTCCTCGACGGCACCGACGCCGCCCGGGCCATCCGCAGCCGATACCCGCACTGAGCGTCCCCGGACGGCGAGTCCGACGTGAACGGGCCGGGGTCGTGGCGAGTGCATCCGCCACGACCCCGGCCCGGGGCTGTCCGCTACCCGACCAGGCGCGCCACTACCTGAAGAGGCGGTCGCCGCTGTTGGCCATGCGGTGGGTGGAGCTGTGGCGGTTCACCCAGTCACGGACGAGGTTGACGGCGTTGGCGCACTGCCAGTTGTCGTCGTACTCCCGCACGCCGGTGAAGGCGCCGTAGCCCGCGATGATGCCGTCCACGTGGGCGTCGCCCAGCAGCTCGTCGACGTACCACGGGTCGTTGTACGTGGTCGTCCAGGACAGCGTGGCCGCGAGCTTGCCGGCGGCGCGGTCCGCAGCGCCCTTCTTGAGTTCCGCGCACGTGTTGTACGTGGCTTCCGGGCAGTTGCCGAAGCCCTTGGTGATGTCGCTGTCTCCGTAGTCCATCGCCCGGTGACCGGCGGGATCCCGGAACCGGACCGGTTGAAGGCGTTTTCGGCCTGGTCGCGGGTCCCGGTCGTCGTCATGCCCTCCAAGGGGCCGAGCTTGCCCTCCAGGCTCGTCCAGCCCCTGCCTCCGACGTCCGGGGTGTTGCCGCCGTGGTACTCGTAGAAGCCGTAGAGCACCTGGATCCCGGCGGCCGTCAGCCGCTGGGCCTTGTCACGCAGTCCGGCGACGCTGCACCCGCGGTTCGGCTGCTCCCCGCACCGGCAGCATCCGTCGGCCCGCACCGCGCCTGAGGTGAGTGGTCGAGAAAGGTACTCCTTCTTGTCGATGTCCTGAAGTGGACATGTCCACATCACCAACTGTACGTTGCCGAACGGCAGATGGTCGTTAAACGGGGCCGGCTGTCCGCAATCCTCGCCTGAGTGGCCAACTGGCCGATGGTGCACTGACAGTGAGTGTCCATCAGGTGCGTTTGAAGAACTCCACCTCGGCCAGGGCGATGGCCCGGCCGGGGCCGGTTCCGGCGGCCTCGCGGACGGTGAGCTTCACCTGGACGACGTCGCTGATCCCGGTCGCCACGGTCTGCGGGCCCGGCTGGTCGTTGAGCGTGATCTGTTGCCGGTGCACCTCCCCGTCCGAGGCCGTGACCTCCAAGGCCAGGACGACGGGACGGGCCTGCTGCTGGTAGCGCTGCGGGTCCGCGGAGTCGCCGGTGTGGACGATCAGGTCCACCAGCCGGAACGGGGTGCGGAAGCCGAAGGTGACGGAGTCCCCGATCGCGGGTGCGCCCCAGTAGGTGTTGGTGAGGCCGTCGTCGGCCGCGGTCGCGGGATGGCCCTCGACCGCGGCGCTCGCCGAGGTCTGGGCCGGGGTGATCGGCGCGGTGCTGCGGAGCTTGTCCAGCACGTCCTGGAAGACGTCCTTGCCGACCGGGTAGAGCAGGATCCCGCCGACCACCACCGCGACCAGCACGAGCAGCGCGATGGTGCGGCGCAGCGCGTTGCCCGAACCTCCCATCCGCACCCGGCGCCGGAACGGCCAGCGGGTACGCCACCACGGCAGCTTCGGCGGGGCCGCGGTGTCGGTCAGCGGTGCCGCGCAACGGCGGCAGAAGCGCCGATCGGGCAGGTTGGGCGTGCCGCACCGGGGGCAGGGCGGGCCGTCCTGGGCCTCGTCGGCCGCGGACGCCCGGACGACCGGGCGTGGTGCGACGGGCTTGGCGGGCTGCACGGCCACCGGATCGGCCTGCGGTTCGGGGGCCGGAGCCGCTTCGGGATCCGGTCTCGGAGCCGGTTCCCGGGCAGAGATCGGGGCCGGGGTCGGTTCGGGCGCCGGAGCCGGAGCCGGAGTTGGAGCCGGAACCGGAACCGGCCGCACGCGGATGGAGGTCGAGCTCGGAGGCTCGGCCTCCGCCGGGACCGCCGGCTCCTCGTCGGGCGGGGTCGGCGTTTCGACGGTCGGGGCGGGCGGCTGCTCCCTCCTGGCGCGCGTCACCCGTCGCGACACCGCGCGCCAGGTGGACTCGGTGCGCGCAGTCTCGGGAGCAGCGGGCTCGGCAGGCGCAGCGGGCACAGCGGGCTCGGCAGGCGCAGCCGGTGCAGCGGGCGCAGGCGTAACACGCTCAGCGGGTGCAGGTGCAGGTGCAGGCGCGGGCGAGGGCGCCGCCGCGGGTCCGGCAGTCGGAGCCGCCGTGGCGGCGGCGCCGCGCGACCACCCCAGGTACGCACCGCAGTTGCCGCAGAAGTCGTCCCCCTCCCCGTTGGCCGTTCCGCAGTCGGGGCACACCGGCATCCGTCAGTCCTCCACTCGCCCGGGTGGGCCGGGCAGGATCTCCACCCGGCAGGTCAGGTGGACCGGGCAACCCGCCCTGACGACGGACAACACCTGGTCCTCGTCCAGCCCCGGACCGTCCAGGGGCCAGACCCGGATCAGCACCTCACCGCTCAGCGCGGGGAGCGGCGGGGCGGCACCGGGGACGGTCGACCAGGAGACGCCGCCGCCGTCCGTGATCTCGGCACCGGCGCCCAGCACCAGGCGCAGCCGCTCGGTGAGGCCGCGCCGGGTGCCGCGCCACCGGTGCAGTTCCACCGCGCGCTCGACCACCGCGCGGCGCACCTCCTCCGGCCACGCCGGGTCGATGTCCACCGCGACCCAGGACGCCAGCCAGCCGAGGAAGTCGGCCGGCGCGAGGCGGGGCTGGAAGTAGGCGGGCAGGTTGTCCAGGGTGGCGAAGACCGGGGCGAGGACGGTGTCCAGGCCGGCCGTGAACCGCTGGGCGAAGTCGTCGTCGGCGAAGAGCGCGGGGAGCAGCTCGCCGATCGGGTGCGGACTGGGCAGTCCCGGGACGGCGGCCCTACTCATGCGCCCACCTCGCTGCGCTCGGTAGGGGCATTCGCCCACACGCCCCTCTCAATTATTCGCTCTCCCCCAGCCTTCGGCTGGGGGCACCCCCATCGCTCGCTCATGCGCCCCACCTCGCGATCACGAACTCGCGCCGCCCACTCATGACTGCCCGTCCTCGGCCGCCGCCGTGACCACGACCTGGTGCTGGTGCGAGAAGACCAGGGCGTCCGGCGGCACTTCGACCCGCTCGGCGGGCGCGCCCCGGCGCCCGGTGATCGGGTCCGCCGGGAACAGCCGAAGCTCCTCGACCCCCGCGACGGCGGCCACCCGCTGGAGCACGGCGAACACCTCCCCGTACTGCACCGCCCGGCCGAACGGCCAGCCCTTGCCGTCGGCGCCGCCGCGCAGCGGGTTGAGGTACCGGTACAGCGCGGCGAGCACCGCCTCGCGGACCCGGTCGGGGTCCGCGGCGCGGGTGGTGAGCCGGGCGACCACCGTCACGCCCTGGTAGGCGGGGGGCTGCACGAGGATCCGGGTGCCGATCAGCCGCCGCTCGTCGAGGGCGGTCGCGACGGCGGCCAACACCTGTTCGTCGGGGATGAGTTGCTCGAACCGCAGCCGGTCGCCGTCGTCCGCGACCGCGTCGGGGACCACCAGCACCCGTACCGCCCCCGCATCGCCGCCGGCGGCGGGCACGCAGCTGATCCGGGCGGCGGACGGCGCGGCCTGCCGGGCGATCAGCTCGAAGTCCCCGGCGGTGACGGCGCGTTCCTGCAACCGCAGCTGGTGCGGGGCGCGCAGCTTGGCGTTCTCCACGGTCTCGCCGTCGACCCCGCCCCTGGCCGCCTCGCGGTTGTCGACCCGGGCGATGTACGGGACGGAGCTGCGCAGCACCGTGATGGTGCTGCGGGCGACGTTGCCGGCGATCCCGCCGCCGGTGCGGTAGTGCGGGACGCGCAGCCGCGCGCCCTTGGGCGGCACGGCGCCGAAGGCGCGCAGGCTGCCGTCGGGTTCCCGTACCGCGGGCGGGAAGAGGAACTCGCCGGTGGTCGCGTCGAGCACCACGTGCCGGTCGGTGGGCGAGGAGTCGCCGAAGTGCTCGACGACCGTCCACCGTTCCCACCCCTCGCCGGCCGCGACCTCCACCGCCGGCGGACCGCCGTCCAG
Source organism: Kitasatospora sp. NPDC101155 (assembly GCF_044768305.1). NCBI lineage: Bacteria > Bacillati > Actinomycetota > Actinomycetes > Kitasatosporales > Streptomycetaceae > Kitasatospora > Kitasatospora sp. NPDC101155. The sequence goes on along the minus strand of NZ_JBIWPN010000069.1, from coordinate 21,886 downwards.
CAGGACCGGCGGGCGGGCGAGCCGGAAGCGTTGGCCCGCGACGCCCTCGGAGGAGCCGAGCGGCGCGTCGGTGACGGTCTGCGCGTGGACGACGGTCGCGGTGCCGCCGACCGTGAACACCTCGGCACGGCGGATGGTGGGGGACTCGGAGTAGAACGGCTGGCCGGGCTGCGGCTCGGTGACCCTGCAGCGCAGCCAGCCGGCCCGTCGGCCGGCGACCACCGACGCGGTGTGTCCGGCGGGCACGAACACCACCACCTCGCCGGGCCGGTTGAGGCCGCCGGTGGTGTCGCTGCCGGTCTCGCAGCCGATCCAGCGCGCGCCGTCCCACACCTCCCAGGCCAGCGGCGGCTGGCGCGGGTCGACGCCGACGCCCTCCACCCGGCTGTCCAGCCGGACGACCAGGATGCAGCGCGGCACCACGGCCGGCAGGGCGAAGAGCATGGCGTCGCCGGCCATCGGGCGTGGCTGGAAGCACGGCACGTCCGCGCCGTCGGCCAGCCGGGCCGTGCGGTCGGACTGCTCGCCGGAGGCGGAGACGGTGACCAGCCGGTCCAGCGAGCTGGGCACGATCGGCAGGTCGTCGGCGGTGGAGAAGACCACCGCGTCGTCGGTCTCGGTCCGCAGGGTGGAGACCTCGGTGCCCGCCCGCAGCAGGACGGTCTCGGGCTGCGGGGCCGAGAGCCAGAAGTCGACCTCGGCCCGGGCCGCGGCGGGCGGGAAGAGCCGGACGCCCAGGAGGTCGAGGAAGGCGGAGTAGTTCTTCTCCGGTACCCGGTTCAGCCGGTAGAGCAGCTGGTCCACCAGGTAGGCGAAGGTCTCGATGAGGGTGACGCCCGGGTCGGAGACGTTGTGGTCGGTCCACTCCGGCGCGCGCTGCTGGACGTACCGCTTGGCCTCGTCGACGAGTTGCTGGAAGCGCCGGTCGTCCAGGTTCGGGGAGGGCAGGGCCATCAGTTCGCGCCTCCGTCCGCGGCGGCCGGGGACTCCGGGATGGTGTAGAAGGGGAAGACCAGGTTGCGGCGGTCGTTGGTGGCGCGCACCGTGTAGTGGACGTCGATGTAGAGCGTGCCCTCGTCGACGCTGTCGTAGGCGATCACCACGTCGTCGACCTCGATCCGCGGTTCCCAGCGTTCCAGCGAGATGCGCACCTCGCGCGCGATCCGCCCGGCGGTGGTGCTGTCGCCGGGGGCGAAGACGTACTCGTGGATGCCGCAGCCGAACTCCGGGCGCATCGGCCGCTCGCCGGGGGCGGTGCCGAGGATCAGCCGGATGGCCTCGGCGAGTTCCCTGTCCCGGTCCACCATGCCGATGCCGCCGGTGGCGTTCACCCGCAGCGGGAAGGCCCAGCCACGGCCGATGAAGCTGCTCCCGCTCATGCGCCCACCTCGCTCCGCTCGGCAGGGGCATTCGCCCACGCGCACCTCTTGATGATTCGCTCTCCCCCAGCCTTCGGCCGGGGGCACCCCCATCGCTCGCTCATGCCCCGCCTCCGATCAGCACGTTGAAGGCGCCGCTCTCGATCCTTGCGCCGCAGGCCGTCTTGTCCCCCATGCGGGCCGCGGGCAGCCCGCCGATCAGGACCACTCCCCCGGTCATCGCGCTTGGGTCGGGCAGGACGACGTTGGCCGGGCCCATCTCCACGTGCGGGACGCAGGCGTGCAGGCTGCCGACCACCGCGGCGGGCCTGCCGCCGATCAGCACGGTCGCCACCCTGAGGGCGCCCGGTGGCGGGGTGGTGAGGGCGCCGCCGTGATCGGTGATGTCGCCGGTCCGGGCTGCGGGGGGCATGTGCGGTCTCCATTCCGATGGTGCCCTCGGGTCGTGGGCACTCCTCTACTGCCAGCGTGCTTTTCTGACGTCTGCCTGACGTTTCGTCAGTTGATCCGGACGAAGGCCCCCTTGAGCACCGCCTCGGCTCCGCCGTCCACGGTGACCGCCGTCGTGCCCCGGACGGTCACCGATCCGCCGCGCACGTTCACCTCACCGGTGCCCGCGTCGAGGGTGATGCCGGTGGAGGACAGCCGCACCGTGCTCCCCGCCGCGCCGACCGCGCCGTGGACGGTGAGCACGATCTCCCCGCGTTGTTGGTCCAGGCTGACCTCCAACTTCCCGTCCCCGCTGGCCAGGCGGACGCCGGACTTCCCGCCCGGCACGTCCAGCAGCTCCAGGCGGTGGCCCGAACGGGACACCACGGAGCGGCGGTTGACCTTGCCGGCGGCCGCGTCGACCAGCGGAACGTCGTGCGGCGAGGGCCGGTCCACGCCGTTGTAGAGCCCGCCCAGCACGTAGGGGCTGTCCAGGTCTCCCTGCTCGAATCCGACCAGCACCTCGTCGTTGACCTCGGGGCTGACCACGCCGCCGCCCCCGTGGCCGCCCCACTGCACGGTGCGCACCCAGTCGGAGACGTAACTGTCGTCCAGCCAGGGGAACTTCAGCTTCACCCAGCCGCGCTGCCCCTCGCCCGGCTCGCGCACGTCGGTGACCACGGCGACGGCCAGACCCGGCATCCGGGGCCCGCGCGGCGGCGCGTTGCCGCCGGTGACCAGCCCGGCCAGGGAGCGGTCGGGTGCCGCGCTGACCACCACGGTGGTCCGGTAGCCGCGGAAGGGTTCGAGGAGGTGGCGCACCCCGGTGGCGGTGTAGCGGCCGGAGAAGGCGGCGCCGACGTTCCCGAGGGCGACCGGGGTGCCTGCCCGCAGCCGCGGGTTGCCCTCGACGACCGCCTCCAGCTCCCCGAAGCCGGCGGCCACCGAGGCGGCCAGCGACCGGGCCGCGGCGGTCGTCTCCGCCTGAGTGCGGTACGGGGTGTCGGCGACGGTCAGCCGGGCCGGGCCGGGGAAGGCGGAGGTCACCTCCGAGGGGCTCATCCCCGGCTGTACGGTCTGCGAGGTCACCGCCGGTTCGGTGGCGACCAGTGCGCTCTTGGTGGTGACGTTCCAGCCGCGCGCCTCGACCGTGTCCGCGCCGGCCACCCCGGTCAGCACACCGCGCAGCTCCAGCAGGTTGCGGCCGTACTCCAGCACCATCGGGCTCTGCGGCGCGGGGGTGGAGGGGGCCGGTGCGCCGGACGCGGGCTCGGGCCGGACGAACTCCAGCTGCCCGTCGTCGTCCACCCGTACCTGCGCGCCGCTCTCCTGCGCCAGGAACTGGAGGAAGTCCCAGTCCGGGACGTTCGCCTGGGACAGCTGCTGGTGGACGACCGGGAAGGAGTCGACCCGGCCGCAGGACAGGCCCGCGCCCGCGGCGACCTCGCGGACGATGTCGGCGGTCGTCATGTTCCGGAAGGCCTTCACCCGGCGCCCGCGCATCAGCCGGTGGGTGGGCGCCGAGGCCCGCACCACGGTGTACGAGCCCGTGGTGTCGACCTCCAGCTCCAGCGCGGTCACCTCGCCGGTGAACAGCCGCACCTGGGTGTGCCCCTGCACGGTGACCACCGACACCTTCAGCTTGGTACCGATGGTGATCCCGGTCGTGGCGAGGAAGGTGTGGTCCGCGTCCCGGAAGCTCAGCACCGCGGTGTCGGGCAGGCCGACGCTCTCCTCGATGTCGCAGGAGACCAGTTGGGCCGCCCAGACCGGCGGCAGCGGGCCGGGCGCCTCGACGACGGGATCCGCGGCGAACGGCCGGCCGCCCCGGGCCTCGGGAGTGGTCATCGCCGCCCGCCCCGGGTGAGTTCGTCGATTCCCGGCACGATCAGCTCGGCGCCGGGGACCAGGGCGAGCGGGTCGTCGATGTCGTTGGCCTCCGCGATGGTGCGCCAGGCCGTCGCGTCCCCGTACGCCCGCCAGGCGAGCAGCGGCAGGCTGTCGCCCGCGATCACCCGGTGGGTGCTGCGGGCCTCCGGCGAGCCGGAGGTCGGGTTCTGGCCGGCCGGGTCGACGCTGGCCTCGTCGATGGAGAGCGAGCAGACCGCCCGCAGCGGATTGCCGTCCACGTCGAAGAGCGTGTAGGTGACCGAGAGGCCGGTCAGCACCCCGTTGAACGAGGTCGTCTTCAGGGTGCCCCAGTCCAGCCGGATCCACGGACTGGCCGGGGTCTTGCGCGCCAGGCTGGTCGGGGTGGGCACGCACGCCGTCATCAGCTGCTCCACCGCCCGCTCCACCGAGTTGTCGTGGGTCGCGGTCGAGTCCAGGAACACGTCGAGCGAGAGCGAGCGCGGGCCGCTGCCGACGAACTCGGGCAGCGCGGACTGGCCCGCCATCCGGGACGGCGTGCGCCGCCACTCGGTGGACTTGCGCAGCACCAGGGTCGCCGGGTTGAACTGCAGCGGAAGTCGCGCGATCGCACCGCCGGGCTGGGCGCCGACGGTGGACGGGGGCTCCATGATGGTCAGTTGGGCCCGGGTGACGCTCGCGGGGACCGCTGGGGACATCCTCGGTGTTCCTTACGTGGGCGGGCGGCTGGGTGAGGCGGGAGAGGTGCGGGGCCCGGGGGCGGTCAGGACGGGCGCAGGCCCGCGTGGGCGATCTCCAGGGTCTCCACCGCGGCCTGGGAGTTGGCCGGGTCGAAGGACGGGCCCTCCCACCGGACCGGGACGATCCCGAGCACCTGCCAGCCGACGATCCGGCTCAGGTCGGGCCGCAGCGCCACGATCTCGCCGTCCTTCGGCTCGACCTTCCGGACGATCTCGCTCAGCCAGCGCGCGATCTTGGTGGTGTCCGCGGTGACCGCGCGGGTCAGCGTGATGTTCGACCAGGTGATGCGGCCCGGCAGCTGCCAGGAGAAGCCGTTGTTGCCACCCTCCGCGTACTGCTCGATCTCGACCTGGGCGCCGAGTCCCGAGCAGGTGGTGAACTCGCCCAGGTCGTTGCCGCCGATGGTCAGGCTGAAGAACACACTGCTCGCGAAGATGTTGTCGGTCATCGGTTCCGCTTCCTGCTTCCTTGCTTCCTTGCTTCCTGCTACCGGTCACGTCGCTGCGGTGGTCTGGCGGCCGCCCTCCGCCGGGCCTGCGCTCAGCGGCGCAAGTCGTACGGCTTCCCGCCGCGCTCCCTGCCCCGGCGCAGTTCGGTGCGCAGCAGGCGCCCGACCGGTTCGACCAGACGCCGGGCCAGCTCGTCGAGGTCGGCCGGCCCACTTCCGCCGGTCTCGGCGGGCGATCCGCCGACGGTCTTCGCGGCGGACGAGGTGACCGGCGGCGAGACGGCCCGGGACGGCGAACCGGTCGCCGGGGCGGCCTGCACCGTGCTCGGCCCGCGCGCCGGTACGGCGGTCAGCGGCACCCCGATCAGGCCCGCCTGCTCGGCCACCCGCTGCAACAGCCGTGCCGTGCCGGGCGCCGACGACCCGGGCTGCGCCGACGCGGGCGCGGACGGCCCGGACAGCGCGGGCGCGGGTCGTACGGAAGGGGCGCTCGCGGCGCGCAACACGACGGGCAAGGGTGCCTGGGGCACCTGCGGCCCCGGCCCGGCCGTACCGGTGGGCGGCTGCATCGGGGCCGGCTGCATCGGGGCCGGCTGCGCGGGCCGGGAGGCGGCCGGAAGCCGCTGGAGCGACGGGGCCGGCAGGGGCGCGGGCCGGACCACGGGCGGGCGCGCGGCACGCGCCACGGCGGACGGCGCCCCGGAGTCGCCGAACCTCGGACGCCCTGCGGACCTGAACGCAGTCGAGGGCGCGGACGTGAGCGCGGACGCGGTGACACCTTGCGGGGTCGCGCGGTCCGCGTAGGCGACACCACCCTGCGGCCACCGTGCCTCCGGTGGCACCGGGCCGGCCGCGCTCGGCGCCGACACGGAAACGGGGGCACCGGGCGGCACTGGGCTTCCCTCCGCTGACGGACGGTCGGCCCGCTGCTCCGACGGACGTCGCGTCCGCGAACGTTGCAGTGCGGCCACGATCCCGCGCACCGTACCGGTGCCGGACGAACGACCCGACGCCTCAGCGGCGCCCTGAGCACGGAGCTGCACCGGACTCCCCTGCGAGGACGGCTGCCCAGCGGCGGTCCGGCCCTCTCCCGCACTCGGAGACTGCCACGTCCGCGAGCGCTGTGGAGCAGCCACGACCCCGCTCCGTCGGCCGCCGTCGAGCCCTGCCGTCGGCACGGCGGCGGGCGGTTCGGCGCCCGTACCCGGCGCGAGCGACCGGGTCCAGACGGCCGGCACCACGAGCGGGGCGGGAGCCTGGGTACCGGCGTCGGCACGACTGCCGGTACCGGTACCGGTCACGGACGGCGTCGTCGGGGCGGCAAGGACGGACCGCATCGGGCGCTCGCCGATCAACCCGCGCCTGGGGCCGGTGCGTTCCGCGGCCCGCTGCACCTGCGGGCCACCGGCCAGCGGCCGCACGGGAACCACCGGTCCGCTCGTCCCTCCGAGCGGAGCGCCGCCCTGGCCCGGGGCACTGCCCTGGCCCGGAGATCCGGCAGGACGGGTTCGGTGTGCCGGGACGGCGGACTGCGGCGCGCCGCCCGGTCGGCGCTCCGGGCCGGCGCCGGGCGACGGCGTGGGGGCGCCGGACGACGGGCCCGTCCCGGCGCCGGAGGGCATGGCGGCGGGCACGGCGGCGGGAACCGCCGCGCGGCCGGGCGCCGGTCCGCTCCCGGCGCGTTCGGTACTCGCGTGCACACCTCGGCCGCCGCCGACCGGGCCGGGGCGGTCTGCCGAACGGCCCTCATCGGCCCGACGCGGTACGGCTGTCGAGTCCGCGGGGCCGTCGCCGGGGCGTCCGATGGCTCGCTGAACGCGCGGCCCTTCATCGGCCGGGGGCGCGGCGACGGGGAGCACGCGCTGCTCCGTCGCGCCCTCGGTACGGCTGCCCGGAGCGGCACTCGCGACCGGGCCCGTGATCCGCCGGACCGGTCCGCGCCCGCCGAGCAGCGGCGCGGTGCCGCCTGGCACGGCCGCCGTCGGCGGCAGCGCGTCGAGCGGCGCACCCAGGCCCGTACGCGTACGGGCGGGGGCAGCGGCCGGCTCGGGGCGCAGCTGTCCGGCGCGTTCGGGGGCGGACGACGACGGTGCGGGCGAGGAAGTCCCAGGCCCGGCCGGCGCCCGCTGGACGGATACGTCGCCGACCGGCCCACCTCCGGGGCCGGACGGGGACGGTGCCGGTGTCGGTGTCGAACGGCCCGCATCGGCGGCCGTACGGCTCGGTAGGCCGGGGGCGGCGTCGTGACCCCCACGTCCGGGCTGCCGGGCGCCGTCGGGCCCACTCGCACCGGCGGCCGTACGGGTGCGTCGGCGAGGGGCGGCTTCGCGGCGGCCGGTCCCGGGCTGAGCGGCGCGCCCGGGTTCGCCCGGCTCGGTGCCGGCGGGCCCGGCAGCGGCGGGGACGACCGGCATGGCGGGCGCACCCGAGGCGGCGTCAGGCGTCCGGGGGCCGGCCGCGGGCAGCGGTGAGGCGCTCGCGGGCAGCGTGGTCAAGGGCGCGCCGAGGACCGGACGGGCCGGCGCGGAGGTGTTCGCCACGGGCGCGCGCTGCACCACCGCGTCGGGCCGACCGGCTCGCGCGGGCGCGGCTGCGTCGCCCGGACCGGCCGCCGTCCGTACGGCGGCCTCGGCGCTCTCGGACGGCCGCACTCCCTCGGCCGGTTCGGCCACCGACGCGGTCGACACCGCATCCGTGCTCCGGCCCGACGGAGCGTCGGCCGATTCCGGCCTTCCACCCGGAGCCCGGAGCACCGTCACCGGGCGCGCGGGCAGCAACTGGGGACGGCGCGCCACGGTCAGGGCCTCGCCGACCGGGCGCGGCCGCACCGGACGGGCCCGACCCGCCGACGCGTTCCGGCTCGGGGACGCGGCAGCCGTGGCAGGCCCCGACGCATCGGGCGCCGACGTATCGGGCCCCGACGCAGCCGACATCCGTTCATCGGGCATCGGTGCAGCGGGCGCCGACGCACCGCCGTCGACACCGTCCGACCCGACCGGTCGGTCGGCGCGACCAGCGCGCTGCGCAGACGGCACCGACCGCACGGGGAGCCGCCGCACGGGAGGCCGCCGTGTTCCGACGGACCGTTGAACCTGTCGCGCCTGCCGCGACCGACCCGACGGGCCCGGCTCCCCGGACTCCCCCGGTTCCCCTGCCCCGACCGCCCCGACCGTCTCGACCGCCCCGACGGCTTCCGGCAGCACGAGCTCGTCCCCGCCCGTGAAGGTGGACGGGGAACCCGGCACCGCCACCGCCCGCAGGACGCCCGCCGGGGCGGACGGGAGGACCGCATGGCCGAGCGGGCCGCTGAGCGAGGGGTCCTGCCACGCGGCGAGCCGGGACCGGAACCTCAGACCGTCACTGACGCCGTGCGCCGTCCCGGCCAGGGTCGGGGTCAGCGGGCGTACCGCGCGCCATCCCCCGTCCCCCGCCGCCGGGCGCCGGGCGGCCTCGCCCGTCCCGGTGTCCCCGACGGCCCCGGCACCACCGGAAGCCTGGACGGAGGCGACGCCGGAAGCCTCGCCGGGAGCGCCGCCCACGGCCTCGCCGGCCCTCCGGCGGGCGATCCAGTCCCGAAGCCCCACCCCCCTCACCCGCCTTCGCTGATACGGGTGTTGAGCCGCGCGATCTCGCGCACCCACTGCCCGCGTTCACGGTGGGTCAGGTCGAGGATGTCCTCCCGCTGCCAGTGGAAGTGGTAGGCGATGTACGCGATCTCCTCGTACAGCCGAGCAGGCGCGTACGTCACGATTCCCCCAGGCGCCCACCGGCGAGGTCGACCTCGAAAGCGCCGTCGCAGTGCGGGCAGGTCACCGCGGCGCGCGTGTGGCCCTCGCTGTTGATCCGCTGGTAGAGGTCCTGGAGGAACGCCACGTCGGTGGCGTACATCCGCTCCACGATCCCGGCGTGCACGTCGGTGATGTCGCCCAGCCTGGTGATCACGTGGCTGAGCAGCACCACGCTCAGGTAGGCCGGGTTCTCCTTGACCCGCAGGTCGATCTGCGGCATCAGCTCGTCGCGGGCGGTGGCCAGGCGCATCGCGCCGTGGCGGTGCACCGTGCCCTCGTCGTCGACGTACCCGAGCGGCAGCTCGAACTCGAACTCGGTGTGCGGCGCCCGCCCCCGGGGCCCGGCCGGACCGGCCTGCCCCGGGGCCTGCTGCTGCGGCGCGGTGTTCTGCGGGGCCGGAGCGCCTTCCAGCAGCTCCTCCAGGCCGATCTTCCGCCTCACTCGACGCTGATCTCTTCGAACACGATGGTCACGGTCTCCGTCGCGGCGCTGGACTCGCCGGCGCTGAGCGTGGGGCCCTCCCAGCGGCTGGCCCAGGCGTTCATCAGCTGGATGCGCCGCAGGGTGGCACCGGTGGTGTCCTTGACCTCGATGGTGAGGTTCTGCCGAGCGGTGTTGATCGCCCCGTTGTTGAGGGTCTCCTTGATCCAGTCCGTGAACGCGCCGCTCTTGTCGAGGCCGCGGGTGATCGTCACCTCGCCCGGCAGCCGGGCGCCGGGCTGCTTGCGGACGATCAGTTTGCCCTCTTGGGTCACCTGCTTGTACTCGACGACGTCCTGTTCGACCGTCAGGTTACTGATCTCCTTGACGGACTCGACGTTGTAGCCGCCGAGTTGGACGCCGAATATGTGTGTGGAGAGCGGATCGCCTTCAGCCATGGCTTGTTGTCACCTTCCGATGGGTGCCGACCGACGGGTGCCGACCGTGCTGGTCACTCGTTGACGAGGCTCGTGCTGTCGGAGAACTGGGACAGCCGGAACACCACGAACTCCGCCGGCTTCACCGGCGCGACGCCGATCTCGCAGATCACCTGCCCGAGGTCGATGGACTCCGGCGGGTTGTTGTCGCGGTCGCACTTGACGTAGAAGGCCTCGGTCGCGGTCTGGCCGAACAGCGCCCCGCGCCGCCACTCCTCGGTGAGGAACGCGGTGATGTTCCGGCGGATGCTGGACCACAGCCGGTCGTCGTTGGGCTCGAAGACCACCCACTGGGTCCCCAGGAGGATGGACTCCTCCAGGTAGTTGAAGAGCCGGCGCACGTTCAGGTAGCGCCAGGCCGGGTCGGAGGAGAGGGTGCGCGCGCCCCAGATCCGGATGCCGCGCCCGGGGAACGCCCGCACGCAGTTGACGCCGATCGGGTTCAGCAGGTCCTGCTCGCCCTTGCTGAGGCGGATCTCCAGGTCCACCGCACCGCGGATGACCTCGTTGGCCGGCGCCTTGTGCACGCCGCGCTCGGCGTCGCTGCGCGCCCACACCCCGGCGACGTGGCCGCTCGGCGGGACCAGCACGTTGCGGCCGCTCGCCGGGTCGAACACCTTGATCCACGGGTAGTAGAGCGCGGCGTAGCGGGAGTCGAAGCCCGCCTCCTCGTTGCGCCAGGTGCGCATCCGCTGGGCGTTCAGGCCGGGCGGCGGGTCCAGCACGGCGATCCGGTCGCCCATCTGCTCGCAGTGCGACATCACCGCCAGCTGGACGGTCCGCAGGCCCTCGTCGTCGAGGTCGCCGCGCTGGTAGGCGCTCATCAGGTCGGGCACCGCGACCATGGTGATCTCGTCGATCGACTCCAGGCCCGCGAAGCCGGTCCGGGCCGCGGCGTCGCCGACGTACTCGGCGGGGTCCAGCCGGGTGGCGGGGGCCGTCACCGGCCCGGGCGCGGGCGCGGGGGCGGCGGCGAGGGCGTGGGTCACGCGCTCGGGGCGGCTCGGCGCGGTGCCGGGCTGCTCGGTGACCGCGACGAGCTTCGACTCGCGCAGCTGGGTGACGACGTAGCCCTTGGTGTTCCGGCGGGTCGAGACGTCGTACGTCTCGACGACCTCGGCGCCCCGGCGGACCAGCACTCGGAACCGGTCCTCGGGGACGTTCTCCCCCTCCGCGTCGGCGATCTCGACGGAGACCTCGCCGACGCCGGGCAGGGCCGAGAAGAGGAAACCGGCGATCGCGACCGGCGGGGGCGCGCTGGCGGCCGCGGGCGCGCCGGCGGACGCCTGTCGGGCCGGGTCACCGACCCGCACGACGTAGGCGGAGCCGCCGCCGTTGGCGAAGAAGCCGTACACCGAGTGCGCCAGGTAGGTGCCCTCGGTGAAGCCGCCGAACCGCTGGACGTACTGGTCCCAGTTGGTCACCAGTGTGGGCTCGTGGAAGGGACCGGTCTCGGCGAAGCCGACGAAGGCGGCGACGGCCGTGCCGACGCCCTCGATCGGCCGGGCACCGGACTGGACCTCCTCCACGTACACGCCCGGGGTGAGGTACGACGGCATTCGTGCTCCTTCGGGTGGCCGGTCATTCGCCTCATTCGCCCCCGAGTCTGCTGCCCGGGCGCCGTCCGGGGACATGTCCCCAGGTCCCGGACCGGGGGCAGGAACGACTGCCCCCGGCGGGCAGCGCGGCGGGTACTCCCAGCCGGCTCGGACGGCCCCGCCGTCCCCGGTGGCCCCGGCGGCGCCGCCGCACCGGGCGTCCCCGGGCGGGATCGGACGGCCCCGCCGCCGCGGCTTGCCCGCCGTGTCCCGCCGTGCTCAGGCGCGCCCGGTGTCCCCGAGGACGCCCAGCCACGGCCCGAACTCGCTCTCCAGCACCAGTCGGCCGAGCTTGCGGTACTCGCCGACCACCGCGGCCACCAGCTGCGCCATGCCCAGCGGGGCGCCCGTTCCGGCCGCCAGGTAGGCCGCGGAGACGGCACAGGCCCGGATGGAGCCGCCGGCGAGCTCGAAGTGCCGGGCGCAGAAGTCCAGGTCGAGGTCGTCGCCGCGGGGCAGCCGCGGCCCCAGGCAGCGGTCCCACAGCACGCGCCGCTGCGCCTCGTCCGGCAGCGGGAACTCGGCGATGACGTCCAACCGCCGGGTGAACGCCTCGTCGAGGTTGGCGCGCAGATTGGACGTCAGCACCGCGATCCCGTCGAACGACTCCATCCGCTGGAGCAGGTAGGCCGTCTCCACGTTGGCGTGGCGGTCGTGGGCGTCCTTGACCTGCGAGCGCTTCCCGAACAGCGCGTCCGCCTCGTCGAACAGCAGGACACCGTTCACCTGGGCGGCCTCGGTGAAGACGCGTTCCAGGTTCTTCTCCGTCTCGCCGATGTACTTGTCCACCACGGTGGAGAGGTCGACGACGTACAGCTCCATGCCGAGCTCCGCAGCGACCACCTCGGCCGACATCGTCTTTCCGGTGCCCGAATCCCCCGCGAACAGGGCGATCACCCCGTTCCCCCGGCCGCCGCCCGGCCGCATCCGCCACTGCCCGAGCACCTGGTCCCGGTGCCGCGCCCGCAGCACGAGTTCGCGCAGCCGGGCCGCGGTGGGATCGGGCAGCACCAGGTCGGCCCAGCCGACCGCGGGCTCGATCCGGCGGGCGAGACGGGCCAGGCCCGCGGCGTTCTGCGCCCGCACGGCGACCCGTAGGTCCGCGGCGCGCACCGGACGTTGCTCGGCGGCCGCCGTCCGGGCCGCCACCGAGGCGGCCCGCTCCAGCTTCTCCCGGTCCACCCGGTAGGCGGCCACCGTCTCGGCCAGCCCGTCCGTCAGCTCCTCGCTGAGCGGCGTCCCGCCGACGGCCAGGGCGCGGGCCCACTGCTCGGCCCGACCGCGCGCGTCCGGCGGCGGGACGGTGACCGTCACGGGGCTCTCCCGCGTCCAGGCCGGGTCCCACACCTGCGGGCCGTGCACGATCAACGGGACGCCGGCGAGTTCCGCGCACAGTTCGCGCAACAGGACGGCCCGCTCGGGCCGTTCGGGTTCGAGCCGGTCCAGCGGCCCGAGCACCACACCGCCCCCGCCCAGTCGTGCCTCGCGGGCGAGCACCCGTACGAGGCCTCCCGGCGGGCGGGCGGCCAGCGCGGCGGCGTCGACCACCAGGGGAGGCCGGCCGTCGACGGCGAGGGCGGCCACCGCGAGCGGGCCGGCGTGTCCGCCCCGGTCCAGCAGGTACACGAGTCCGCCGTCCGCCGCGACCGCGCGCAGCCGCTCGGCGGGCTCGGCGGGCACCACGCCCGCTCCGGCGACGGGCGCGTCCCCGGCGACGGCACGGCGGCTGACGTCGCCCGGGACGGCACGGTGGGCCAGCCCGGCGAGCGTGCCGTCCGGCTCGTCGTCGCCGAGCAGATGGGCCGTCACCCGGTCCGGCACGCGCAGGGTGCGGGTGAGCAGCGGGCGCTCCGGCTCGGAGATCTCCAGGAGGCCGCCGGCCATCAGCGGCGCCCGGGTGGAGAACCGGAAGCGGCCGGCGCCCGCGCCCGGCAGTCCGCACAGTTCGAGGGCCAGGCCGACGGTCGCCCGGCGTCGGGTCAGGTCGTCGTTGAGGTAGCCGTAGAGCTGTTCGAAGCGGGAGTCGAGGTCGGGGGCGAGGGCCACCAGCAGGAGGTCGAGGTCCACCGGGAGCAGCCCGAAGGCGGCGCTGAGCCGCGCGAGCAGCGAGCCGGGCGGCGGCACGGACGCGTCAGCGGCGAGGCTGTGGCCGCTGTGGTAGCCGGTGCCCTCGGGGGCGGTGCCGCGTCGGCCCGCCGCACCGGGGGCCGCCAGGATCCGCTCCACCGCCTCCGGGCCGAGGTACTGGCCGCGGTAGGGGTCGTCCGGGTCCGGGTCGTCGGCCCGGCGCTCGCGCACCGCGGCCCGGACCCGTTGCTCGACCCGCTGCAGCCGTTCCCAGAGGTGGTCGGGGCCGGCCGGGGCCGCGGCCGGCCCGGCGGCGGTCGCCGCCGCGGCCGGTCTGAGGTCCAGGTTCATCGCGCCCCGCCCCGCGGCCGGCGGCCCGGCGGCAGGCGGCGGTCCCGGGGCGCGGCGAAGCCGTCCGGTCCGGGGTCCGCACCGCCGTGGTAGCGCAGTCGGCGGCCCGGGCCGTCGGCGGATGCCGCGCCCTCCCGGGTGGTGTCCTCGACGCGGACCACCACCCCCTCGGTGACCGGCGGTCCCACCGGGGTACGCCCGCCCGGCAGCGGCGCGAGCACCCTGAGGTCGATCGAGGGCCGCAGCTCCCCGCCGAGTCCGGACCAGACGTCGGACACCGACGGCAGGCCCGTCTCGCGCCCCGCGATGTCGAGCCCGACGGTCAGTCCGAGCTCGGCGAGCGTCCCGGTGAGCACCCGGGCGGGCAGCGCGTCCACGGCGGTCAGGCACTGCAACACCTCGGCCAGCAGCCGGTGTTCGTCCTGCGGCCGGTTGGTCCAGACGGTGACCAGGTAGGCCAGCTCGAACCAGCGCGGCGCGGCGCGGTGGGCGACCACCACGCCGTCCTCGTCGTACTCGGCGACCGCGCCGGCCTGCCGACGGCCCGTCTCCTCGCGGATCCCGTAGAGGAAGACGCTGACCGTCGGCGCGGTGCGCCGGGCCGCCAGGTCCCGGGTGGGCGCGTCGAAGACCACCTCGACCCCGCGCTCGGGCAGACCGGCCTCGGCGAGCAGCAGCCGCAACGCCTCGTCGACCTCGTGGATCACCGTCGCTCCACCTCCCCCGGCGGGCCGATGTTGCCTTCCACCACGAGGAAGGGCGTGGTCACCGGGGAGAACCCGGGGCCGTCGGCGGTGATGGTCCGCGGACCCGTCTCGTCCTTGGGGAGGATGAGCAGCTGGCCCGCGAAGGTCCCGTCGGCGCGCGGGTAGGTGGGCGCCGCCGCGGCGGTGATGCCGGGCTGCCAGGTGAAGCGCACCGGCGCGCCGGGCGGGAAGTCCACGCCGCGTACGGAGGTCACGAAGCCGGGCTTGCCGATCGGCGGCACGGCGACGATCCGGGGCTGCAGGATGCGCAGCGGGGTGCTCGCCCGGTGCGGTCCCGGGGTGGCGTCGGTGCCGGTGGTCGTCAGCTCCGCGGTGACGGTGGTCTCCATCGCCGCGACGGGTGCCAGCACCACCCGGACCACCTGGCTGCCGCCCGGGGACAGGTCGGCCAGTTCACAGGCTCCGACCTGGCAGCCCGGGGGCAGCGCCTCGGTGGGCACCCCGGCGGGCAGACCGAGGGTCAGCCGCAGCCCGGTCGCGAGGGCCTGGCCGGTGTTGCGCACCGTGTAGCTGACGGTCACCCGGCCGCCGACGTAGCCCGGGTTGGGCTGGGCGTCGACCGACACTCCCGGGCCGGCCAGCGGCGTCGGTGCGGGGGCCGGCGCCGGGGGCGGGGGCGGTGCGGGAGTGGGCGAGGCGGGCGGTGTCGGGGTCGGGGTCGGGGTCGGGGTCGGGGTGAGCGTCGGCGAGGCGGACGGCGACGGCGAGGAGCTCGGGGTGGGCGTGGGCGAGGGGGTCGGTGCGTCCTCCACCGGCAGGATCGTCTCGGCCCAGTCGTCCCCGGGGTTCGGGTCGACCACCGTCCCGGTGACGCTCCAGCCGAAGGTCTGCGGGCCGGTCCGGGTGCCGATCAGACGGGCGGTCACCCGGACCACCGCGCCCGGCGCCAGGGTGCCGAGGTCGCAGCGCAGCGCCCCGGTGTCGCACTGCCCGACCGGTGTGGTCAGCCCGCCGAGCCGGGCGCCGGACGGCACCGAGGCCGTCAGGACGGTGCCGGGCGAGGGCGCGGGGCCCTTGTTGGTGACGGTGATCGTCACGTCGGTGCCGCCCTCGACGGGGACCGCGGGGGTCCGGGCGGGCGCGCTCAGCGCCAGGTGCACGGACTGCTGGACGGCCGGCTCCTTCTGGCGTCCCGGCAGCCGCCAGTCGAGCGGGGTGAGCGTGCAGGCCGCGAAGTCGTAGACGGCCAGCCCCTCCGGCGAGTTCGGTGGCAGGGCCCGGCGGGAGGTGAGCACCAGCTGCGCGCCGTTCGCCGTCCAGGCGACGTCGCGGGGCTGGAACGGGCCGATGTCGGAGGTGTCGGGCAGCGGCCGGGAGCAGGCGCCCTTGTCGTGTTCGAGCCCGGCGGGCAGGACCACCGTGCAGTCGCCGCCGGTGGGCGAGGTGACCAGCACCCCGTCCTGCCGGTTGTTCCCGCCGTCACCGGCCTTGCGGTTGAAGGCGATGCGCCCGCCGTCGGGCGAGAACACGGGGCTGTCGTCGATGACGTTGCAGGTGCCCGGGCAGATGGCCCGGCTCAGGTCGCTCTGCCGGGTGAGGTCGTCGGCGGGCACGGTCCAGACGTGCATGTTGCCGGCGTTGCCGTTGATCACCTCGGTCCTGGAGAAGGCGATCAGCTTGCCGTCGGGGGACCAGAAGGGCTCACCGTCGGAGGCCCCCGACTCGCCGGCCGGCGGCTGGACGGTGCCGACGATCGCCCCCGTGGACGCCTGGGCGATCATGATCCGCCCCGGACGCGCCGGCTCCCTGTCGTTGCCCGGGGAGCTCCGGCTGAACACGATCAGCTTGCCGTCCGGTGACAAGGAGGGGTCGGTGTCCCGGTCGAGCGGGCCGCGCCCGGCCAGGTTCATCGGGCGCGGGTTCGAGCCGTCGGCCTCGGTCAGCCAGATCCGCTGGATCCGCCCGGCGGGCGAGTCCTCGTAGCGGGTCACCACGATCTGCCGGCCGTCGGGCGTGTAGGCCTGCCGCTCGAACCACGGGTCGTACCCGGGCCCGGGGTGGAAGAGCGGGTCGGCCGCCGGGTCGGGATTGGTGTTGATGTCGGCGGCCGGGTCCTCCTTGAGCACGCTGACACCCAGGTCGCGCGGGTCGGCCCCGTCGGGGCGGACGTCCTGGAGGTCGGCGACGTTGGCGGCGGAGGCGCTGGTCTGCTCCACCACCGGCCCGCCCTTGGCCTGGGTGCCCAGCCAGGTCGGCGTCGAGATCAACCGGTCGGTGCTGTAGAGCAGTTGGGGATCGGTGCAGTCACAGGTCGGCGCGCGGTAGAGGTTCACCACCGGCGGCTCGACCGGGACCTCGGACTTGAGCCGGTCGGTGCTCAGGAAGAGCACCCCGCTGCCGTCCGACAGCCAGGAGGCGGAGCCCGTCCGCCAGGTGGACCCGGTGCCGGGGAAGAACGCCTTGTCGTTGCCGGTGGGCGAGGTGAGTATCAGGGTCCGGCCCTGGTCGCCCTTGTCCCAGGTGTAGACGATCTGGTTGCGGTGCTGGTCGTCGTTCAGCGGGTTCCAGGTCGGATCGAGGGCGTTGCCGGTGGCCACGTTGGTGACCCTGACCGGCGCGCCGCCGGTGAACGGACGCAGGTAGATCTGGAATTGCCCCCGGTCGCCGTTGCAGGCGTACGCGACCCAGTTGCCGTCGGGCGAGACCGTCGGATGCATCTCGTCGGCCGAGCCGTCGGTCAGCCGGCGCAGCCCGCTGCCGTCCCGGTTGACCACCCACAGGACGTGCTGGGGCTTGCCGCCGGCCTTGGCGACCTCCGAAGCCTCGAAGACGACCCCCTTGCCGTCCGGGGCCAGCGCGGGGTGGGCGGTGTCCATGCCGGTGGTGAGCTTGTGCACCGCACCGGCCGCGTCGCGCAGGTAGACCTGGGGCAGGGTGCCGTCCCGCAGGCTGGTGAACACCAGCTCGTCGCCGCGGGCCGACGGCTCCTGGTCGAAGTGGATCGGGCCGGGCCCGAACAGCGGGGTGCTGGACGTCCCGCCGGTCACCCGGCCGAGACCGCGGTGGTTCGTACCGGCGTAGACGATCCGCCCGCCGGCCGGGTCGTCGGCCGCGGCCTGCGACGTGGGCCGGCCCTGCCCTTCGGGTGCGGCGGAACCCAGGGTCAGCACGGCGGCCGCCAGCGCGAGCAGGATCGCGACGGCGGCTCGGGCCGGCCGCCGGATGGAGCGGGGAGTGGCGGGGGCGCCGATCACGCTCGACCTCACAGGTTGGCAGGGGCGGTCTCCCTGCAGTCTCACCGGCTCGGGCGCCCGGGAACAGAGCCCGGGTGCCCGAGCCGGGGGAAACAACCTGTGTCCCCAAAGGGCAGGCCGCCGCGGTCGTGGGCGGTCGCCCACGGTCGCGGGCGGGTCTCGGACGGTCTCGGTCTGGGGGCCGTAGCCCTCAGACCCGTGACCCTCAGACCTGTGACCCTCCGGCCGTAACCCTCAGACCGTAACCCTCAGATCAGACCGCGCCTCATGGCGTACCCGACCGCGTGCGCCCGGTTGCGCAGCCCCAGCCGCGTGATGATCTCGTGCAGCACGTTCTTGACGGTGCGTTCGGAGTAGGAGGTCTTGGCGGCGATCTCACTCGTGTCGAAACCCTCGGCGACCAGCCGGAGCATCTCCGCCTCCCGGGCCGTCAGGGTGGACAGGGTCAGGCCGCGCCCGTCGAGCATGGTGCGCTGGAGCATCCCGATCCGGTCGAGCAGCTCGCCGAGCAGGTCCCCGGGCATCACGCCCTCACCGTTGGCCAGGGCGGTGATGAGGTGCACCAGCCGGTCCTGGTCCGCCTCCGAGCGGCGCAGCACGGCGGCGACCCCGCACTCCACGATCGTCTGCAGCCCGCCGGCCTCGAAGTGACCCACCACCAGGCCGATTCGGCCCGACGTGGCGAGCCGCAGCCGACGCAGGTTCTCGGCCACCGCCTCGGTCAGGGCGTCGACCACCAGCAGGGAGACCTCCGCCTTCCCCGCCTCGCTCTCGCTCAGCAGCTCCACCTCGGGCCGCTGGCGCAGCTGTTGGACCACACCGGTCTGCAGGATGAGGTCCTCCGCGTACACCGCCACGCGTATCTGGGCCGGCTTGCCGCGCAGTTGGGCGGGGACGCTCGACGCTAGCGGCCGGGCGGCGCCGATCGTCCGGGCACTGGCGGACCGCGGCGTCGCCGGGATCCGCCGGGTGGTGACGGACCCCTCACAGGTTGCATCGGTCGACGTCATCGAACTCTCCATTCTCCATTCGGCCTTCAGTGGTGACGGTCGGCGCCGCGGGACGGTGCCGACCGTGGGTCTGCGCCGCCGGGGAAGCGGGCAGGCCATGGGCCTGGGGGCTGCGGGCATCCGGCCCCGCACGGTGCTCCGCGACGGCACCGGGCAGCGTCGGTCAGTCCGTGCGGGCAAGGGGTGTGCCCACGCCTTGCCCGCACGGCCCTCTCCGCGGACCGTCCGCCGGTCCTACCGTCGCGCTATGACCACATCCGCCGAACTCGGCCTGCCCGCACTGACGGTGGCGCCCGGTGGCGTGGCCACCACGACGCTGACGGTACGCAACGACCTCGACATCGTTGAGGCGTACTCGCTGGAGGTGGTCGGCGACTGCGCCGCGTGGACGACGGTCGAGCCGGCCCGGGTCTCCCTCTTTCCGGGGACGTCCGAGACGGTGACGGTACGCCTGGCCCCGCCGCGTTCGCCCGCCGCTCGGGCCGGTGAATTCCCGCTCGGCATCCGCGTGTTGCCGACCGAGCGCCCCGAGCTGGTGACGGTTCCGGAGACCACGGTCACCGTGACGCCGTTCCACGAGCTGCAGGCCGCGCTCGCTCCCCGGCGCCGTCGAGGCTGGCTGCGCGGACGCTACCGCACATCGGTGCGCAACCTCGGGAACGCCCCCACCACCGTGGTCCCCACCCCCGCACAGGCGGGCGAGGACCTGCGGTTCCGGGCCACCCCGGAGCGGCTGCGCCTCGAACCGGGCGAGTCCGGTGAAATGCGGCTGCAGGCGCGTGCCCGCAAGCTGATCTGGTTCGGCAAGCAGGCCTCCTGGCCGTTCGAGGTGACGGTGGGCCCCGAGGAGAGCGCGGCCGCCAAGGGCCCGGACGGCAAGGGAGCGGACGGCAAGGGAGCGGACGGCAAGGGCACCGGCGACAAGCCCGGGACCGCTACTTCCGTCGATCCGACACCACTTCAGAAGCCGCTGCTGGACGGTGAGTTCGTCCAACTCCCGATCCTCCCCAAGTGGCTGCTCGCACTCCTGGCCGCGCTGATCGCGCTGCTGCTGGCCTGGTTCGCCCTGGTCCGCCCAGCGGTGCGCAGCTCCGCGAAGCAGGCCGCCGAACAGGCCGTCGCCCAGCAGAGCGCCACCCCGGCCCCGGCCCCGACCCCCGGCGCGCCCGCCCCCGGCACACCGACACCCCCCTCCGGCGGGAACCCCGGCGGCCAGGACAAGCCGGGCGCCGGGCAGTCGAGCACCGGTCCCGGCGGCCGCGACATCCCCGGCTCGGGCCTGGCAGTGCCGGGCACCGGACAGCAGAGCTCCGCCACGATCGACGTGAAGACCGCGAACGGCTCCTCGTCGGCGGGCAGTTACCAGGTGCCGCACGGCAAGGTCTTCGACATCACCGACATCGTGGCCGCCAACTTCCAAGGCGACCAAGGACTGCTGACCATCACGGCCGGCAAGCAGACGATCACCACCATCGCCTTGGAGACCTTCCGCAACCAGGACTACCACTGGGTGACTCCCATCCAGGTCCCCGAGGACCAGACCGTGACGGCGAACGTGACCTGCGAGTCACCGGGCACCCCTGCCTCGGGCAAGCAGGCAGCCACGTGCCACGAACTCCTCAACATCAGCGGCACGCTGAGCGACATCAGGCCCAAGAACTGAACCGGCGTGCAGGGTGCACCTTCCCTCCCCGGGCAACCGGACCGGAAAGGTGCACCGGCCACCCCCACCGTGTCAACGGGCCCCTTCCCTAGGAACCAGCCCGTCCGCCTCCGCACCCTCCCCCCTTTCCGAAATCCCGCTCGCGCCCCGTGACCATGTCAACACCCAGGGGACACCCTGACCTGTTCGAACACCAACCGACAACTCGTTCGAACCGCACCCACACGGCCGACCTGCCCTCCCGGGGTAAGCAGACAGGCCACCGAGGGCACCCCCTCCATCCCTTGTGGACGGCGAAGTCTGCCCCGACGCACTGCTGACGCCCCGTCTCCTCGCACCAGCTTCGCGCCGTTCCCCCACGGAGGACGACGGCAGGGCCGTATGTGCACCAAACCGCTACAACGAGAACGCACTCACTCACGAACCGGCCCGGCCCCGCGAACCGACACATCCCCCGCCGGACGCCGTCCGCGACGCCGACCCCCGCTGCCCGCAACTCCTCGGCAGTGGCCGGGAGAACCAACAGGCGTGCCCCCGGGTACCCCCCGGGGCACGCCTCCATGGCCGGGGGCGTGCCCCCAACCCGTCGCGGCACGCCGACGTGGTCAACCGCCCTGCGACATCACCGGTTCGACCTCAGCAGTCGGCCTCCAGCAGCGGGGACTCACCTTGCCGATGTTGTGCGGAAGCTTCCGTAGCCGGTGTCCCGGGGCGCGTTCGCTCGGCCCATGCGGCCACTGGAGGTCCTGCCGCGCCCAGGCCCGCACTGTAGAGCGCGACGAAGGACACGTACGGCCGGTCGGCCAGGACGGACCACTGACGGTGCTCCTTGGGCCGGGGCAGAGGTCGGTAGTTCGGGACGCCGAGGAACACGATCAGTCCGGTGCACGCGAAACTGGCGGCGTTCGCGAGGATCAGCCCGGTGTAGGCAGGGCGAGTGTTGATCTGGATGGCGAAGGCCGCGCCCAGGGTGCCCACGACGACGCCGAGATTGACGAAGGTACGGAGTCTGGCCCGGAAGGCGGCAGGACGTTCACCGCCCACTCGCGCCATGAGTGCACCGCCCGCGGCGCCGCTTGCCGTGGCAGCCAGCCGGTCCAGGGTGGCGACGAGCGTGAACGCGAGCCAGCTGTCGATGAAGACGAAAGCCGCCATTGTGGCGGCCTGTAGGGCGAGCGTCATCAGCCAGATCGCGCGTGGCCCGTAGTGGTCGGCCAGATTCCCCGCCGGTATGCCGGCCGCCAAGCCGCTGAGGCCGGCGATCGTCAGACCTGCTCCCACCTGTGTGGCGGGCAGGTGCACGACGAGCGTGAAGTAGAGGATGGCAGCGGTGTTGAAGAGACCGTTGCCGACCCTGCTGACGAAACTGGCAGTGATCAGAGCTTGCTGCGGACCGGAACCCGGCCCGCTGGATAACCGTTGCTAACCCCCTCGTGATCATGTCAATCAGGCTAACAGGAGCACTCTCTCAGTGTCGGTCGGCCCGCTCCTGCCGGACACGTCCGGATCAGCCGCGACCTCGCGGCCTCTCAACGCGAAAAGGCCCCACCCGGAAACCGGGTGGGGCCATTTCTGAATGATTGTTCGGCGGCGTCCTACTCTCCCACAGGGTCCCCCCTGCAGTACCATCGGCGCTGTGAGGCTTAGCTTCCGGGTTCGGAATG
>NZ_JBIWPN010000068.1:0-29206 GCF_044768305.1 Kitasatospora sp. NPDC101155 | reverse complement strand
ACACCCAGTCCCACCCTCGATCGACGAACAGGCCGATCATGGCAGCCCGGACAACTGTTCATCAGCGGTTTGCGAATTTCCCAACGGAGTCCTGAGCGGCGCTTCGGTTTGGGAGCCGGGTCAGCCGCGGACGGATTGGTGCTGGTCATCAGGGGTGGAACTCGTACTCGGGCCCTCTCAGGCTAACCCGACAAAGCAGGATGTCTCACCCAAGGCTGACAGAGAGGGGCCGACTACGTCCTCGGCTTCTACGCCCTCGCCTACTTCCTCGCCCAGCCCTACTGGCGCGAGGGCACCACCCATGGAGCAGCCGACGGACACTGGCACCGCGACCCGGACGCCCCCGAGGACCTGCCCGACCAGCCCAGCACTCTCAGCGCCCACCTCAGCGACTGGACCTCGATGCCCTCCCCTCACCACGGGGAGGAAGCCAACACGGCCGCCGTCGACAGCACGGCCTATCGTCGCCATCTCGCTGCCCACCGTGTGGCCATCGACCCCTTCGTCACCCGCTACCTTGCCGCAGCCGACAGTCTCACCGGCGCCCGCACCTTCGAAGAACGACACCTCGCAGGACGCGCCGCCCTGCGCACGACCAACCTCGACGCCCTGGCCTGCCAGGACATCAAACCGGTGAGTGAACCGCTGCTGCGCCTGGTGAAGACCATGCCGCAGGACCCCGGTCAGCTGCACGCCTGGTACGACTACCACCTCCATGAACGTGCGTGACCTCGCGCGGCGCCGTCAGGTCGGCCCGCGGCCCGACCCCACGGCAGCTTGCACGTGCCGCCTGAACTCCACCTCTGTGTCGTCCGGTTGCGGCAGAATGACGCCGACTAGGAAGGGCCCTGGAACTACCGGAGGCGAAGATGGCGGAGAACGACCCGCGGGTCCTGGGGATGGCGACGGCCCGGGCGGGCGGTCCCGGCAGGACGCGAATGACCGTGGACCTCGATCGGCAAGGCGGCCTCGCACAGTGGTCGTCCGAGCCGATCGTCTGGGCAGATCTCGGTGACCGCCCCTTCGACGGCCGGCCTCAAGCCGCTGTCCCAGAGCGGTAGCGGACCAGCAGTCCCCATGGCGGCGCCACACCGCGACCGCCCGACTTCACCGGCGTCGGTCTGCCATTCCTCGAACAGCCCCTCGACCGCACCGGCACCTCCCACGACATCCAACTCAGGCCGGCTGGCCCACCGTTCAAGCGTGCCGTGCCCGTACTGCGGCCACCCGAAGACCGCTTCCATGGCCTTCGCGCGGGCTATCCGTCGGCCCGCGCGTGGCCTCAGGTGTCTCGGTGGCTGGGGAGAGCAGGCCAGCAAATGCACTTGTCCGCCGGGGTTGGGAGCGGCTCGGTACAGTTCCCGACATGACTCACTTGCGTACGGTCCGTCTCCCGGCCACGGTGCCAGTCGAAACGGTATCCACGAGCGGCGGCACCAAGACCATCCAGGTCACCGAGGACGGAACGATCACCGTTCGTTTCGACGGCGTCCTGGTCGTCGCCGGCCAGCAGATTCCCTCTCCCGGCCAGCTTCTTCAGCTGTGGCACGGCACCGGGGCCATGGAGTTCGACCTTCTCAACGAGCACCTCCGGCGAAGGGTCCCCGCGACCGAGCCCTGGGTGAGACCGCTCTGCGGGGGCGCTGAGGCGGCCGCCGGAGCGGGCTCGTTCCTCGCGTTCACGCTTGAGGTAGAAGAGTGTGTAGTCGACGCCCACCGCCAGACCGATGAGCACGATCATGTTGGTCCCGACACCGGGGTCGGGCAGGACATGGGACGCGACCATGGACAACCCCAGGGCGGCGGCGATCGAGGAGAGCGCGAGCAACATCGGCACACCGGCCATGACCACTGATCCGAAGACGACCAGGAGGGTGATGAGCGTGACCGGCAGTGTGATGCGCTCGGAGAGCGTGAGGTCCTTCCCGCGTTGGTCGTTGACGCCCTTGCTGATGGAGGGGGAGCCGGTCTCCTCCACGACCAGGTCCGGGTGCCCGGCGCGCACCTCCGCCGTCTGTTCGAAGAGCGGGACGACGTTCTTCCTGCCGTCCAGCTCGGGGCCCTTCAGGACCACCGGGACCCTGAGGACCGTGCCGTCCTTGGAACGGACCGGAGCCGCCACGCTGTCCACCTGGGGCAGCCGCTGAAGCCGCTCGGTGAGCTCCCGGAGCACGGAGCCGACCGTGGCCGTGTTCAGGGGGCCGGACTTGGCGTAGATCGTGATCTGTTCGGTGGGCCTGGTCTGCAGTCCGCCTTCGGCCGCCATCGCCTCGGCTCGCCCCGCCTCACCGACCCGGTAGTCCTCGGTATCGGCCGCATGGGAGCCGACACCGAGACACAGGATGACGAACGCGAACCAGCCGGCAATCGCGCGCCACGCATGCCGGGCGCTCCATCGGGCTATCCGCACAGGGAGTTGACTCATACCTGAGATCCTGGTCGGCCGGGGACCGTGCCCGACACGCCCGGCCGGTTGAACCTGGGGTCCACCGGTCGGTGGACGGCAGGGGTAGGGCTGCGGTGCCCAGGCGACCGTGCTGCGCCGGCGCCTCGCCTTCCTCAGCGAACCCACCAGCGCTCCCCCTCGATAGCACGGATATACCTCCATCCTCACTGCTGATGCCCTACTGCGGCCGGACGATTCCGAGCACCGTTGGCAGCATGACGTTGCACGCCGCAGATGAAATTCGGTCGCACGTACCGGTTCTGGTCGTGGGAGCCGGCCCTACAGGTCTCATGCTCGGCGCCGAACTGGCGCTGCACGGAATCCAGCCACTGGTGATCGACGCGCTGCCCGGCCCGACCGGGCAGTCCCGGGCGCTGGGATTCACGGTGCGCACGCTGGAGATCTTCAAGCAGCGGGGCATCTTGGACCGCTTCGACGGGCTCGCCCAGGTGCCGGGGGTGCACTTCGCGGGTCTGAGTATCGACGGGGACCACCTGTCCAGCACCATGCGCCCGGCCAACCAGTACCCGCAGTCCAGGACCGAGCGGGTACTCGCCGCCCGGGCCGAGGAACTGGGGGTCCCGGTGCGGCGGCCGTGGCGGCTGGAGTCCCTGGCGTCCACCGGCGCGGGATACCGCTGCGTGCTCGGCGGCCCGGCCGGGCCGCGGGTCGTCGAGGCGGACTACGTGGTCGGCTGCGACGGAGCGGCCAGTGGGGTACGCGAGGCGATCGGCATGCCGGTCCACCGCACTCCCCCTTCCGTGCAGATGCTCCTGGGCGATCTGCGGGGCTGTGGCCTGCCCGACGAGCCCTTCGGGGTCAAGCACGAAAAAGGCATGGTCATGTCGGCGCCGCTGGGTGACGGGACGGAACGGGTCATCGTCTGCGACTTCTCCCAGCCGGCGCGCCCGCAGGGCACCCCCGTCACCCATGCCGACATCAGGGCCGCCTACGAGAACGTCGTCGGCAAGCCGCTGGCGGACGGCGAGTGCCTGTGGGCCAGTTCCTTCTCGGACGCCTCGTCCCTCGTGGAGTCGTACCGCTCCGGGCGCGCGCTGCTCGTCGGCGACAGCGCCCACACGCACCTGCCGGCCGGCGGCCAGGGGATGAACGTCTCGATCCAGGACGCGGTGAACCTCGGCTGGAAACTGGCGCTGGTGGCCCTCGGACACGCGCCGGACTCCCTGCTGGACACCTACCAGAGCGAGCGGTACCCGGTCGGCCGGGAACTGCTGCTCAACACCGCGGCCCAGGGACAGATATTCCTGCGCGGCCCGGAGGTGGACCCGCTGCGCGAGGTCCTGCGGCGGCTCCTGGACATCCCGGAGGTGTCGACCCGGCTGGCCGACAGCGTCAGCGGACTGGACATCCGCTACGACATGGGCGTCCCGGGCGCCCTGCCACCGGTGGGCGGGCGGCTGGCACCGGACGTGTTCGACGTGGCCGGGACCGGCGACGACGTCGTCGGGGAACTCCGGCACGGATCAGCCCTGCTGGTCCTCCTCACGGACGACGACTCGGTGGCGTCGGCCGCCGCGCCGTGGCGGCGGCGGTTGCGCGTGGTGCGCGCGCGGCCGAGGAAACCGCACCGGACGAGCGGCCCGGCCACGCCCCCGAACCTCTTCGTCCGGCCGGACGGCCACATCGCTTGGGCAGGCCACCAGTCCGACGGACTGCTCCCTTCACTCAGCTGCTGGCTCGGAGAGCCCGCCGCGTAACCAGAGGAGGAACCCTTGTTCAGCTCACTCATCGTCGCCCGGATGGACCCCGGTCATGCGGGCGCGGTCGCAGACATCTTCACGCGCTTCGACGCCACCGACATGCCCGCGCGGATGGGCACCCTGCGCCGCGAACTCTTCCGGTACCGCGGCCTCTACTTCCACTTGCAGGACTTCGAGACCCCCGACGGCACCGGCGCGGTCGAGGCGGCCAAGTCTGATCCGCGGTTCATCGGGATCAGCAACGACCTCAGGCCGTACATCGACGCCTACGCCCCCGACTGGCGGTCGCCCAAGGACGCCATGGCGGAGCGCTTCTACCACTGGCAGGCCGAGCGATGAGCCACCGGGTCTTCATCACCGGGGTCGGGGTCGTCGCGCCCGGAGCCGTCGGGCGCGACAGCTTCTGGGAACTCCTGACCCAGGGGCGTACCGCCACCCGCCGCCTCAGCCTCTGTGATCCGGAGCCGTTCAGGTCCCGGGTGGCCGCTGAGGTCGACTTCCACGCCGAAGCCGCGGGACTGTCCGAGCGGCAGGCCGTGGAGCTGGACCGCGCGGCCCAGTTCGCCCTGGTCGCCGCCCGTGAAGCGGTCGAGGACGCGCAATGGGCGGGCACCTGCCCTCCCGGGCGCGCCGGGGTGATGGTCGGCTCCGCCGTCGGCGCCACGACCAAGCTGGAGGAGGTCTACCGGCGGCTGAGCAAGGACGGCGAGCTCTGGGACGTGGCCCCCGACTCCCCCGCCGAGCTCTACTCGTACTTCGTGCCCAGTTCGTTCGCCAGTGGCATCGCCCAGGACCTCGGCATCACCGGGCAGAGCGGCGTCGTCTCGACCGGCTGCACGTCCGGGATCGACGCCGTGGGCAACGCGTGGGAGCTCGTCCAGGACGGTGTGCTGGACTCGGTCGTCTGCGGTGCCACCGACGCGCCCATCTCTCCCATCACCATCGCCTGTTTCGACACGATCAAGGCGACATCGACCTACAACGACAGTCCGGAGACCGCCTCGCGGCCGTTCGACGCGACACGGTCCGGCTTCGTCCTGGGAGAAGGCAGTGCGATGTTCGTCCTGGAGTCGGAGGAGTCCGTGCTGCGCCGCGGCGCGCGCGTCTACGGCGAGGTCATGGGATACGCCAGTCGCTGCAACGCCTACCACATGACCGGACTCAGGCCGGAGGGACGCGAGCTGGCGAAGGCCGTCACCGCCGCCCTCGGCCAGGCCCGCATCGATCCGGGCCAACTCGACTACGTCAATGCCCACGGCAGCGGGACGAAGCAGAACGACCGGCACGAGACCGCCGCGCTGAAGGCGTCCCTCGGCGCCGCCGCCCACCACGTGCCCATCAGCTCCATCAAGTCGATGATCGGTCACTCGCTGGGGGCCATCGGCTCCCTGGAGATCGCCGCCTGCGCCCTGGCGCTGCGCCACGACGTGATCCCGCCGACCGCCAACCTCACCGAGCCGGACCCGGAACTCGATCTGGACTACGTCCCGCTCCATGCCAGGAAGCAACCGACCAACAGGATCCTGACGACCGGCAGCGGCTTCGGCGGATTCCAGAGTGCCATGGTTCTGGCGGATCCGGAGAGTGCGGCATGACCGTACACATCAGCGGAATCGACGTCGTCTCCCCTCTGGGTCCGAGCCGGGAGGAGCACTGGGAGGCCCTCCTCGACGGGTGCAGCGGTCTGGGGGCGACCCGTTCGTTCGACTCCACCCCGTACGACAATCCCGTCAGCGGCGAGGTCCTTGATTTTGACCCGAAGGGGCTGCCAAGCCGGCTCCTGCCGGCCACCGACCGGATGACACAGATGTCGCTGGTCGCGGCGGCCGGGGCGTTCGAGGACAGCGGCATCGACCTGGACGGGGTCGACCCGCTCGACATCGGCGTCATGACCGCGTCCACCGCGGGCGGTTACGCGTTCGGGCAGAAGGAACTGCAGAACCTGTGGTCCAAAGGCCCCAAGTACGTCAGCACCCATCAGTCCTACGCCTGGTTCTACGCGGTGAACACCGGCCAGATCTCGATCCGGCACGGCTGCCAGGGCCACAGCGGCGTGATCGTCGCCGACGACGCCGGCGGCCTGGACGCCGTCGCCCTCGCCGCGCGCCGCCTGGCACGGGGGAACCAGATCATGCTCACCGGATCGGTGGACAGCACCATGTGTCCCTGGGGACGTGTCGCGCACACCTCGACCGGTCAGCTGTCGCGGTCCGCCGACCCGCGCACCGCCTACCTCCCGTTCGACGAGCGGGCCGACGGCTGGGTCAACGGCGAGGGCGGGGCCCATCTCGTACTGCGGTCCGAGGCCGACGGCCACTACGCGGCGGTGCTCGGCCACGGGGCGACGGTGGACGGTGTGCGGGACGACCCGGGGACGGGCCTGGGCCGGGCCATCCGCCTCGCGCTCGACGCGGCGGGGCTTCGCCCCCGCGACATCAGCCTCGTCCTCGCCGACGCGGCCGGCACCAGGCAGGCCGACCGCGCCGAGGCCGCCGCCCTGGTGGACGTCTTCGGATCGCGCTCCATCCCGGTCGCCGCGCCCAAGGCGGCGACGGGCCGGATGGGCTGCGGCACCGCCTCGCTCGACATCGCCATGGCGGCACTCGCCATCCGTGACCAGACGATCCCCCCGACCGTCAACGTCGAGGCGGACGAGTCCCTGGGGATCGACCTGCGCGGTGAGACCGCGCGCCATCACATCACCAACGTCCTGGTCTTGTCCCGGGGCATCGGTGGGTTCAACTCCGCCCTGGTCATCGGGGCATAACCGAAGGGGAAGACAATGACACAGCACGTCACCATGGACGACCTCAGGCGGGCGCTCGTGGAGGGCTCCGGTGTCGACGAGGGCGTCGACCTCGAACGCGACCTGGGTACCAGGGCCTTCGCCGACCTGGGATACGACTCCCTGGCCGTTCTGGAGACCGGTCTGCGCCTGGGCCGCGAGAACGACGTCGAGATCGACGACTCGGTCTTCACCGACCTCGAAACGCCCCAGCAACTGCTGGACGCGATCAACCACGTCCTGCAGCGTCGGGCGGCCTCGTCATGAGCCTTTCCCGACACGCTCTCGTCACCGGCGGGTCGAGCGGCATCGGAGCGGCCGTCGCGCGGCGTCTCGCGGCGGCCGGGCACACCGTGACGATCTGCGGCCGTGACCCCGAGAAGCTCGACCGCACCGCTGCGGAACTCTCCGGTCACGGCGTGCCCGTCACCGCGCTGACCGCCGATGTGAGCGACCCCCACCAGGTGCGCGATCTGGTCGGCCGGGCCGTGGAGGCCAACGGGCCCATCGGGATCCTGGTCAACAACGCCGGCCGCAACGGCGGCGGCAGGACGGCCGAACTGACCGACGAACTGTGGCGGGAGGTGCTCGGCACCAACCTCGACAGCGTCTTCTACGTCACCCGGGAGGTTCTGGCCCGCGGCGGCATCGACAAGGTCGACCACGGCCGGATCATCAACATCGCGTCCACCGCGGGCAAGCAAGGGGTCCTGCTGGCCGCCCCGTACTCCGCCTCCAAGCACGGCGTGGTCGGCTTCACCAAGGCGGTCGGCAAGGAACTCGCGCCCCAGGGCATCGCGATGAACGCGGTCTGCCCGGGATACGTGGAGACCCCCATGGCCTCGCGTGTCCGCCAGGCGTATGCCCAGGCGTGGGAGACCACGGAGGCGGAGGTCCTGACCGCTTTTGAGGCGAAGATCCCGCTCGGCCGCTACAGCACGGCCGACGAGGTCGCCTCCCTCGTCGAGTACCTCACGACCGAAGGCGCCGCCTCGATCACGGCCCAGGCACTCAATGTGTGTGGCGGCCTCGGAAACTTCTAGGAGATGATCCGCATGGCCGACCGGCCTCGCGTGGACGTGCACACCATCGTGATCAACAGCGGCGCCGACGAGGTGTATCACCGCCTGGCGGACGTCGGGCAGTGGTCGTGGATGTTCGAGCCGACCATCCACAGCGCAGAGCTGTCCCGCGACGGGGACAGGCAGACGATCCAGCTGTGGGCCGTCGCCAACGGCGAGCCCAAGTCATGGGTGTCCGAGCGGCAGCTCGACCCCGTCGCCCGTACCATCCGCTTCGCGCAGACCGTCACCGCGCCACCGGTCGCGGAGATGTCGGGCGAGTGGCAGGTCCTGCCCGCGTCCGACGGCGGCTGCACGGTCCGGCTGTCGCACACCTACCGGGCGGAGGGCGACTCGGCCGAGTCGCTCGAATGGATAGCCCGGGCCGTGGACACCAACAGCAGGAAGGAGCTCGCGATGCTGCGGTCCGCCGTCGAACGGGACGCGGACGGCGACCTGAGCCCGTTCACCTTCACGGACGCGGTAGAAACCACGGCCGATCCCGTCCGGTTGTTCTCGTTCCTGGACCGCGGCGAGCTGTGGTCGGGGCGGCTGGACCACGTCGCCGAGGCCGAGATGAAGGAGTTCTCCGACGGACTCCAGTTGCTCCGGATGCGGACGCGGACCCCGGACGGGGACACGCACGTCACGGAGTCCTACCGCGTGTCCCAGAGCCCGGCCAGGCTCCTGTACAAGCAGGTGACGCTGCCGGCGCTGCTGGCGCTGCACATCGGTGAGTGGACCATCTCCCCGGCCGGGGAGAAGTGGCGGGTCACGTCGCAGCACACCGTGGCGATCGATCCCGGCGCGGTGCGGAAGGTCCTCGGCCCGGAGGCGACGGTCGCGGACGCGAAGCGGCTGGCCCGGCGGAACCTGGGGAACAACAGCCTGCGGACCCTCGAGGCGGCGGTCCGGTGGGCGGGCGCCGCCGCGGCGCAGCGGCGGTCGGGGACGTGACCGTGCCCGGTCCCCCGGACGTGCTGGTCGTGGGTGCAGGGCCCAGTGGCCTCCTCCTGGCGGGAATCCTCGCCGGGGGAGGCGCCCGGGTCACCGTTCTGGAATCGCGGGAGACCCCGAATCCGCAGACACGTGCCTCGACCCTGCACGCCCGCGCCATGGAGATCCTCGACTCCCACGGGGTCGCGTTCGCGCCCCGGCTGCCCCGGGGCACCCAGGGGCACCACGGCGGTCTGCCCGTGGACCTGTCGCGGGTCCGCTCCGCGCGGGCCGGTGTCTGGCGTTGCCCGCAGCCGGAACTGGTACGGACGCTGGGCGACTGGGCGCGCCACCGCGGCGTGCGCGTACAGCGTGGTGAGCATGTCGTGTCCGTCCGGGAGCAGGAGGGGCGTTGCGAGGTGACGACCCGGACCGGCCGGACCTTCGGAGCGGCGCTACTGGTCGCCGCGGACGGGCAGGAGAGCACCGTCCGGTCGCTGCTCGGCATCGAGTACGCGGGCGCGCCGCCCGCCCGTGTCCTGGTGCAGGCCGATCTTCACCACTGCGAGGTGCCCAAGCGGCGTTTCGAGCGGCGGGGGCGCTACACCGTGACCGCCGCCCCGCTCAGTGCCGAGGTCACGCGGGTGCTGATCCACGACCCGCGGTGGCCCGCGGGGGAGGATCGCTCGGCCGAGGATCTGCGTGCCGCCTGGCAGGACGCCACCGGCGAAGGGCTTCCGGTCGAACCGTCCTGGGTGCGCACGTTCGGCGACGACACGAGGGTGGCGCGCCGACTGGTCGAGGGCCGTTTCGTGCTGTGCGGTGACGCCGCCCACCCCTTCGTCCCCATCGGCGGTCAGGCGCTGAACACGTCGCTGATGGACGCCGACGCGCTCGGCCACCGGGCGCTGCGGTACCTCCGCACCGGAGATCCGCGCGCGCTCCTGGACTACCAGCGGGAGCGCTCCGCGTGGCTGGAGGTCCTGGCACAAAGGCTGCGGGTCCAGGCCCGCCTGTTGTTCGACACCGACGAGGCGACCGCCGCGTTCAAGGCCCGCGTGGCCGAACGCCTGGACACGGACGAGGTGTTCCGGGCGGGGATCGCCGACTGCCTCGCCGGTGTCGACACACCCGGCAGGGCCGGGAACGACGGGGGCGACGCCCTGCGCCCCCTTGACGACCGCATACCCGAGGTGGCGCCGTGAGAGCGTTCCTGTTTCCCGGACAGGGAACCCAGAAGTCCGGCATGGGCACACATCTGCGCGAGCACTACCCGCGCCTGGTCGAACCGCTGTGGCGGGAAGCGGACGAGATCCTGGGCTTTCCCCTCACCCGCCTGTGCGAGGAAGGGCCGGTCGAGCGGCTGCGGCACATGCCGGTCACCCAGCCGGCCGTCTTTCTGTGCAGTTACGCGGCCCTGGTCGTCGCCCGGGCCAACGGCGCGGTGCCGGACATCGTCGCGGGCCACAGCCTGGGTGAGTACTCGGCGCTCGCGGCGGCCTCCGTGCTGACCTGGCAGGAGGTCCTCCAGCTCGTTCATCGTCGCGGTGAGCTCATGGCGGAGGTGCAGCAACGGGTGGACGGCAAGATGGCGGCCGTCATCGGCCTCGCGATCGAGCAGGTCGAGCGGGCCTGCGCGGATGTGCGACGCGACACCGGCGAGGTGGTCGAGGTCGCCAATCACAACGAGCCCCGCCAGGTCGTGGTCTCCGGCCAGTCCGCCGCCATCGACGACCTGGTCCGGCGGGTCACCATGAGGCCGGACGCGCGGGCGACCGTGCTGCGGATCGGCGGCCCGGCCCATTCCAGCCTCATGGAGAGCGCGACGGCTGATTTCGTGGACTACCTGCGGCGTTTCGACTTCCGTTCGCCCCGAACGCCCCTGCTCTCCGGCTCGACGGCCGCGCCGTACGCGAGCGGTGAGGAGATCAGGCGCCAGCTCGGCGACCAGCTCGTGCATCGGGTCTGCTGGGTAGACGTCATGGCCGAGCTGGAGAGGCGGTCGGTGTCGCGGACCTGGGAGCTGGGACCGGGCAAGGTCCTCTCCGGTTTCGTCCAGCGGGCGCTGCCGGGGGTCCGTACGTATCGCTCCCACGACCTGCCGTCCTTCCTCGACGGCGTGGCGGGGTGGTGAACCGGTGACGAATCGCGTGAGTGACGCGTCCTCGGCCGCCCGGCAGCCCGGCGGGGCGGAAGCCGTTCCGGGCTCCCCGGTGCTGATGCTGCCCGGGCAGGGCTCGCAGTTCCCGTCGATGGGGGCCCCGCTCTACGAGTCCGACCCCCGGTTCAGGAAGGCGCTCGACGACTTCCTCGACGCCTTCGGTACCGGTGCGGACCGGCTGCGGGACGTATGGCTGAACGGTTCGCCCCAGCAACTCGCCCGCGGGCCGTACGCCCAGCCGTTGCTGTTCGGCATCGGCTACGCGGCGGGCACGGTCTGGCTGGACGAGTTGGGGGACGCCGAGGTGACCCTGATCGGTCATAGCGTGGGTGAACTGGCCGCGGCCACGCTCGCCGGGGTCTTCGATCTCGGGCTGGCGGGCGCGCTCCTGAACGAACGGGCCCGGCTCCTCGAGCATGCCCCCCGCGGCGGTCTGATCGCCTGCCGCGGT
Source organism: Kitasatospora sp. NPDC101155 (assembly GCF_044768305.1). Classification (NCBI taxonomy): domain Bacteria; kingdom Bacillati; phylum Actinomycetota; class Actinomycetes; order Kitasatosporales; family Streptomycetaceae; genus Kitasatospora; species Kitasatospora sp. NPDC101155. The sequence goes on along the minus strand of NZ_JBIWPN010000068.1, from coordinate 17,645 downwards.
GCGGCGGAATCGGTACGGGCGCAGCTCGGTGCCCTGGACGGGAGCGCCTGGATCGCGGCGGAGAACGCGGACAACCAGTGCGTCGTGAGCTGTGCCGAGGAGGATGTCTCCGCCACGGTTCGTCATCTCGGCGCCCAGGGTGTGCCGTGCATGCGCGCCGCCGCGACCGAACCGTTCCACTCCCCTCTCCTGGGGCCCGCCGCCCTCGAGTTCGAGGAGTTCCTGGCCCGGCACGAGCACTGCCTGTCGCCGGCGGGGGTGCGGATGGTCTCGGCCTTCTCGGCGCGGAGGGTCAGCGACCGGGAGGTGCTGCCCGCCGGATTCTGGACGCGTCAGATGGCCGAGCGGGTCGATTTTTGGGAGGCGCTCTGCCGGAACTTCGATTCCGGTTCGCACACGTTCGTGGAGATCGGCCCGGGAACGGCCCTGTCCATGGCCTCGCGCCGGTTGCCCTCCGTGCGCTCCGGGCGTTCCGCCACCGTCGCCACGATGCCGCGCCACCGGCGCGAGGCCGAGTACGGGGAGTCGGTCAGGCGCGAGATCGTCGAGTCCTCCCGCTGACCACCCGGCCGGGACTTCACGGCATTGCGTCCCCGAACGGCCCTGCGGGTGACGCCCGGAAAGCACGGACCGTCAAGGCCGTCGAATCTTCCAAGTGGCCAAAGCCTGGTGTTAGCATTACCGAAGACTGGACGGGGGAGATCAGATGCAATGGCCGGCCGCCCGAACCTCCTGGGCCTTTGGCGAACCAGGCACCGTCTGCTGCCCATCAGTGCATCGCGCCAACAGACAGTTCGGTCTGAATAGCTTCGCGTGACGCGGAGTTCCCCTCCCGGGTGAAATGGACCCCGATATTCCGAATCGCTGGTTCCCACCCTTCCCGATGTCGGCCCGCACCAGTCGCGGGCCAGCCCTTCAGTGTCATGTGTCATGTACATAGCGAATGGGGCGTCGGTCCCCAGTCGCATCCGGTGGATCTCCGGGTGCGCTCACGCGTGCGTCAGCATCGCGGAAGGCCCGGCGTCCCCACACATGACCTGTCGCCACTCCCGCTCGCGACGTGAGTGGGAGTACGCACGAGGATTTTCGAAGCCTTCTTCACAGGGGGACTGCGGCGCGCCCACGACCGATCGACCGGGCCGTGCCGGCAGTTCGAAGCAGGGCATTCTCTCAATTGAATCGAATGGCTGACGGGGGAAGACGCTATGAGTTTCATTCGTTTTGACGTGCTGGGTTCACTTCAGGTCCGAAGTGACGGCACACTTGTTCAGCTGACCGGGCGGAAATACAGGACGGTGGTTTCCTATCTCGCCCTTCAGCCCGAACATTCGGCGGCGATGGAGGATCTGCTCAATGCCGCATGGGAAAAGAAGCGCCCTTCCAGCGCGAATCACCAGGTTCGGAAGATGATTTCCGCATTGCGGCTCAGCTTAGACGACGGCTGGGACCTGGTGACGACCTCGCAGGAGGGCTACATGCTCAAGCTGACGCCCAAGCAGTCCGATGTCTCCGAGTTCCGCCGCCTCTACGACCGGGCGATGTCGAGCTCCCTGGCCAGTGACGAGGACCTCTCGACGGCGTACTCGGCACTGGCGCTCTGGCGTGGACGGCCGTGCGAGGGATCGGAACCGCGGGGGCAGGAACTCCGCATCTTCGAACTGGTGGAGCAGCACCGCGTACTCCTGAACAAGACCGTGCAGGCATTCCATGAAAGAGGACGTTCCGACGAACTGACCTCGATACTGCACGTGGCGTCGAAGATCCACGGGCATCCGGTCCGCAGAGGATCCGATGTCGCCGTTCCCGCCCCGCCCGTCCAGCCCGTGAGCAGCCTGCCCGTCCATAACGTCCCGCACCTGCCGTCCTCCGCGGCAAGGGACAGTTCCCCAGTCGGCCCGAGCTGCCTGCCCCGGGATCTGCACGATTTCGCAGGGCGGGAACGCGAGGTCGACGAGCTGGAGAAACTGCTGTCGGGGGACGGGCCCCATCCGCTGCTCGTGGCGACGATTCACGGAATGGGCGGCCTGGGCAAGACGACCATCGCCGTCCGGCTGGCACACAAACTGGCCCGCCACTATCCGGACGGGCAGCATTTCGTGTCGCTGGACGGGTCCGCCTCGTCCTCCACGGCCAGTGTGTCCAGCGCGCTCGGGGTGCTGCTGAGGCAGAAGGGCGTTCCCGACGACGAGATCCCGTCCTCCGAGGAGGGGCGCCTGGCACAGTGGCGTACCCTCACTGCGGGGCAGAGGCTGCTCGTCGTGCTGGACGACGCGTGCAGCATCGAGCAGGTGGAGCCGCTCATCCCGCCCTCGCGCGACAGCGCGTGCGTCATCACCTCCCGCATCATCCTCAACGGAATCGACGGGGCCCATCACATCTCGCTCGGGCTGCCGGACGAGGACGAGTGCCTGAAGATGCTCAGCTCCATGGTCGATCAGCGCTTCGACGGCAGCCAGACGCAGGATGCCCGGGCTCTGATCCAGATGTGCGCCAACCTGCCGCTGGCGCTCCGCCTGGCAGCGGCGCGGATATCGACACGCGACTTCCTGGACCTGCGCGAGCTCAGCAACCGCCTCTCCTCCTCGGCCTCCGCCTTCAGTGAACTGGAAGTGCCCGGGCGCAGTCTGGTCGGCCGGCTCATGACCTCGTTCACCTACCTGGAGGAGTTCGATCACGACCGCTATCTGCGGCTCTCGCTCCTGCCCTGTCCCGAGATGGACGAGACCTCGGTCGCGGCCTCGCTCGGCGTATCGCCCGACTGGGCCAGGCGCGCGTGCCGGCGCTTCGCCGACCGGGCGCTGCTGCAACGGACGCGGTCGGGCACGTACCAGATGCACCCGCTGCTGTTGCACGCCGCGCATCTGGAAGTGCAGAAGAGCATCCCCCGCGAGGAGCAACGCCGCATCGCCCGCGCTGCGTTGCACCACTACAAGGCGTCGTACGGTCTGGTGGGGGCCAGCCGCATCAGCCCCTCGCCGAGCGCCGACGGCAATGTGGTGCTTCGGACCCTCACCCGGTCCGCCGAGCTGGCGGCGTGCCTGGGCCTCCAGGAGGAGTTCGTCGATCTGTGCGTCGCGTGGGAGGGGCTGATCTCCCGACTGCTGGACACCCGGCAGCAGGAGGCGGTGTGGAATCTTGCGCTCGACGCCTCGCGACAGCACTCGAACGGGTCGGTACGAGCGCACCTGAAGGAGTTTGTCCGAGGCCGTGAGCCAGCCCGGCCGTCCGGTCCCAGGCCGCATCCGTATCTGGACGTGAGCTGACGATGGACCGCATTCTTCCGTATCCGCCCGTTGCCGAGGCGCTGCTGTCGCCGGGTTCGTACGGCTCCGCCGCGCGCGAGGAATCCACCGGGACGACGGAAGTCGTCGTGGGCGGTGGAGGGCTGCTGGGGAGGCACATCCTCGGCGTGCTCGGCCCACGTCCGGTCCGACGGGTGTCCGTGCGATGGGGCGACCACGTCCAGGCGTGCCGGCGGCTCTACGCGCTGGGAAGGGACCTGGCCCGGCAGCCGAACCGCTGGAACCTGTACTGGTGTGCGGGCCTGGCTGTGTTCCACACACCCGCGCAACAGGTCGAGCGGGAACGTGTACTGGTGAGCCGCTTGCTGGCCGGCGTCAACGACGGGCTCGAACGGTCGGGTTCTCCTTCGAACGGCGCCCTGTTCTTCGCGTCGTCGGCGGGCGGCGCATTCGCGGGCTCGGAGCGCGCGCCGTTCACGGAGCTCTCCCCGCCCGTTCCCGTGAATCCCTACGGCGAGGCCAAACTCGCCGTGGAGGAGGAAGCCCGGGCCCTGTCGCACCGGTGGCGACTGCCCACGGTGTCGGCCCGCATCACGAATCTCTACGGCCCCGGACAGAACCTCGCCAAGAACCAGGGCCTGGTCAGCGCCATCATCAAGGCCCAGCTGAGCGGCGAACCCCTGCCGCTGCGGGCCGCGCTGGAGACCACGCGCGACTACATCTACGCGCGGGACTGCGCCCGGATGGCCGTCGCGGCGATGGAGGCGGTGCGTTCCCGTACCCGGGGGACGGACCCGTATGTCTGCAAGATCTTCGCCAGCGGGCGGCCCTTCCGGATCGACGAGCTCCTGGAGGTGGCCGAGCGTCTCTTCGACCGGCCGGTGCCGGTCGCGCACGAGCCCGTGGCGGCGGGCCCGAACGTCGATCTCTCGGTCACCTCACGGGTGTGGACGGATCTGGCGTCGTCCCCGTTTCTGAACATCGAGGAAGGAATGCGGGCCGTCCGTTCCGATCTCAGGTACCGGCTCGGACTGAACTGACCGGCTCCGGCGCGCGCTCGTCGGGCAGGGGCACCCCGGCGTCGAGGCGGCCGATCACCTGGCGGGCCGCCTCGGCGAGTTCGGGCGGGCCTTCGACGGTGAAACGGCAGTTGAAGGTGACGAGGAAGCCGATGAGCGCCGACCAGGACCACGCCCCCATCCGGATCCGGGTGATCCGCTCGTCGATCGCTTCGAAGCTCGCCGCGCCCGGAGCCCACTTCGCCACCAGCGTCGCGGGGCACTCCATCAGGACGGTGCCCCAGCACGGCCAGGTGTCCGCGGTGTCCCCCCGGTCGGGCTGGCTCTGGACGAAGCGGGTGATGTCCGCCTCCGGCACTTCCCGAGGACCGAACCGCCAGGCGGTGGAGGTCAGTTGCCCTATGCGGTCGAGCCGGTAGGTGTGCCAGGAGTTCCTGCGCTGGTCGTACGCCACCAGATACCAGCGCCCGGACCAGACGACGAGCCGATGGGGTTCGGCCAGGACCTCGTCGTCCTCCACCGGGTCGTGGTCGATGGACCGGTAGGCGAACCGCACCAGCTCGCGCTGCTGCGCGGCGGCGCTCAGCTGCGCCAGCAGCGCGGGATCGACCTGGGGCGGGGCCAGCTCCCAGGCGTTCTCGATCTGCTCGATCGAGAAGGTCGCCAGCCTGCGGGCCAGGTGGGGAGGCAGGAACTCCTTGATGGAGTTCAGTGCCCGCTTCGTGGCGTCCCCCATGCCGGTCACCGAGGCCGGAGCCGTCTGCAGGGCCAGGGCGATGGCGATGGCCTGCTCGTCGTCGACTATCAGCGGGGGCAGCCGCGCTCCGCGGGACAGCCGGTAGAAGCCGGAGGGGCCTTTGCGCGCCGTGACGGGATAGCCCAGTTCGCGCAGCCGGTTGATGTCGCGCCGGACCGTCCGCGGGGACACCCCCAGCCGCTCGGCCAGACCGTCGCCGGTCCACTCCTTCTGGGCCTGAAGCAGGCTGAGCAGCTCCAGCGTTCGGTTGGCGATCACGGATTGCCCTCCGGATTGGTGTCAGTAGAGGTCAGAATACGTCCTCTTCTTCTGGCAGGGTGCCATTGGCTCGGAGGCCGGACGCCTCCCAGACACCCCCAGTACCTCGCCCTCGGCGACCGAACGGGGTGCACCCCCATCGAACAGAACGGAGGAACGCTGTGTCCGAGAATCCGGCTCGGCCCTCACCCACCAACCGGGACGCCTGGTTGGGCCTGGTCGCCATTTCCCTCGGTGTCTCGCTGGTGGTCGTGGACTTCACCATCGTCAATGTGGTGATGCCGCCGATCATCGACGACCTGGAGATCTCGGCCTTCGGCGCTCAGTGGATCCAGGAGTCCTACGCGATCATCCTGGCCGCCCTGTTGCTGGTGATGGGCCGCTTCTCGGACGTCCTGGGAGCGCGCAGGCTGTTCATGGTCGGGACCGTGATCTTCGGGCTGGCCAGCATCGCTGCGGCGGTGTCGCCCACCGGGGATCTGCTGATCGCCAGCCGGTTCGCGCAGGGTGTCGGTGGCGCGATCATCATGCCGACGTCGCTGGCGCTGCTCAATCTGACCTTCCGGGGCCCGGACCGCGGCAAGGCGTTCGCCGTCTGGGGATCGACGATCGGGGCGGCTGCCGCGGTCGGACCGCTGCTGGGCGGCTGGCTCGCCGACTACTCCTGGCGGTGGGCCTTCGGCATCAACATCGCGGTCGTCGCGCTGATCCTCGTCGGCATCATGAAGTTCCTCCAGCCCTCCCCTCGCCAGCCGGGACGGATCGACGCCGTCGGCGCGGTGCTGTCGGTGCTGGGCCTCGGACTTCTCGCGTTCGCGCTGATCGAGGGACGCAACTACGGGTGGTGGGAACCGCGCAAGGACTTCGGTCCCTTCGGGGACGGCACGGGTCTGTCGGTCATCCCGGTCGCCCTGGTCGTCGCGGTGGTGTGTCTCGCCCTCTTCCTGTTCCTCCAGGTGCGGCTCACCCGGGGCAACGGCACGGCGCCGCTGATGGACACCTCGCTGTTCGGCATCAAGTCCTTCAGCACGGGCAACATCGCGACACTCATCATCGCCCTGGCCGAGTTCGGCATGCTCGCCGTGCTGCCGCTGTGGCTCCAGTACGCCCTGGACTACTCCCCGGTCCAGACCGGGTTGCTGGTCTTCGTCGTCGCGGTCGGCAGCTTCTTCGCGAGTGGCGCGAGCTTCGGCATGGCCGAGAAGACCGGGCCGATCGGCCTGGTCCGGATCGGCCTGGTCCTGGAGGCCGCCGGCCTGCTGATGTTCGGCCTGCTGGCCAGCAGCGACTCCCAGTGGTGGGTCATCGCCATCGCCCTGTTCCTGTACGGCATGGGAGTCGGTTTCGCCACCGCCCAGGTCACCAATGTGGTCCTGGCGGACGTGCCGCCTCGGCAGGCCGGCCAGGGCTCCGGAATCCAGAGCGCCGCGCGCCAGCTCGGCTCCGCACTCGGTATTGCGGTTCTGACCTCGACGTTCTTCACGGTACTGGCCTCCGACCTGTCGAACCGGCTCGTCAAGCAGGGAACACCCGAGGCCGGCGCCGACCAGCTGTCCTCGGCGGTCTCCGACAGCGCCGGCGCGATGATCTCCGGGCTGGGCGACAACCCGCAGACGGCGTCCGCCGCCGACGCCGCCCGCGACGCCATGTCCCACGCGATCCAGACCAATGGCTACACCTGTGCCGCGCTGCTCGCCCTCGGCATGCTGGCGACCTTCCTCATCCCCCGGCCCAAGCAGGGCGCCCAGCAGTGGGGGGAGGGCAACGCCGCCGACGCGGCACCGGACGCCGAGATCGACGTCGGCCGGACCCATGCCTAGAGGCGATCAACCGAAGGACGGCCACGCGGTCCATGCCGCGCTGTCCGTCCGGCTACACCCCGCGGAGTGCTGTGGGACGGGTGCGTACGCGCCGTCCCACAGCACTCCGCGTCGCTCCGGCACCGCTTCCCAGGACCATCCCATGGGGATACCTACCGCCGCCCCTGCATCGGCAAGAGAGTGTGACGAGCACGGACTCCCCCTGCAGCGGTGCCCCACCTCACCACATGGCCAACAGTCGAAGGGACGTCATGACTATGGCAAATACGCAATCGCTGCCCCCGTCGTCGGCACCTGTCAGCCTGCAGCTTCTCGACCTCCTGATGGGGAGTTGGCGCGCCGGTGTCGTCAGCACCTTCGCGGAACTCGGGGTGGCGGACGCCCTGGCGCCCGGGGCTCTGGGATCGGCCCAGTTGGCGGTTCGGCTCGGTCTCGAGCGCGACACTGCGGACCGGTTCTTCCGCGCCGGCACAGCAGTCGGCCTGCTGCGCCGGACCGCCCAGGACGCACTGGAGCTGACCGCTCTGGGCCGCGCCCTGGCCACCGACGACGCCGACTCCATGCGCAACTTCGCACGGTGGACGGGCTCCACCGCCGAACGGGCGACCTGGGCGCACCTGCCCACCGCGGTGCGCACGGGGCGCTCGCCCTTCGCCGCGATGCACGGTTCGGGCGTCTGGGAGTTCATGGAGTCCAATCCCGACACCGCGGCCGTCTTCAACTCCGCGATGACCGAGCTCTCCAAGAGGGTCATCCGTCCCGTGGTCGAGGCGTTCGACTTCTCCCGGTTCGGGAGCGTCACCGATGTCGGTGGCGGGCGAGGGGCGCTCCTGTCCGCCGTGCTGCAGAAGCACCCCGGCATCTCCGGCGTCCTCTTCGACCAGCCGGACGTGGTCTCGCGGGCGTGGCCCGAGCTGTCGGACGCGGGTGTCTCGGACCGCGTGACGGTGAAGGCCGGCTCCTTCTTCGACAGCGTGCCGCCCGGGAGCGACCTGTACATGGTCTCCAACGTGTTCCACGACTGGGACGACGCGCGGTCCCGCCGCATTCTCAAGAACATCGCGTCGGCCATGGGCGAAGGGGCGCATCTCGCCGTCGTCGAGGCCGTGGCCGGTCTGGACGACACGGTGGACCGGGCTATCTCACTCATGGACATGGACATGCTCGTCCTCTGTGAGGGCAAGCAGCGCACCGTGCAGGAGTTCCGGTCCCTGATGTCCGAGGTCGGTATCGAGCTGGTCGGAGTCGCCCGGGCCGGCCTGCAGTCCGTCATCGAAGGAAAGAAAGTCTCATAGGAGGACGCATGCCGATCATTGAGCCGGAGAACGGTTCCCTGACCGTGTTCAACCTGTTCAACACCACGGACTCGGAGAAGCAGAAGACTCTCCTGGACGCCATGCGGGGCATCATCGCCAACGCGAACTACCCGGGCTGGCGGTCGTCCACCCTGCACGCCGGAGTGGCGCGGCCCTGCGCGGCCAACTACATCCAGTGGCGGTCGATCGACGATCTGAAGGAGCGGTACGACGGCGAGAACTTCAAGCACAACACGGTTCCCTACTTCACTGATCTCACCACGTCGGTGCATCTGCTGAAGACCGAAGTGGTGTCCGTCCAGACGAAGGACGGCGGCTCCCTGACGGAGATCGGCCCGGACCGCGACGACTTCACCGTCATCGTCCTGATGGGATGCGATCCCAAGCACCAGAGTGAGCTCGTGTCCATGTTCGAGAAGCCGGACTCCTGGATGCGGCAGGTGCCGGGATACCGCTCGCACAGCATTCTCCGCGCGCTCGACGGCGACATGGTCGTCAACTACGCGCAATGGGACGACGCCGCCTCCTATGAGGCGTTCCACACCATGCCGGAGGAGCAACGCCCCGCGCACGACCGGCAGATGCGCGCACGCGGCAAGTCCCTGCTGACCTCGCGGGAGTCCAATACGTACGGGGTCGTCTTCTCCCGGTCCCGCCAGGGCGACGCGTCGTGACGGCGCCGATGACACCGCTCACGGTGAGCCCCGGGGACCCCCGGTACATCGAGCTCTCGCACTCGGACAACCACCGGTTCGCCGTCGAACCCGCGCAGTTCGTGCTGCCCGTCACGCCGGACGAGACCGTCGCCGCTCTGCGCGGGGCCGTCTCGGACGGGCGTGGCGTCGCCTGCCGGTCCGGTGGCCACTGCGGCCAGGACTTCGTGGGTACGCCGCGCCGTGACCTCGTCCTGGACCTCCACAACCTCAACGGGGTCGGCCTGTCCGAGGACGGACTCGGGGTGCGGATCGGTGCGGGTGCGACGGTCGACCAGGCCCAGAAGGCCCTGTACCGCCGGTGGAACACGGCCCTGCCCCTGGGGGCCTGCTCCGCGGTGGGCATGGGAGGGCTGGTTGCGGGCGGCGGCTACGGTCCGCTGTCGCGGCAACTGGGGCTGGTGGTGGACCATCTGCGTGCCGTGGAGGTCGCCGTCGTGGACGAGTCCCGGCAAGTGCGTCTGGTGACCGCGCGCGCCGACGACACCGGCGACCTCGGCGAGCTCTTCTGGGCGCACACCGGCGGTGGCGGCGGCAACTTCGGCATCGTCACCGCCTACGAGTTCCGCAGCCCGGAGCACCTGGCCGACGGGCCGGTCGGACTGCCCCGCGCCTCCGGCCGGCTGCACGTCCAGAAGATCATGTACCCCTGGGCGGCCTTGGACGAGCAGGCGTTCATCACCCTGCTGCGGCGCTTCTTCGAGTGGCACGAGCGCCACAGCGCGCCGGGAACGCCCGAGTCGTCGCTGTTCGCCACCCTCTTCGTCCAGCATCGCAGCTCGGGATTCCTGCAGCTGATGGTCCAGCAGGACGCCGACGTGGACCCCGAGGGCAGGATTCTGCGGGAGTTCGTCGCGTCCCTGACGGAGGGGACGGGCGCGGTGGGCATCCCCCGAGGGGGCGTCATGAGCTGGCTGACCGGCACCCGTTACATGAGCCAGGCCGACTGCGGCGATGTCATGGGGGCCCGCTCGGCCTCCAAGTCCGCATACCACCGCACGACGCCCACCGACGACCAGTTCGCCGTGCTCCACCGGCACCTGAACTCCGACCACCCCGGCCAGGCCTCGTACGCCATGCTCAACAGCTACGGGGGAGAGATCAACCGGCGGGACCCGTCCGACACGGTCACCGCCCAGCGGGACTCCATCGTGAAGTCGTCGTGGTTCTCCGCCTGGCAGGACGCTGAGCAGGACGGGCTCCATCTCGGCTGGCTGCGCGGCCTCTACGAGGAGTTCTTCGCCGGTACGGGGGGCGTTCCGGTCGTCGGCGACCGTACCGACGGCTGCTACATCAACTACCCCGACGCCGACCTCATGGACCCTGCCCACAATCGCTCCGGGCAGCCCTGGCATCACCTGTACTACAAGGACAACTACGCACGCCTGCGGTCGGCGAAGCGGACATGGGACCCCTTGAACATCTTCCATCACCGCATGTCCATACAACCTTGAGAGGAATCGCGAACGATGCCAACCGGCAGCACGGAGAAGATCCCCTTCGAGAAGCTCTATCAGGACGGGGAGAAGCTGGGCCCCCTCATGCCGTGGAACATCGGCGGACCGCAGCCCGCGGTGCGCGCGATCTGTGACGCCGGCGGATTCCGTGGAAACGTGCTCGATCTCGGCTGCGGACTCGGGGACAACGCGTTGTACCTGGCCGCCCAGGGACTCCGCGTCAGCGCGGTCGACATCTCGGAGGTCGCCGTCGAATGCGGCCGCGAGAAGGCCCGTCGTAGCGGCGTGGCGGTGGACTTCCGGGCCGCCGACGCGTTCTCCCTGGCGACGTCCGGATCCCGCTACGACTCCGTCCTGGACAGCGCCTTCTTCCACACGCTTCCGGCAGAGGAAGTGCCCCGCTACGCAGAGCTCCTGCGCGCACTCTGCGCCGACGGCGCCGAACTCCACCTGTTCACGTTCTCGAAGGAACTCACCCCCGACTTCCCCGGGCCGCGCCGGATCTCCGAGCCGGAGCTGCGGGCGGCGTTCTCCGCGGACTGGGACATCAGGACGATCGAGGCGACCCGCTACCACAGTTCGCTGCCCGCCGAGGCCGTCGCCAAGATGGTCGACCCGCGGACGTTCGAGGTCGACGCCCCCACCGACAACCTCTCCGACCAGATGGTCGACGAAGCCGGGAACGTCGTTTCCCTGATCTGGCACATGCACGCCGTACTGCGTCCGCAGGAGAACCGATCGGAGCCCCGGGCATGAAGTTCACCGCCGTCCTCGTCGTCAACTACCAGAACCCCTGGTACGAGCTGTCGCTCGACGAGCGCATATCGATCGAGCACGAGCACGTCTTCCCCGGCATCGGCGCCTTCGTGAAGCGGGGCGGGGAGATCACCCCGGTGCGCGCCATCAAGTACGGGCGTGAGGCGGAGAGCTTCTTCGTCCTGGGCTTCGACGACATGGAGAACTACCTGGACCTCGTCCGGGAGCTCCGCTCCAGCCATCTGCTGACCTCGGGTCTGGCCGCCATCGAATTCGAGACGGTCGGGCTGAAGGAAGCCTACTTCGCGGAGCGCGACAAGGACCGGTCCGAGGAGGCCGCCTCGTGAAGGCCCTGTTCTACGCCGCGGGCACGAGCCCGGCCAGTGCCTTCGCGATCGGCCCCCTCGCCTCGGCGTTGCGGGCGTCCGGGCACGACATCCTGGTGGCTTCCTTCGAGGAGCTGTCCGGTGCGGTCACCGGCGTCGGTCTGCCGTCGATCCCGGTGGCCCGCGGCCATTCGACCGAGAGCATCAAGGCCGCCTCCGGGGGCAGGCCGGCGATCGAGTACCCCCACCGGCCCGAGCTGGAGATGCCCTACCTGGGTCACTGGTTCGGCCGCCAGGGAAGCCACGTCTTCGACGATCTGGTGGAGATCTGCCGGACCTGGGGCGCCGACGTCCTGATCGCGGGCAGCCAGGGGCACGGCGCGGAGATCGCCGCCCGGCTCGTCGGCATCCCCTTCGTACGGCAGTCCTGGGACCTGTTCGACATCCACGGCTACGAGGAGCATCTCCACGAGGAGCTGGCGGACCAGCTCGCCACGATCGGCGCGGACACGCTGCCCGACCCGTCGTTGCGCATCGACATCTGCCCTCCCGGGCTGACCGACACGGCCAACACCTTCATGCGCTGGACCCCGCACAACAAGCAGCGGGAGATCGAGCCCTGGATGCTGAGGACTCCGGACCAGGGCCGGGTGTGCCTGACGATGGGCAGTTTCCGGTACGCCTTCCCGGGGGCGATGGACCGGATCTCGGCCATCGTGGAGGGGTTGCGGGCCCTTGAGGTCGAGGTCGTCGTCGCCATCGGCGAGGCCGAGGGCAAGCAGTTGGAGGAGAAGTACCCGGGCGTCCGGGCCGGCTGGATCCCGCTGGAGGCCATCCTGCCGACCTGCGAGGTGATCATCCATCCGGCGGGCGGCCTGACAGCCATCAACGCCATCAACACCGCCACGCCGCAGCTGATCCTCAACCCGTTCGAGGCGTTCGTACCGGCTCTCAAGCGCCTCACGGACTACGGATGCGCGCGAACGCTCTACCGCGAGGAAGGCACCGCCGAGGCGATCGCGCAGTCCGTCAAGGAGATGCTGGGCGACTCCTCGTACTGCTCCAGGGCCCGGGACCTCGCACGACAGGCCGCGACGGCGCCGACAGCGGTGGGCATCGTTCCGCTGATCGAAGACCTCGTCGCGCAGGGAAGGTGAAGCCGTGACTTCGACAACGACGATCCCGCGGACCGATCTCGATCCGTACACCGACGCGTCGATCACCGACCCGTACCCGGTGTACGGCGCGCTCCGCGACATCGCGCCGGTGACGTACCTGACCTCCCACCAGGTGCACTGCGCCGCCCGCTACGACGAGGTCTACGCGGCCCTGCACCGCCACGGCACGTTCGTGTCCGGCGAGGGGGTGGGCCTGACGGACGCCCTGAACAAGGCGCAGAAGGGCAGCAGCTTCACCAGTGACCCGCCGTACCACGCCAATGTGCGCGGACTGGTGGCCCGGCATCTCAAGCCCCGCGCGATGGCCGACATCACGGGGTACGTCACCTCCTGGGCGGACCGGCTGGTGAAGGACCTCGTCGAGCGGGGATCGTTCGACGCCGTCCAGGACTTCGCGGTCGCGTTCCCGCTGGCCGTCGTGCCCGATCTGCTGGGGTGGCCCGAGGACGAGGGGAAGGAACGGCTCCTGGAGTGGGCCAGTGCCGGATTCAACGCCTTCGGACCCATGAACGACCGGACCCGGGCCGGGCTTCCCCTCCTGGGCGAGATGAGCGAGTTCCTCCACCGGATGTCGCAGCCGGGCAATCTGCGTCCCGGAAGCTGGGGGGCCGAGCTGGTCTCGGAGGCCCGCGAGGGCAAGATCGAGGACAAGCTGCTGCCGGGGCTGCTCGGTGACTTCCTGGCCCCGTCCATGGACACCTCGGTCAGCGCCCTGTCCAGCATGCTGTGGCTGCTGGGCGAGCACGAGGACCAGTGGCTGCGCCTCAAGGAGGACCCCTCACTCATCCCGTCGGCGTTCAACGAGATCATCCGGCTCGAGTCACCGCTTCGCGGATTCACCCGCCACGTGGCGGAGGACACCGAGCTGGGCGGGGCGCAGCTCCCCCGCGGGTCGCGGGTGCTCCTGCTCTTCGGCTCGGCCAACCGCGACGAGAGGTTCTGGAAGGACCCGGAGTCCTTCGACGTCGGACGGCCGGGCGTGGCCCAGCACGTCGGCTTCGGGCACGGCATCCACGCGTGCGTCGGTCAGGCGCTGTCGCGCCTCGAGGGGCAGAGCCTGCTGGCGGCGCTCGTCCGCCACGTCGGCCGGATCGAGGTCTCGAAGCCCACGTGGCGGCTGCACAACACCATCCGCGGGATCGAGAGGATGGATGTGACGTTCCATGGACAAGCGTCCTGACGCCGGTGCCGTACTGGCCGTGGTCGGGATCGACGCCCGAAGGTGCGAGATGCACCGGCAGTGCGAGGGACTGTCGGACGCGATCTTCCGGTCCCCCGAGCAACGGGTCGTCCTGCGGGCGGGGGACGACCCGCCCGGTGGTGTCCGCCGGATGGAGCGGCTGATCAGGTCCTGCCCCATGGGCGCGCTCGAACTGGACGTACCGGGGCCCGAGTAGGACGCGCGGAGCCATGAGGAGTAGAGGTCAGGAATTGACCTCTACTCCTCATAGCCTGACACCCCAGGAACCACAGGAGGATCTTTGAACCCCGCCCGATCATTGACCGAGGCATCGACAGTGGGCAGCACGGAGCGAGCCGCCGACCAGCCGCGAGCGGGTCGGCTGTCCCACGACAGCGGCCACATCGAGGTGCGCGGGGCGCGGACCAACAACCTGCGCGACGTCTCGATCGACGTGCGCAAGGGCGCGCTCACCGTCTTCACCGGGGTTTCGGGTTCGGGCAAGAGCTCGCTGGTGCTCGGCACCATCGCGGCCGAGTCCCAGCGCCTGCTCAACGAGACCCAGCCGACCTTCGTCCAGGGGCTGCTGCCGCAGACGGTGCGCCCGGACGTCGACAGTCTGCGCAACCTCTCGGCCGTCGTGACCGTGGACCAGAAGCGGCTGGGCGCGGACCCCCGGTCCACCATCGGGACCGCCACCGACACCTACGGTCTGCTGCGCCAGCTCTTCTCCCGCCACGGCACCCCGCACATCGGCTCGCCCAGCCGGTTCTCGTTCAACGATCCGGCCGGCATGTGCCCGTCCTGTTCGGGCACCGGGGTGGTCACCGATGTCGACATCGACCGGCTGGTGGACCGCGACCGCTCCCTCAACGAGGGCGCGCTGCTCTTCCCCACCTTCGCGGTCGGCTCCGCGTTCTGGTCGATCTTCGTCAACTCCGGCTTCTTCGACCCCGACCTCGCGCTCCGCGAGTACGACGACGAGGCGTGGAGGACGCTGCTGTACCTGGACCACGCCAAGGTCGACAGCCGCTCGCTGAAGGTGACGTACGAGGGTCTCGTGCCCAAGTTGCGGCGTCTGTACCTGAACAAGGAACTCGAATCGCTCCAGCCGCACGTGCGTGCCGCGGTCGAGTTCATCTCCACCACTTCGACGTGCGCCGCGTGCGAGGGCAGCCGTCTGTCGGCCGAGGCCCGCTCGGTCCGGGTCAACGGGGTGGGCATCGCCGAGTGCACGAGCATGGAGATCGCCGAGCTGCTCGCGCTCATGGAGAAGTGGACCGACCCGGCGATGGCCGGTCTCGTCGACGGCATCCGCACCGCGCTGGCCGCGATGGTCGAGCTCGGTCTGGGCTATCTCAACCTCCAGCGCCGTGCGGGCACGCTGTCGGGCGGTGAATCGCAGCGGGTGAAGATGGTGCGCCACCTGGGCTCGGCGCTGACCGACCTGACGTACGTCTTCGACGAGCCGACGACCGGGCTGCACGCCGACGACGTCGACCGGGTGCTGAAGGTGATGGCGAACCTGCGAGACAAGGGCAACACCGTCCTCGTCGTGGAGCACGACCCCCAGGTCCTCGATGTCGCCGACGCGGTCGTCGACCTGGGGCCGGGCGCCGGAACCCACGGCGGAACGATCGTCTACGCGGGAGAGCCCGGCGGCCTTCCCGCGTCCGACGGGGCCACCGCCGCCGCCCTGCGCACCGTGCCCCGGCTGCGGGCCGCCCGCGAGCCGAAGGGGTGGCTGCGGGTGGAGGGCGCCGATCTGCACAACCTGCGCGATGTGACCGTGGAGTTCCCGCTCGGGGTCCTCGTCGTCGTCAGCGGGGTCGCGGGGGCGGGCAAGAGTTCGCTGAGCCGGGGCGTGCTCCCGTCCCACCTGGACTCCTGCGTGATCATCGACCAGAGCCTGCCCCGGGGAAGCCGCCGCAGCACGCCCGCGAGCTGGACCGGCATCCTGGATCCCGTCCGCAAGGCGTTCGCCCGTGCCACCGGGGTGAGTGCCGCGCTGTTCTCGTCGAACTCGGAGGGTGCCTGCCCGGCCTGCAACGGTCTCGGGGTCACCGTGACGGAGCTGGGCCGGGGCGACACCATGGAGTCCACCTGCGAGGAGTGCGACGGCTCCCGGTTCCGCGGCGAGGTGCTCGCCCACCGGCTCCGCGGTCGCAGCATCGCCGATGTCCTCGCCCTGTCGGTGGCCGAGGCGTGCCAGTTCTTCACGGAACGGCCGATCAGGGCGGTGCTGGAGAGCCTTGAGGGGGCCGGGCTCGGCTATCTCGCACTCGGGCAGCCGCTGTCCACGCTGTCCGGAGGAGAACGGCAACGGCTCAAGCTGGCCGTCGAGTTGGCCTCGCCCTCCGACTTCTATGTGGTCGACGAGCCGACGGCGGGGCTGCACCGCCAGGACGTGGGGCGCCTGCTCGGCCTGCTGGACCAGCTCGTGGCGAAGGGCAGCACCGTGGTCGTGGTGGAGCACGACCTGGACGTCATCGCCCAGGCCGACTGGGTGATCGACATGGGGCCGGGTGCCGGAGCGGCCGGCGGTGACGTCGTGTTCTCCGGGCTGCCCAGGGACCTCGTGGAGCACCGGACCTCGGTGACCGGGCGCCATCTCGCGGACCGGCTGAACGACGTGCCCGCCGCCGGGCCCGCACGCACATGACACACAAGGAGCGGAACAGATGACCAGGATTGCCGTCATACTCGGGAGCACTCGCCCCGGCCGGCGCGGGGAGACCGTGGCTCGGTGGGCCACCAAGGTCGCCGCGCGGCATCCCGCGGCGGTGGTGGGCGAGGTGACCTTCGAACTGGTCGACCTGGCGGACTACGCGCTGCCGATGCTGGACGAGCCCGTGCCCGCGATGTTCGGCCAGTACCGCAATGAGGCCACGCGGCGGTGGGCCGCCGCCATCGGTTCGTTCGACGGATTCGTCTTCGTGACGCCCGAGTACAACCACTCCATGACCGCGGCCCTGAAGAACGCGATCGACCACCTGTTCGTCGAGTGGAACGACAAGGCGGCCGGGTTCGTCAGCTATGGCGTGCACGGCGGTACTCGTGCCGTCGAGCATCTGCGGCTGACGCTGGCCGAGGTGAAGGTCGCCGGCGTGCGCAGCCAGGTCGTCCTTTCGGTGTTCGACGACTTCGACTACACCGGCTGCGACATGACGGACCCGACCTCGGCGGGCGTGTTCCGGCCCGGGGAGCGGCAGGAAGCGGCGATGAACACGATGCTGGACGAGGTCGTCGCCTGGTCGGTGGCGCTCGAACCGCTGCGCGCGAAGGCCGCCGCGAATTCCGACGGCGATGCGGTGCCGGCTGGGTGAGGCATCGTATCGGCCGCGCGGGGCCGCCCCGTCCCCTTGGGGACGGCCCCGCAACCGCTCGCGCCCGGGCGGTGCAGACAAGGCCGTCAGGGCCCTCGACGGTGTCGTCGTTCTTTACTGACCTCGGCGCTTCAAGGTGATGGCGGTGGGAGGTCGAGGGAGAGTCCGGCCCCGGTGAGGAAGCCGTCGAGGACGTCGGAGTGGTATTGCAATCGCTTGAGGCGGTTGCGGACAACAGCCTCCAGCTGGTCAAGGGCGACATTGGCGAGGTTCGCCAGACTGCGTTTGACGTGGGCC
>NZ_JBIWPN010000067.1:0-30382 GCF_044768305.1 Kitasatospora sp. NPDC101155 | reverse complement strand
CACCACTCGGCAAGACACGAATCTCGCACCTCGCCGCACTCGACCTGGCAGCCTGATCACCCAGCCCGGTTTGCGAATTTCCCAACGGAGTCCTTAAGCCCTGGGTCGTTGACATCGCGATGCTCCCCAGCGGAGACAGTACGTACGGCCACGACACCGGCCGGGTCAGCCGGGCGTCCGGCCGATGTCGCGGCCGAGTTCGAGGGCGAGGATCTGGTCCAGGCGCACGAAGGTCTCGAAACGGGCGCCGTCCGGCAGGGCGGCCCGGGCCTCCAGTGCGTGCAGGGCGCGTACCGCGACCCGGGCGTCCAGATCCTCGTCGAGGCCGTCGAAGCCCGCCTGGACCATGTCGGCCTCCGGCGGGCGGGACGGCTCGCGGGCGCTGTCGGCCACCAGGGCGCGCCAGTGGGCCAGCCGCGCCGTGGCGTTCGCCAAGTCCTCGTCGGTGAGCCGGATCGGGGCGGTGACGGCGTGTTCGAGGAAGATGAGGCGCAGCGCGAGGGGGTCGTGCCGGTCCACGGTCATCGAGCCCGGGGATTCGGCTCCGGAGTCCGGACGGGCGTGGTGGGGCCCCCTCACCGGACCGGTGACCAGGAGCGGCGCGGACGACGGGTCGCAACGCTCGGCCGAGCGACTGGTGATGGCGAGGTCGGCCGCGGCCCGGTCCGAGCCGGCCACTTCGTGACGTGCGCTCAGCCCGGCGGGTGGGTGGACGCCGAGCCGGTCGGCGGCCGCCAGCAGGGCCCGGGTCCCCTCCCCGGGGGCGTCCGGGACGACGAGTTCGATGGTCACCTGCATTCCCTGGGCCTCGCAGGTGCGGGCCAGTACGTCACCGGCCACCAGGGCGCGCAGGTCCCCGAGGCCGAACGGGCGGCCCTGCTCGCCGACGTCGACGATCGCGTGCAGGAGCCCGACCCGGTGCGGGCGGACCTCGGTGCGCTGCCCGGTGCGGGCGTCGGTGATACGCAAGGGCGTCTGCCTCTCGGCTCGGCGGTGTGTGGACAGGATGCGGCACCGTTCGGGTCCTCGTCGGTATGGCCGCTCCCGAGGTCGGCGAAGTTCCCACCGAAGGTCCTGGTGGTCTCCTATCACCATGGGCTCTCCCAAGGCCGCGGCCGCCCCCTGACGACACGTCTAGGGCTTTCCGTAGCCGCCCCCACCCGGGGTGCGGACCTCCAGGGCGTCCCCGGCGTCGACGTCGGCGCTGCCGCAGCCGGGCAGGTCCTCGACGGTGCCGTCGGCGCGCAGGATCCGGTTGGCGCCGAGGCCGCCGGGGGAGCCGCCGGCCATGCCGTACGGTGCGACGTGCCGGTGGCCGGAGAGCAGGCTGACGGTCATCGGTTCGCGGAAGCGCAGTCGGCGCAGCGCGCCGTTGCCACCGTGCCAGCGGCCGGTGCCGCCACTGTCGGGGCGGACGGCGAACTCCTCGACCAGGACGGGCAGGCGCCACTCCAGGACCTCGGGGTCGGTGAGGCGGGAGTTGGTCATGTGGGTCTGGACGACGTCGGCGCCGTGGAAGCCGGGGCCGGCGCCGGAGCCGGAGGCGATGGTCTCGTAGTACTGGTGGTTCTCGTTGCCGAAGCTGAGGTTGTTCATCGTGCCGGAGCCCTCGGCCTGCAGGCCGAGCGCGGCGTAGAGCGCGCCGGTGATGGCCTGCGAGGTCTCGACGTTGCCGGCGGCGACGGCGGCGGGGTGGACCGGGGCGAGCATCGAGCCGGGCGGGACGACGATCCGCAGCGGGCGCAGGCAGCCGTCGTTGAGCGGGATGTCGTCGGCGACGAGGGTGCGGAAGACGTAGAGGACGGCGGCGGTGACCACGGCGGAGGGGGCGTTGAGGTTGCTCCCGAGCTGGGGCGAGGTGCCGGTGAAGTCGATGGTGGCGCTGCGGTCGTCGCGGTCCACCCGGACCTCGACGGCGATCACCGCGCCGGAGTCGGTCTCGTAGCGGTAGCTGCCGTCGGTCAGGCCGTCGATGGCCCGGCGCACCGCCTGCTCGGCGTTGTCCTGGACGTGCCGCATGTAGGCCTGGACGACGTCGAGGCCGAAATGGTCGATCATCGTGTTGACCTCGTCGACGCCCTTGCGGTTGGCGGCGATCTGGGCGCGCAGGTCGGCGAGGTTGGTGTCCGGGTCCCGGGACGGGTACCGGGCCTCGGTGAGCAGCCGTACGGTCTCGGCCTCGCGCAGCCGCCCGTCCACCACCAGCGGCCAGTTGTCGAAGAGCACGCCCTCCTCCTCGATCTCCCGGCTGGTGGCCGGCATCGAGCCGGGGGTGATGCCGCCGATCTCGGCGTGGTGGCCGCGGGAGGCGACGAAGAACAGCACCTCCTGCCCGTCCGGGTCGAAGACCGGGGTCACCACGGTGATGTCGGGAAGGTGGGTGCCGCCGTGGTACGGGTCGTTGACCGCGTAGGTGTCGCCGGGGCGCAGGTCCGGGCCGCGGCGGCGGATCACCTCCTTGACGGTGGTGCCCATCGAGCCGAGGTGGACCGGGATGTGCGGGGCGTTGGCGACGAGGTTGCCGTCCGGGTCGAAGAGGGCGCAGGAGAAGTCCAGCCGCTCCTTGATGTTGACCGACTGGGCGGTGGACTCCAGCCGGGCCCCCATCTGTTGGGCGATCGCCATGAAGAGGTTGTTGAAGACCTCCAGCAGGACGGGGTCGGCGGCGGCGGTGACGGCCTCGTCCGTGCGGGCCTCGACGTGTTCCACCCGCAGGTGCCCGGCCTCCGTCACGGTGGCCTGCCAGCCGTCGTCCACCACGGTGGTGGCGTTGGCTTCGGCGATCACGGCCGGGCCGGTCACGGTGTCCGTGGGGCGCATGGACTCCCGCTCCAGCAGGGGGACGTGGCGCCGTTCGCCGTGGGTGTACAGCGAGACGGTGGTGGGCTCCGCCTTGGCCTCGGAGGTGGGGGAGAGAGCGTCCAGTTCCGGCTGCTCGGTGACGCCGGTGCCCTCGACGGCCAGGGCCTCGATCACCAGCGGGCGGTCCATCAGGAAGGAGTAGGTGGCCCGGTGGCGCTCCTCGAACTCGGCCTTCATGCCGGCCGGTTCGCCGAGGGGGACGCCGATCGTGGTGTCGGTGCCCTGGTAGCGCAGCCGGGCCCGGTGGGCCAGCCGGATCCGGTCCTCCGGTACGCCCTGGTCGAGCAGTTGCTCGGTGGTCGCCGCCGCCAGCTCCTCGGCGAGGGTGCGGACGGCGGCCATCTCCTCCTCTGCCAGCGGCCGTTCGACGGCGTGCTCGCGCAGCACGGTGGTGTCGGCCAGGCCGATGCCGAGGGCGGACAGCACGCCGGCCATCGGCGGGACGAGCACGGTGCGGATGCCCAGCGCCTCGGCCACCGGGCAGGCGACCTGGCCGCCCGCGCCGCCGAAGGTGGTCAGGGCGTAGCGGGTGACGTCGTGGCCCTGCTGGACGGAGATGCGCTTGATCGCGTTGGCGATGTTGCCCACGGCGATCCGCAGGAAGCCCTCGGCCGTCTCCTCGGCCGTACGGTCGCCGATCTCCTCGGCCAGCTCGGCGAACCGGCGTTCGGTCAGCTCCCGGTCGAGCGGCTGGTCGCCGTCCGGGCCGAAGACGTGTGGGAAGTGCCCGGCCTGGATCCGGCCGAGCAGCAGGTTGGCATCGGTCACGGTCAGCGGGCCGCCGCCCCGGTAGCAGGCCGGCCCGGGGTCCGCGCCGGCCGAGTCCGGCCCGACCCGCAGCCGCTCGCCGTCGAAGCGCAGCACCGAGCCGCCGCCCGCGGCGACGGTGTGGATGGCGAGCATCGGCGCCCGCAGCCGCACCCCGGCGACCCGGGTGGTCACCACCCGTTCGTACTCGCCCGCGAAGTGCGACACGTCCGTGGACGTGCCGCCCATGTCGAAGCCGATCACCCGCTGGTGGCCGGCCAGTTCGGACATCCGCACCATGCCGACGATGCCGCCGGCCGGGCCGGAGAGGATCGCGTCCTTGCCCCGGAAGTGCCCGGCCTCCGCCAGCCCGCCGTTGGACTGCATGAACATCAGCCGGACACCGGCCAGTTCGTCCGCCACCTGCCGAACGTAGCGTTGCAGGCCGGGATTGAGGTAGGCGTCGACGACGGCGGTGTCCCCGCGCGGCACCAGCTTCATCAGCGGGCTCGCCTCGCTGGACAGCGACACCTGGTCGAAGCCGAGTCGCTCGGCGAGGCGCCCGATCGCGCGCTCGTGGGCGGGGTGCAGGTAGCTGTGCAGGCAGACCACGGCGACGGAGCGGATTCCGGCGTCCAGACAGTCGCGCAGGTCCTCCGCGAGCCGGTCGAGGTCGGGCGGGCGCAGCACCTCGCCGTCGGCGGCGATCCGCTCGTCCACCTCGACCACCCGGGCGTACAGCGGCTCGGGCAGGGTGATCCCGCGGGCGAAGATCTGCGGCCGGTTCTGGTAGCCGATCCGCAGCGCGTCCGCGAAGCCACGGGTGATGCACAGCGCGGTCGGCTCGCCGGTGCGCTCCAGCAGGGCGTTGGTGGCCACGGTGGTGCCCATCCGGACGGACTCGATGTCCGCTCCCGGGGGGAGCAGGGCCCGGATCCCGGCGACGGCGGGGTCCCGGTAGCGGGCCGGGTCGTGCGAGAGCAGCTTGTGGGTCAGCAGGCGGCCGTCCGGGGTGAGCGCGACCACATCGGTGAAGGTGCCGCCCCGGTCCACCCAGAACTGCCAGCCCCTGGAGGCCATGACCGGCTCCCTCCGCCGTGCCGCGTGTCGTCGCCCCGTGCGCGAGTAGCCCCGCGCACGAGTATCCGGCCAAGCGAAGACGACGGCCAAACGGGACATACTGGGCGTGCGGGCCGACCGGGGGCGACGGAGGCAGCGATGACGACCACGACGGTAGGCGTGCTCCGCGAGACCGCACCCGGCGAGCGCCGGGTGGCCCTGGTGCCCGAGCTGGCACCGGCCGCCGTCCGCCTCGGCGCGACCGTCCTGGTCGAGCCCGACGCCGGCGCCCTGGCCGGGCACCACGACGCCGACTACCTGGCGGCGGGGGCCGCCGTGGTCGGACGGGCCGAACTGCTCCGCCGGGCGGACGTCCTGCTCGGCATCCACCCGCCGAACGTCGACCCGGCGCGCGACCTGCGGCCCGGCCAGGTACTGGCCGCACTGGTACGCCCGCACCGGATCCCGTACCTGGTCCGGCAGTGGGCCGACCGCGGGGTGACGGCGATCGGCCTCGACCTGGCACCGGACCTGCCCGCCGCCTACCCGCTCGACGCCGAGGCCTCCCAGGGCCGGGCGGCCGGCTACCGGGCGGTCCTGCTGGCCGCCACCCGGCTGGACCTCTGCCTGCCGCCCTGGGGCACTACGGACGGGCTGTTCGAGCCGGTCCGGGTGCTGGTGGTCGGCGCCGGCCACGCGGGGCTGCAGGCGATCGACACGGCCCACCGCCTGGGCGCGCTGGTCCGAACGGTCGAACCGCGCCACCGCGAGCGCGCCGCAGTCGCCGCCTTGGGTGCCGAACTGCTGGACCTGCCCGGACTCCCCCCGGTGGCGGACGACCGGGACCCGTGGGATACCCCCGACCGTGAACGCCGACCGGCCTGGGTGGCCGGCCTCGCCGAGGCCGTCGCCCACCACGACGTGGTCGTCACGGCCCTCGACCTGCCCGGCCGGACGCCCCCGGTGCTGCTCCGTACGGCGGCGGTGGCACGGATGCGGCCGGGCTCGGTCCTCGTGGACCTGTCGGCCGGCCCGGAGGGCGGCACCATCGAGGGCGTCCGGCCGGACACCGCCACGCTGGTCGGCGACGGGGTGACGGTCATCGGCGCCGGGGAGCTCGCCGCCCAGGTGCCCGTGACCGCCTCGCTCGCGTACGCCCACAACGCGCTCGCACTGCTCGACCGCCTGCTGCGGGGCAGGGAGCCTGCGGCCGACCCGGTGCTCGGGCCGATGCTGGTGACCGACCGGGGCATGGTACGGCACGAGCCCACCCGCCGGTTCCTCCAGGACGCGACCGCCCTCGCCGGGCTGCCGTAACGCCTCAGGGCGTGCTTTCCCAACCTCTCGGGCGCCCTTCCCCGATGCCGTGGTCGCGGAGCGGGCCGACCTGCCAGCCGTTGGCAGCGAGCAGGTCCAGCCGGCCGTTGCGGACGAAGGCGGGGCCGGCCGTGATCGCGTCCAGGGTCCACTGCAGGCTGCGGTGCGGCGTCCAGGCCCGGGCACGGCGCCGGGGTCGGACGAGGGCGTCGGAGCTGTCGGCGGCCTGCGCCAGATGCAGCAGATGGGCGCGTTCGGGGTCGTCGAGACACAGTGCCCGGGCGACGGATTCCAGGACGGCGGGGGAGGCGCCCGCCAGGTTGCCGCGCTCCAGCTTGGCGTAGTACTCCACGCTCACGTCCGCGAGCGCCGCGACCTCGCTCCTGCGCAGGCCCGGGACCCGCCTGCGGCTGCCGGCGGGCAGGCCCACCCGCTCGGGAGTGATCTTCGCTCGCCGCGAGCTGAGGAACTTGCGGACCTCCTGGCTGTTGTCCACCCCTCGACCGTACGGCGTCCCGGGCCCGGGAGGGATGTACTGCCGGTACACCCCTCGCTGGTGACTCGCTGCGCGACCCGGAAACGGGTTCTCTGGATGGCGTGGCGCTCCTCGTCCGGCCGTGAAGACGGCGGGGCGCGCAGCGCGCACCCGACCCGCACTCGGCGGCGGCCGGTTCGCCCCGTACGACCGCGCGCCCCGGTATGCAAAGGAATCCCCTCATGCGCGGAACTGTGATCCACGCCCCCGGCGACGTCCGCATCGAGACCCTGGACGACCCGACGATCCTCCATCCGACCGACGCGATCATCCGCACCGCCGCCACCTGCGTGTGCGGATCGGACCTGTGGCCGTACCGCGGCCTGGAGCCGATCGGCGACCCGCATCCGATGGGGCACGAGTACGTCGGCTTCGTGGAGGAGGTCGGCAGCGAGGTCACCGGCCTGCGGGCCGGCCAGTTCGTCGTCGGCTCGTTCGCCACCTCGGACAACACCTGCCCGAACTGCCGGAACGGGTTCCCGTCGAACTGCGTGCACCGCGAGTTCATGAGCACCTGCCAGGCCGACTACGTGCGCATTCCCAACGCCCAGGGCACCCTGGTCGCCACCGATGAGGTGCCCGGCGAGGAGTTCTGGCCGGGCCTGCTGGCCGTCTCCGACGTGATGGGCACCGGCTGGTGGGCCGCCGACGCCGCCGAGGTGAAGCCCGGCTCGACCGCCGTGGTGGTCGGCGACGGTGCGGTGGGCCTGTGCGGGGTGATCGCCGCCAAGCAGATGGGCGCGGAGCGGATCATCGCGATGAGCCGCCACGAATCCCGGCAGAAGCTGGCCCGGGAGTTCGGCGCGACCGACCTCGTCACCGAGCGCGGTGAGGAAGGAGTGGCCCGGATCAAGGAGCTGACCGGCGGGATCGGCGCCGACAGCGTGCTGGAGTGCGTGGGCACCGCCGAATCCATGCAGCAGGCCCTGCGCTCCGCCCGTCCCGGCGGCAGCGTCGGCTTCGTCGGCGTCCCGCACGGGGTCTCCGTCGACGGGCAGGAACTGTTCTTCTCCCACGTCGGCCTGCGCGGCGGCCCCGCTCCCGTCCGCCGCTACCTGCCCGACCTGCTCGACCACGTCCTGACCGGCCGGATCGACCCGGGCACGGTCTTCGACCTCACCCTGCCCCTGGACCAGGTCGCCGAGGGCTACCGGGCGATGGACGAGCGCCGCGCCATCAAGGCCCTCCTCAAGCCCTGACCTACGGCCGCCTCGATGCCCTTGCCCGCTTGCCTTCAACCGAAAGGAAACCCCATGGAATTCGTCCAGCCCCAGCCCACCAGCAAGGCCCCGGCCGACTGGTTCACCGGCGACGTCTGGTGGGACGTCATCGTCGCCGGCCAGGCACCCTCCCGCCTGCGGGCGAACCTCGTCCGCTTCGCTCCCGGCGCCCGCACCCACTGGCACGCCCACGCCGTGGGCCAGACCCTCCACGTGGTCTCCGGCACCGCGCTCATCGGCACCCGCGACGGCACGATCCTCGAAGCCCACCCCGGCGACACCGTCAGCTGCCCACCCGGCGAGGAGCACTGGCACGGCGCCGCGCCCGACCGGTGATTCGGACCAGGGCTGCCGCCTACGCGGCGGCCCCGGGGGCGCTCCAGCTGACGGGGAGGGTGATGGGTGACTTGCTCGGTGACTCGTCCTCCCAGATGGGCTGGTGGCCTTCGGCCAGGCGCAGGTGGGGGAGCCGGTCGAACAGCACCTCCAGGCATACGGTCATCTGGGCGCGTGCCAGGTGGGAGCCGACACAGTTGTGCGCCCCACGGCCGAAGGTGAGGTGGGGGTTGTCCGCGCGGCACAGGTCGAGCCGGTCTCCGTCGGTGAACACACTCCCGTCGCGGTTGGCGGAGGCGAGTACGGGCAGCACGGCGTCGCCGACGCGGATCGTGCGGCCGTGCAGATCAATGTCCTCGACGGCCTGGAGGACGACGACGCCGTTCATCACCGGTACGTAGCGCAGCAGTTCCTCCACCGCACCGGGCATGAGGTCGCGGTTGTCGCGCAGGCGTGCGTACTCGCCGGGCGCGGTCAGCAGGGTCAGCACGGCGTCGGCCAGGAACATGGTGCTCGTGCGGTATCCGGCGACCAGCATGGAGAGCCCGAAGCTCACCGCGCTCTCATGGTCCAGCGTGCCGTGCTCGCACTCGCGGACCAGTTTGGTGAGCACGTCGTCATCGGGCTCGCGCCGCTTCCCCTCCAGCAGCGCGGTGATGTAAGCGCGCAGTTGGGCGGTGGCCTCGCGGCCCTCCTTCAGGGTGAGTAGGGCCCCGAGCGCGGCGTCCGCCTTGGGCAGGAAGTACTGGCTGTCGTCGTAGGGGATGCCCACCAGGTCGCACATCACCATGACGGGGAAGGGCTCCAGGAACCGGACGACCAGGTCGCCGGGCTGGTCGCCGCCGAGGAACGCATCGAGCAGTTGGTCGGCCGACTGCCGGATGCGCGGCAGCCGGCTTCGGATGGACCGGACACTGAACGGCTCGCTCAATGTCCTGCGCAGGGCGGCGTGCCGGGGGCCCTCCAGTTCCATCATCGTGATCAGGCCCGGCTCGTCACCGGGGGCCTGGCCGGGGCAGGGCGGCCAGGCGTTGATGCTCGGCCGGATCAGCCGGGAGTCGGCGACCAGTTCCTTGACGTCGTCGTACCGGGTCACGTACCAGGCGGTGGCGCCGATCGGCAGCCGGACCTTGACCAGCGGGCACTCCTGGCGCAGCCGGCCGTACTCCTCGGGTGGCCCCATCGTGCCCGGCGGCGGGAGGGGCAGGTCGATGACGGGCGCGTCGACGACAGGTTCCGGCGTGGTGTTCACGGGTGGACCTCCCCTTCCTCGTGTGCGGCCGGGCGCGAGGGTTCGGTCGTCTGGGTTCGACCGGGTGCGAGGGGCCTGCGGGCCGGTTCACCAGCTGACCGGGAGCGTCAGTGGGGACTTGGTGACGGACTGGTCGTCCCAGCGGGGTTCGTGCCCGTCGGCCGGGCGCAGCCGGGGGAAGCGGTCGAACAACGCCTCCAGTCCGACGGTCAGTTCGGCGCGTGCGAGGTGGGCGCCGACGCAGTTGTGGGCTCCCCGGCCGAAGGTGAGGTGCGGGTTGTCCGCGCGGCACGGGTCGAGCCGGGCGGCGTCGGCGAACACGCTCCCGTCTCGGTTGGCGGAGGCCAGTACGGGGATGACGGCTTCGCCCGCGCGGATGCTCTGCCCGCCTGCCTCGATGTCCTCGGTGGCCAGCAGCAGCACGGTGCCGTTCATCACCGGCATGTAGCGCAGTATCTCCTCCACCGCCCCGGGCATGAGGTTGCGGCGGTCGCGCAGGCGGGCCCACAGCTGTGGCCTCTCCAGCAGGGTGTGCACCGAGTCGGCCAGGAAGAAGCCGCTGATGCCGAAGCCGACGGTGAGCATGGACAGCCCGAAGGCCATCACCTCGTCATGGAGCAGCACTCCGCCGTCGCACTGGCCGACCAGCCGGGTCAGGATGTCGTCACCGGGTCGGCTCCGCTTCCGTGCGATCAGCTCGGCCATGTACGCGCGCAGCAGGTCGGTGACCCTGTTCGCGTCCTCGGAGGTCACCATGGTGTCGAGGGCTGCGTCCAGCACCGGAAGGAACCAGTCCTGGTCCTGGAAGGGGATGCCCACCAGGTCGCACAGTACGAGCAGCGGGAACGGTTCGGTGAATCCGGCGACCAGGTCGCCGGCGCGGCCGTCTTCCTCGAACTCCTCCAGCAGGTGCTCGGCGAGTTCGCGGATGCGCGGCAGTCGGTCCCGGACGGCTCGGGAGCTGAACGCCGGTGCTACGGCCCTGCGCAGGGCCACGTGCCGGGGGCCGTCCAGTTCCGCCATGGTGACCAGGCGCGGCCCGTCGTCCGCGCTCTGCCCGGGGCGGGGCGGCCAGTCGTTGATGGTCGGCCTGATCAGCCGGGGGTCCGCGAGCAGCTCCCGGACGTCCCCGTACCGGGTGGCGTACCAGGCGGTCGCGTCCATCGGTAGCCTCACCCTGGCCATGGGGCAGCTCTCGCGCAGCCGTGCGCACTCCTCGGGCGGGCCCATGGTGCCCGGCCGCGGGAGCGGGAACTCCAGTACGTCCAGCTCGGGGCCGGGTGCCGGCGCGCTGGTTGGCTGTGAGGTCATGCTCGCTCCTCTTGCGAGGGGGGGCTGCTTGCGGGGGTGCCGCGGTCACGGGCGCTCGATGTAGCCGGTGGTGTAGAAGTACTCCAGGTAGCGGTCCAGCAGCTGCGCGTCGACCGGAGGGCAGTGCAGGCCCGCGGCGGCCAGGTCGCGTTCGACGTTGGCCCGCCCGACGGTCGGGAAGGTGCCCTCGAAGTACATCTCCTTGACGGACATGTCCGCCTGCTTGCAGCGGTCCACGCACAGGGAGACGAACGGGGCCGTGGGGCTCGTGGGGTGCTGCGCGACATGGCGGACGAGTTCGCCCACCCACTCCTCGTAGGGGAGCCGGCTGATCCGGTGGCCGCCCGCGTCCATCCGGTCGAGCATGTCGCGCAGGCTCGCCGCGCGGGGATTGGTCAGGTGGTAGGTCCGGCGGGTGGTGCGGTGCCTCGTGGCGATGTGCACCACCGCGTCGGCGAGGTAGTCCACCGGGACGAAGTCCAGCGGCAGCGGGATGTCGGGGGCCAGCCCGGTCTCGCTGATCGTCTTGAACAGCGAGCAGATCGCGGTGTCGGTGTTGCAGGCGCCGGTGTTACGGTCGCCGGTGATCTCGTACGGCCGGTAGATCGCCACCGGCAGGCCTTGGTCCGCGGCGTTGCGCAGCACCTCCTCGGCGACCCACTTGCTCTCGGCGTAGCCCATGGTGAGCCGGTCGGCGTGGTCGAGCGGCAGGTCCTCGTCGACGTGCCGTACGCCGGCGGTTCCGAAGCCGGCCAGCACCGCGATGGTGGAGAGGAAGTGCAGCGGGACGCCGCGTCCGGCCGCCAGCCGGACGATCTCCCTGGTGCCTTCCACGTTGGTGCGGCGCAGCGCCTCGTACGGGTAGAGGAAGTTGACCTGCGCGGCCGCGTGGATCACCAGGTCGAGGGTGTCGGCGAGCTCGTCGGCGCGGCCCGGTTCCAGACCGAGGCCGGGCTCGGCGAGGTCGGCGGGGAAGCACAGGATGCGGTCGGCGGCTTCGGCGGCGGCGAGGTCGAAGCGGGCCAGGCTCCGCGCCACCTTCTGCCGGGCGTGAGTACGGTCCCGGCTTCGTACCGGGCAGTGCACCCGGGCGTCGGTGCGGCGCAGCAGCGCGGCCAGCAGGAACGCGCCGACGAAGCCGGAGGCGCCGGTGAGCAGCACCTCCCCGGGGTGCCGCCAGTCGGGGTCCGGTCCGCGTTGTGCCGGCAGGGTGAAGCCCAGCTGTGCTTCGGCGCGGAAGTCCACCGGTCCCGTGTCGGCGCTCGCCTTGCCGGGCCGGTCCTTGATGGTGGCGACGGCGGCGGTGAAGTCCTCCAGCGCGGGGGATCGCAGCAGGTTGTGGACCAGGGTGCGGCCGTGCCGGGCGTCGAGGTCGAAGGCGGTCAGCGTACGGGTGACGGTCTCGGCCGCGAGCAGGGAGTCGCCGCCGATGGCGAAGAAGCTGTCGCCCGGCGCCGGGTGCACGCCCAGTACCAGCTGCCAGACCTGCGCCACCGTGTCCTGCAGACCGGGCCCGGGCAGACCGGGCCCGGAGCCGTCCGCCGCTGCCGGGGTGGCGGTGGTTTCGGTCGCCGTCAGCCTGCGCAGCCGATGGCGGTCGACCTTGCCTGCGGCGGTGACAGGGAACCGTGCGAGTTCCACCAGCCGCGCGGGTACCGCGACGGCGGGCAGCCAGGTGGCGAGGGAATTGCGGATGTGGTCCAGGGGCAGCGCCTGGCCGGGATGAGCTGGTGTCATGTACCCGATCAGCGTGTCGCCGTCCCGTTCGACGACGGCCTCGCCCACCGCGTCATCCGCCCGCAGCCGGGTCTCGATCTCCTCCGGTTCGATGCGGTGCCCGCGCAGCTTGATCTGCCGGTCGACCCGGGCCCGGTACTCCAGTGTGCCGTCCGCGCGCCGGAGCACCCGGTCACCGGTGCGGTAGAGGCGCGTACCGGGTTCGACGGGGCTGTCGACGAAGCGTTCCGCGGTCAGCTCGGGGTCGCCGAGGTATCCGAGCGCGAGCCCGTCTCCGCCGACGAGCAGTTCGCCCTCCTCGCCGGTGCCGGCGGGGGTGCCGTTCGCCCGCAGTACCTGGCAGGTGGAGTTCTCCAGCGGGCGGCCGATCGGCACGGCCGTCACCTCGGGCGGCAGATCGTGTACCAGGTGTGCGGTGGAGACGACGCTGTTCTCGGTCGGGCCGTAGAAGTTGACCACGGCGGTGCCCGGGCAGGCCGCCAGTACCGCGCGGGCCAGCTCCGGGTCCATCGCCTCACCGCCGGCCGAGGCGAACCGCAGGGACCGCAGTGCCGACGGCCTGGTGCGGGCGATGTGGTGGAACACCCCGGTGGTCAGATAGGCGATGCCGACGTGTTCGGAACGCAGCAGTGACTCCAGGGCGGCCGGTGACAGCAGTTCCTCCTGGTCGGCGATCACGATGCAGGCGCCGGCGAGCAGCGCGGGCCAGATCTCGATGGTGGAGGCGTCCGAGGAGAGGCCGTAGGCGTGAAGCACCCGCTCACCGGGCCGAGGACGCTGGCCGACCAGGTCGGAGACCGCCAGCCGCACGACTCCGCGGTGCGGGATCGCCACCGGTTTGGGGCGGCCGGTCGAGCCGGAGGTGAACATCACGTAGGCGCAGTCGGTGGGCCGTACCCGGGTCCGCGGTACCGAGGCCGGTGCGGCCGGTGCAGGCCCGCCCAGGTTGACACGGGTGCGCACGCGCCGGAGGCGGCGGGCGCTGCCGGGCAGGATGACGACGGTATGCACCCCCGCGTCCTCGGCCATGGCCTGCAGTCGCGCCGGCGGCGAGGTGTCGTCGAGTGGGACGTACGCTGCGCCGGTCTTGAGGATGCCCAGGAAGGCGACCAGCGCCTCCGGGCACCGTGTCCCGCACACTCCGACCATGTCGCCGTGCCGCACACCGGAGTCGTGCAGCCGGGTGGCCAGTGCGTCGGAGCGGATCCTGAGTTCGCCGTAGCTGATGCCGCGGTCGTGCTGCGTGCAGGCGGTGGCCTGCGGGCGGCGTGCCGCCCAGGCGTCGAACAGCTCGTGGAGACAGCGGTCGCGTGGACAGCCCACCTTCTCGGCGTGCTCGTTCGCCGCCTGGTGCGTCATGGCCCGGGTGTTCATCGGAATGTCCCGCTCTCTGCCGCATGTCCGGGTGGCACAGGCAGCTAGTGCTCGAACTCCTTGGCGAAGGCGGCGAAGTCGGCGGTCCGCCATCTCTCGGGCCTCATCCGGATGAGGACGTTGTCGGTCAGCTGCCGGCGGTTGGCCGCCAGGTACGCCGTCGCCGTGTCCGGGTCCAGGTACCGGTGGGCCAGCTCCTCGTGTTCGGCCGGCGGGATCGGGTCCTCGACGGCCACCACGGGCCCCTCCACGCTGACGTACCGGTACGGTGCCGTCTCGTTCTGCGTGCACAGGCTGAACCGGCCCGCGCCGCGGATGAGCCGGGCCTTCAGCGATTCCCGCCCGGTCTGGACCGTCACCAGCCCGCCGGGCCGGTAGGAGTACCAGATCGGGAGCAGTAACGGCCCACCGCCGTCGCGTGGATCGTCCACCCCCAGGATCCCCACGTGCACTCCGGCGAGGAATTCCTCCCGGTCTTCGACCGACATCCTGAGATCCACTGGTACCGCCTCGATTCGGCAGGGGAACCCGGCGGATCGGCCGCCCCGGTCCCTCTCCCAGACTTCCACCACACCCGGGTGGCTCGCATCCGGGCGGGCTGCCGGGCGGGCCACTGCGAACACAGGACCCGCCGGCGCGTGGGCTACCGGGCCGTTCCCCGGCCGGAAAGCAGAATGAGGGGTCCTGTCAGCGCTGGCCGTCAGGTGGTTCACCGGGAGAAGGAGAAGGCGCATGAGGGCGGCCATCCGAGCCGAGGGCCTGGTGAAGACCTTCGGCGACGTACGGGCCCTGGACGGGGTCGACCTGGACGTGCCGGAGGGGACGGTACTGGGCCTGCTCGGCCCCAACGGCTCGGGCAAGAGCACCACGGTACGGGTGCTCACCACGCTGCTGCGGCCCGACGTCGGCAGCGCTTACGTGGCGGGCGTGGACGTGCTCAGGCACCCCGCCCGAGTCCGCAGTCTGATGGGTCTGTGCGGCCAGTACGCGGCGGTCGACGAGTACCTCACCGGCCGGGAGAACCTCCAGATGGTCGGCCAGCTCTACCAGATGCGGACCAGGGCCGCCAAGGCGCGCGCCCGGGAGCTGCTGGAGTGGTTCAACCTCGCCGAGGCGGCCGACCGGCTGGCCAGGACCTACTCCGGCGGTATGCGCCGCCGGCTCGACCTGGCGGCCGCGCTGGTGGTGCGGCCCCCGGTGATGTTCCTCGACGAACCCACCACCGGGTTGGACCCGCGCAACCGGCTGGCGCTGTGGGAGGTCATCGAGACGCTGGTGGCGGAGGGCACCACCCTGCTGCTCACCACCCAGCACCTGGAAGAGGCCGACCGCCTCGCGCACGACATCGCCGTGGTCGACCGCGGCCGGGTGATCGCACGCGGCTCCGCCGACGACCTCAAGGCCGGGATCGGCGGTGAGCGGGTGGAAGTGGTGGTCCACCAGCGCGAGCTGATCGGTGCGGCCGTCGCGGCGCTCACCCCGTACGGCAAGGGCCGGCCCAGCGTGGAGCAGCACACCCGGCGGATCGCCATGCCGGTGGACGGGGGCGCCCGGGTACTCGCCGACGTCATCCGCGAGCTGGACGGGCGGGGCATCCTCATCGACGACATCGGCCTGCGCAGGCCCACCCTCGACGACGTCTTCCTCTTCCTCACCGGCCACACGGCCGGGGAGAGCGACCCTGACAAGGAGGTCTGACCGTGGTCGACACCGTGATGAGGGGGCGGGCGATCCCGCAGCCGCGCGGCGGAGTCGTCCAGATGGCGCGGGATTCCTGGGTGGTCGCCCAGCGGAACCTGCGCCGGATGACCCGGATCCCCGAGATCGTGATCCTCGGGCTGCTGCAGCCGGTGATGTTCGTGCTGCTCTTCTCGTACGTGCTGGGCGGCGCGATCAACGTACCGGGCGGCGGCTACCGTGAGTTCCTCATGGCCGGGATCTTCGCCCAGACGGTCACCTTCGCGGTGGAGGGGGCCTCCGCCGGCATTGCGGAGGACATGACCAAGGGCCTGATGGACCGCTTCCGCTCGCTGCCCATGACACGTTCGGCGGTGCTCGCCGGGCGGACTCTGGCCGACCTGGCGCAGAGCGCCTTCACCCTGCTGGTGCTGGCGATGGTGGCGATGCCGGTGGGCTGGGGGGCGCACCGCGGGGTGCTCAGGGCACTGGGTGCCTTCCTGCTGCTGCTCGCGCTGGGCTACGCCTTCTCCTGGATCGGGGCGCTGATCGGACTGTCGGTGCGCAGCCCGGAGGCCGCCAGTTCGGCCGGCCTGATCTGGCTCTTCCCGCTCACGTTTCTCTCCAACGCCTTCGTGCCGGTGGACACCATGCCCAAGTGGCTGCAGCCGATCGCCTACTGGAACCCGTTCAGCGCCACCGTCCAGGCCTGCCGGAACCTGTTCGGCAACCCCGGGGCCGACGGCGCGCACGTCTGGCCGATGCAGCATCCGATCGTGGCGTCCGCGCTCTGGTCACTGCTGATCACGGGGCTGTTCTCCTGGCTGGCGGTGCGCAAGTACCGCAACGCGACCAGCTGACCGAGCTGTCGCCCCTCACGGTCCGAGCCGCACGACAAGTCGTGCCTCGGTGAGGAACGCAGCAGCGTCGAGGCAATTGTCATGAATCCGCCTTGTCGCCATATCCCTTGGACTAGAGTCGAGTTGAGGTCGCCGGACGCTCGTCGACGTGAGCTCCGATGTCCTTGATCGCTCGGCGAATGGTCCATGCGGCCTCTCTTGAGGCCTCCGGACAAGGAGAGTTGATGCACAGGAAGTTCTCTGTCGCCCTCGGAGCGGTGGTCCTGTCCACCGCCGCGTTGTCCGCTGCCGTCGGCCCGGCGTCGGCCGCCGTCGCGAGGCCGGCGAACACGTCCGGCCCGTTCCGGGTCCACTCCTACTCGGGCACTGTCGGCGCGACACCCAGCGCGTGGGCGGGTTCAAGTGCGCAGATCTGCTTCAACATCTGGGGCAACCACCTGAGCGACGGCTACTACGTGCTGTTCGTGTCGGACTCGGGAACCCAGTGGACGGCTCACTACTACGGGCCGAAGAACAAGACGTGCAGCCCGTGGAAGTACTTCGGCGGCAACTTCCGTGCGCGGATCCTCCCGCACGGGAACGCCAGCGTCTATGCCGACATCTGGCTGTACTACAACTGAGTCGAGCGGCGGCGCCGAGGAAAGCGACCGGCGCCCAGGGGCCGGAACGCCCAACGGACCGGCTTCGTCATCGCCACCGAGCTGACGTCGGGCGGCCCCTGCACCCGCACGGCTGACGGCAGGCCGACGCGGAGGGCGCCGACCACCCTGTCTTCCGCCGCTACCGCCACGCCGTCGAAGACCACCACACCTGCCACCACCACGTCACCGACTGCGCCCGCACCCTCGGCTACGACCCCCGCACCCGCACCCTCACCCGCGCCACCCCCACCGCCGCCGGCCTGAGCGCCGAACAGTTCCTCGACCAGCGCATCCTGCTGGAAGCCAAACGCCTCCTCGCCCACACCGACCTGCCCGTCGCCCGCTGCGCCGAACGTCTCGGCTTCGAGGACGCCGCGAACTTCAGCACATTCTTCCGCCGCCAGACGGGTCAGACTCCCAGCCGCTGGCGCACCGGGCCGTGATGGTGAATGATCCGCCCTCTCGCCGTGCCCGCTTGCCGCCGTGGCCCCAGGCTGAAGCAGACGCAGTGGACCGCGCCCGCATCGGTTCCGCATCAGCCCGGGGGCGTAAACCCGTGGGCCAATACGAGGTGACGGAAAGTCAATCGGTGGGCTGATGTTGCGCACCCGCCCCGCGTGACACCGTTCCGCGCATGGACACCACGCCGATGGACGCCACGCCGATCGCACGCCGCACCGGACCGACCCGCCGCCGTATGCTGGGCGCCGCCCTCGCCCTGGGCGCCGTCGCGCCGCTGGGCCTCGCCCGCACCGCCTCGGCCGCTCCCGCCTCCGCCGGCACCGTCCCCTCCGGCACTGCCTCCGGCGGCACCGGCTCTCCTGCGCGGCTTACCCTGCTCGCTCCCACCGGCCCCTTCCCGGTGGGCATGGTGCCGCTGCACCTGCGCGACGAGTCCCGGCTCGACCCGAACGCCAGGCCCGGAAAGTTCCGCGAGCTGATGGCCACCGTCTGGTACCCGGCCCGGGCCGCGAACGCCGACGTCTACCCGCTCGCCCCCTGGATGACCGACGGCGCCCTGAAGGCCTTCCTCGACGACGTCGGCTTCCCGCTCCCTCTCACGCTCTGCCCGCTCACCGCCGGCCACCAGGGCGCGCCCGTCCACCGGACCGGCCGGCCGCTGCCCGTCGTCCTCTACTCGCACGGCGCGGGCAGCCACCGCGCCGACCACACCATCATGGTCCAGGAGTTGGCCAGCCACGGCTTCGCCGTCGTCACCGTCGACCACACCCACGACGGCATCACCGAGTTCCCGGACGGGACCGTCGTCCTCTCGGACGGCGTCGCCCCGGGACTGTACCCGAAGGACTACGCCGCCGACCTGCTCTTCCTGCTCGACCGCGTCGTCGACCTCGCCAACGGACGCAACCCCGACGTCGACGGCCGCACCCTGCCGGCCGGCCTGCTCGGCAGCCTGGACGCACGGAACATCGGTGTCTCCGGCTGGTCCAAGGGCGGTACTGCCGCCGCCCTCGCCATGGTCGCCGACCAGCGCATCCGCGCCGGCCTCACCCTGGACGGCCGGATGGAGTCGAAGCCCGCCATCACTACCGACATCGACCGGCCGTTCATGATGATGACCGCCGCCTACACCCGGGCCGCCAGCCCGTACGTCGAGACCTTCTGGGGCCACCTGCGCGGCTGGCGCCTCGACGTCCAGGCCATTGGCGCCATGCACTTCTCGTACGGCGACAACATGACGCTGATCCCGCAGGGGGGCAGGCTGGTCGGCATGACCGAGCAGCAGATCCAGTCCCAGGTCGGCACCCTCGACCCCGACCGCGGCGTCCTCATCCAACAGGCCTACCCGCGCGCCTTCTTCGACCTCCACCTGCGCAACCGGCACTGCGGCAACCTGCTCGACGGACCGTCGAAGGCCTTCCCGGAGGTCGTGTACCACCCGTAGGCCCGGTTCAGGACCGCTACGGCGGCGGGCGGCCGTCACGGGGGTACGGCCGCCCGCCCGCCTGCTTCTGTCACCCGCACAGCCTGGCGACACCACGTCGTGCGGACCGGCATCCGAACGGAGCGTCACGGTGTTGGCCAGTGACCACCTACGGTGGCGGGGCCTACTCCGTGGGACGAGAGCGTGGGGCATCCCGCATTGAGCAGACCGGGTTTGTTTTTGAACCGGGTATGGATATTGTGGCCGCATGGCAGGACTTCGCGAGCGCAAGAAGGAACAGACCAGGCTGCGGATTGCCGCGGTGGCCTTGCGGATGTTCACCGAGCGCGGTTTCGACACAGTGACGGTCAACGAGATCGCCGAGGCTGCCGAGGTGGCCAAGGCGACCCTCTTCGCGTACTTCCCGACCAAGGAATCACTCGCCCTCCACGGTGTGGGCGGCGACGACCTGGCCGGGATCGTCGCCCGGCGGCCGGCCGGCCAGACGTTCCTGGCAGCGCTGCGAGCGCACCATCGCGCGTTCGCCGCCGGACAGGTACCGGAAGCAGACCTTGACGCACTGCTCGCTCGCGTGCGCGTGATCCAGGACAGCCCGACACTGCAGAACGCGGCCAACGGTCTGCTCTACCGGCAGCGCGAGGCATTGGCGCAGGTCCTGGCCGACGAGTACGGTCCGACGGCAGCCGCGCTCATGGCCGCCCAGATCGCCGCGTCCCTGCTCACCCTCCAGGAGACGTACTTCCAGCATCTGCTGGGCGGGGCCTCTGCCGAGGACGCCGGCCGCGCTCTGTCACGGGACGTCGAGCTGGCCTTCGACCTGCTGGAACACGGACTCAACCATGCGGAAGGGCGCTGACGTGCGCGCGCGAGGAATCAATTACGACACCGGGACCTTCCCCGGCCACTGTCTCACCCGAAAGACCTTCGACCCCGCCCAGGTCCGACACGACATGGCCGTGATCGCCGGCGACCTGCACTGCGACGTCGTGCGCATCACCGGCCGCGACAGCGAACGACTCGGCATCGCCGCCCGGCTCGCAGCCGAAGCCGGACTCGAAGTGTGGTTCTCCCCCTTCCCGGTCGACCTTCCCCCGGAGCAGATCCTGCCGTTCCTCACTGACTGCGCGCAGCGCGCCGAAGCCCTGCGGCAAGGCGGCGCGCGGGTGGTGCTCGTCACCGGCTGCGAGCTCAGTGCCTTCGCCCACGGCTTCCTCCCCGGGGACACCTACCTCGACCGTCTCCACGCCATGGCCACCGCCGACATCCAATGGTGGACCTCTCTCGGACCGGTGCCCGAGCGTCTCAACGCGTTCCTCGCCGAGGCCGCGACGGCCGTCCGCTGCCACTTCGGCGGCAAGGTCACCTACGCCTCCGGTCCGTGGGAACCTGTCGACTGGGACCCCTTCGATCTGGTGGGCGTCGACGCCTACCGGTCCGCGCACAACGCCGATGCCTTCCGCACCCACGTGTGCGAGTTCTTCTCCCACGGCAAGCCCGTCGTCATCACCGAGTACGGCACCTGTGCCTACCGCGGCGCGGGCGACCTGGGCGGCATGGCCTGGCAGCCACCGCGTGGAGCGACTTCGGACGAGGACGAGCAGGTGCGCTACCTCAACGAACTCCTCGACGTATTCGAGGAGGAAGGCGTGGATACCGCGCTGTGGTTCTCCTTCGCCAACTACGACAAGCCCCGCGACCGCGACATCGCCTCCTACGGCGTCGTGCGCCTGCTCGACGAGACCCGCTGGGAGCCGAAGAAGGTCTTCCACGCCATGAGCACCCGGCATCAACGGCCGAACCCCCAGTCCGACTGACGTCATGTTCGTCATGTTCCGGAGCGTCGACGCAGGCTCTCACCCACCAGTTGAGGCACTGCGGGCTCTACCGCGAAGACATGGAGATCACCTACGGCATCGGTTCCGCGGACGACCACTGCGGCAACCGGTACGACGTCGAGGTCCCCGCCGGGCGCTCCTGGACTCGGCGGCCGCGCTCGTCGGGAGCCGGGAGCTCAGGGCTCCCGACGAACGGCTGTGGGTGGCGTCAACGTGCCAAACGCTCGACGGCCGCCGGCGTGACGGGGGTGAAGAAGTTGACGAGGTTGCCGTCGGGGTCGCGGAACAGCAGCGACCGGTTGCCCCAGGGCATCGTGGTGGGTCCGTTGACGAAGTCGGTGACGAAGCCGGTCAGGTTCCGGTGAACGCGGTCCACGTCCTCGACGAGGAACTCGGTGATCACGCTGTGGTTGTCCGCCGGGCGGGCGGAGCCCGGGGCGAACAGCGGGACGGTGCGGGTGCTGGCGATCGCGAGGGTGGCGCCCGTGGTCTTGAGCTCGGCGAAGTCCTCGGTGGCCCACACCGCCTGCACCCCTGTAGCGCGCTCGTAGAACTCGACGAGGCGCGCGACGTCGCCGGTGATGATGCGGATCGAGACGAAGTCCATGGGGATCTCCTTGGTTGTACTGGAGGCGTGCACGTCGCAGGCTAGGAGAAATAGTGGACAGAATCGGTCCACTATTCGCGTTAGGTTGTGCACATGCCTCGACCCACTGGCCGCGTACTGACACTCCTGGAACTGCTGCAGTCGGGCGGCACCCGGACCGTGGCCGAACTCGCCGACCGGCTCGGCGTCGAAGGACGCACCGTGCGGCGGTACGTGGACCAGCTGATCGACCTGGACGTGCCCGTGGAATCGGTGCGCGGCCGCTACGGCGGGTACCGGCTCGCCCCCGGGTACCGCCTGCCTCCGCTCATGCTCAGCGACGACGAGGCACTGGCCGTGCTGCTCGGCCTGGTCGCCGGCCGCCGAGCAGGGTTGACGACGAAGGAGCGGACGGCGAACGAGACGGCATCGGCGAAGATCCGGCGGGTGCTGCCCAAGCACATTGCCCGTCGGCTCGACACACTCCTGGATGCTCTCGCCTTCACGGACCAGCCCGGCGAGTTCGACTCCCCGGACGCCGCGGTCCTGCTCACCCTCGCCGATGCGGTGCGCCACCGCCGACCGGTCTCGATCAGATACACCGACCGCAACGGACGGCGCAGCGAACGCGCGCTGCACGCGTACGGGATCGTCGCTCATGCGGGCCGGTGGTACGTCACGGGCAGGGACGCCCGGATCAGCGAGGACCGAACCTTCCGGCTCGATCGCATCGCCGATGCGAGGACCCTGCCCGGCTCATTCGAGGCGCCCGTGGGTCCCGGTCCGGCACAGCGCGTGTTGTCAGGATTCGCCACGGCCGAGTACCGGCACGAGGTGACCTTGCGGATCCACGGGACAGTTGAGCAGGTTCGCGCCCACCTTCCCGCCGCCGTCGCGAGCCTGGAGGAGCATGAGCCCGCGGCAGGCGAGGACCGGGCGGCGGAGCGCTGGCTGCGTGTCGAGCTACGGGCGGAGCGACTCGACTGGTTGCCTCCGGTACTCGCCTCACTCGACCGTCCGTTCGTCATCGAGCGCCCTGATGAACTGCGCGACCTCGTCACCGCGCTCGCCGATCGCCTCGCGTCCTACGCCCGCCGAGCCTGACAGTAGGGAACCAATGTCGTGGGCTGGCCCACCTGGCTGGGCATGGGTCCGGCCGGCGTTGATCTCGTCGTCCGGTGCCGCGTCGGCGGCGTTGCCCTCTCCCCACTGCTGGGCGCCCTGCTTGGGCCGGGGGATGAGGAAGGTCGATGAACAGCCCAACGGGCGAACCCGACAACTGCCATGGCCAACACCGTTGCAGTACCAGCCCCCGGTGGCCGGCGCCAACGACGCGCGCTGCGGCGCAAGAACGGCTGAACTCCTGCGCGCCGGCCGGTCGCCGACAGCCGTCGTGGGGGCCGCGGACCTGCGCGTCCGCGACTGATGGCGGCGGCGATGAAAGCCGTGGCACGCGCTCAGCGACACAGCTCTGCGACGAGCTCCAGCTCGTCCGCCAGTAGCCCCGGGTCACGCGGGCCGGCATGCGGCGCGCTCAGCGACCGCACGCGGAAACGGTTGCGCGGTGTGACGTCGTCCGCCTCACGGATCATGAGGTCCTGGAGCGGCAGCGGGATGATGCGGTCCTGCGTGTAGCGCACGAACGTACGCGGCACCCGGCCCCACTTCGTCGGCAGCCCGCGGGCGTCCTCGCTAGCGCCGACTGCCGCCGACTCGTCCGGCTCCAGGATGTTCATCAGCGCCCGGACCTCGGCGTCCGGCCGGTCGGCGGCGATCGCCTCCTTGACGATCGCCAAGAACGCAGGGTCTCCCGAGCGCCAGTTGACCCGGCTGACGCCCAGCTCCGGCGGCGTCCGGACCGCGGGGAGCTTGGTCATGGAGCTGGTGGCCGCCTCGGGGGTCATCAGCAACTGCAGCACCGAGGGGTGCTCGGTCGGGCAGAACGCGGAGGCGTACACCAGGTGCGCGATCAGCTCGGGCACCTGGTTGGCGGCCGCGTTGAGGGTCGCACCGCCGAGGCTTCCGCCGACCAGTACCACTGGGCCGTTGCGGCGCGCCCGCCGCACCACGTCGATGACATGCGCGGCGAAGTCACCCAGCGTCACCTCGGCTATCGGGGACGGCTCGGTGCGCAGCCGCTCAAGGTCCTGCGGGGACTGGTAGGACTCGGGGAGGTACGCGCCGAGCCCGTGCCCGGGCAGGTCGACCGCAATCGCGCGGTGTCCGCGCAGACCCAGCTCGCGCAACAAGGGCTGCCAGTAGAAGGAGTTGCTCCCCGAGCCGTGGACGAGAACGAAGGTGGGTGCGCCGCGCCTGGGCCCGTCCGCGTGCGCGATGGAGGGTGCCGCGCCCATCGCGGCGACCGCCCCCGCCCCGGCCACGGCTGCCTTCAGCGCACTGCGCCGCGACGTCCCACCGGCCTTCGCGTCGTCACTCTTGGCACCGTGTTGTTCCTTGGCCATTGACGGCCTCCTCCTCGAGTGTTGAGTGATGCTTTTCGTTCCTGGGCCGCGACGGGATCCGGCTCCGCAACCGGCACCTAACCCGGAATCGGCCGCGGCCTGCTATGGTCCTGCGCCGACTCGCCCGGCAGTTACCTACGATTCATGGGCGACCAAAGGGCGGGGTGGTGTTGCACAGCCACTTGGTGCTCACGGTAGCCGTCCGGTTCCGCATCAGGCCGCTCGAACGATTGACTTGGCATTACGGAGCACCCCGGGTGTCAGTCGGCGATGGACGGCGGACAACACGCTGTAGCGTCGGTTGACGGTGACGCCGGAGCCGACCTGGCCGTGCGGCTGGCGGCCCCCCAGCACGAGGGCGCGGAACTCCTCCGTCAGACCGGCCGCCTGCAGCGCGAGCTGCCCGTTGCAGTCGTGGATGTCGAGCAGTCCGCCCAGCGTGAGCGTCGACGGGGAGGGCTCGGCCTCATGGACCGTGACCGGGATTCCGTGGAGGTGCAGGACTTGGGCCGGCGTGAGACCGCCGAGCCCGGCGCCGGTGATCGTGGCGGCTGTGCGCATGGGTGACTCCTCTGGGATCGGACCGCCCGATTAGCTCCGGCCGGCCCTCCCCGGAGGGTGCCAGGCGCCGCCTTCATGTCACCGGTAGACGACTGTCAGGCGACCGACACCGCAGGTCACCCGGGGTTTGCCGGCCGGGCGCAGATCGAAATGCGCGGGCAGTGGGCCGACCCGTCGGCGCTCTCTTATTCTTCCCGTATGACGAGCGCTCAGCACGATCCCGAGCGGGACGGCGCCATGGCCCGCAGCGCCATCGACGCATACCTCACCAACCGCACGCGGTACTGGGAGCGGGCCGCTCAGCAGACGCAGGCGGCCGAAGCCCAGGCCGCATACCGGGCCGCGCGCAACCGGCTCGCCCGGTGGAAGAACGAAGGCGTCGTCGACGACTGGGTCGCGAGCGCCGTCGTCGAGGCCGCCGAGCAGGACGCCGCCCGAATCGGTCGCGAGGCCGCCGCCGCGAGGACCGGTCCAGCCCTGCACGCAACCGCCGTCCGCCACACGGAGGCAATCCGGCGCTGGCTCCGCACCCAAGGCCACAGGCCTGCCGACGACGCGCCAGAGAAGGCATAGCCGCACTTGTCCGGACACTCTTCAGAGGGCTACCAGGAAGTCCCGACGGGCATTCGCCTCCACCCGGCCGGCTACGGAGCTCCTTGGCCGGGGTGTCGCTGCCGCGGGCGGCGGATGGCCGGCTGGTCCTGGCCGTGGAGGGTGGGCCTGATAGAAGTCCACACGTCCGGCGGATTCGGCTACCACCCCTTCGCGGCCGGGATCGGCGAGGCGTTCAGCTTCGCCGAGGAGGTTCTTCCTGCTCAGACGGCCGTGCAGGTGGTGACCGAGCTCCGCGGCCGCCATTGCATCAGCCTGCAGCCGGAAACCCTGCTGGGCGAGCGAAACGGCTACCTTGCCATCAGCGACCACACCCGCCGCCCCGTCGTAAAAATCCGGGAGCGCTGGAGCAGCCACCGTTTCTCCGTACGGGAGGATGAGGCACGCCGCGAGGAGCAGCATCACAACGCACTGCTGCGCCGTTACGCGGACCCCCTGCTCGACACAGCCGCAGATGGTCCGGGTGCCATATTGGCCCGTGTTGTGGACGGCGGTGGCTACGGCGTCATGTGCCTCCGACTGCACGGCGTCGGCAAGGCTAGTGCCAGCGCCCCACCGGGTGACCAGTTCGTCGCGGTCTGGCAGGGTTACGGGCTCCCAC
Source organism: Kitasatospora sp. NPDC101155 (assembly GCF_044768305.1). Classification (NCBI taxonomy): domain Bacteria; kingdom Bacillati; phylum Actinomycetota; class Actinomycetes; order Kitasatosporales; family Streptomycetaceae; genus Kitasatospora; species Kitasatospora sp. NPDC101155. The sequence continues at coordinate 4,891 of NZ_JBIWPN010000067.1, read as the reverse complement.
CTCTGCTTCCCTTCAGGGTCGACGGGTCGGTGCCCCCGCTCCCCGTCGACCTCCGGGCCCGGCTCAGCCGGGTCTGACGACCACAAGGCGCCGGCCACGATCGGGTGACCGGTGTCTTGTGCCGTCTGCTGACGGGGTGGCGGGCCCGCGCCGCAGGGGACTTTGGCCCGCTGGTGCTGCCCGCGCCGACGAAGCGGGAACGGGGGGCTGCTCCGGTGTCCGCTCCGGATGATCCGTGGTGGGAGGTGGGGTGCTGCACGCGAAGCTGTACCCGGCCAAGGACCGCGGGGTGTGACCTGTTCCCGGACGGTCTTCTGATCCGCCGGTCACGGGCTTGACCTTGACACAGTGACAAGGTGTCCACTGGGTGCAGGAGGTGGTCCCGATCGACACGACAAACGGAACCCCGCAGAACACCCGTGTGGCCAACGCCCTGGGCGCCAAGGACTCGTCGACCCGGCTTCAGGCGGCCCTGGCGGTCGGCTCGAACCCCGACCCCGGATTCCTGGAGACGCTCGTCGCGCGGTGCGCGGTCGAGCCGGACTTCTTCGTGCGAGACATGCTGTCCTGGGCGCTGACCCGCCTCTCGCCGGAAGTCACCCTGCCCCGGATCCGCCGGGAACTCGACTCCGAGCACACTCAGGCCCGCGGTCAGGCGTTGCACACACTCTCCAAGATCGGCGACAAGAGCGCGTGGGCCTGGATCACGCGCGACATGCTGCGTGACGCCGACGACGAGGTCGCGCGGACCGCGTGGCGCGTCGCGGTCGTACTCGTGCCCGAGGACGAGAAGAAGGACCTGGCCGACGAACTGGTCCTGCAGCTCGGCCGCAGCGACCGCAATGTGCAGCTGAGTCTGAGCCGGGCCCTCGTCGACCTCGGCAACGTGATCGAGCCCGCCCTGGAGAAGGCCACGACGAACCCCGACCCGGCGGTGGCCGCGCACGCCCGTGCCACCGAGCTGCTCCTGCAGGACCCGGAGACCGGTTTCGACGCGGCCATCTACGAGGCGAAGCGAGCCGTCACACTCGGCCCGGAACGAGCCGCTGCCGCCGATGCGGCTGCTGCCGCGTCGGGAGCCGCCGCAACGTCGGAGACTGCCGAGAGCACGGAGACTGCCGACGTCGCGGAGACGACCGAGTCGACGGAGGCTGCGAAGATTGCGGGGGCCGCAGTTTGCTGATCGGCGATGTGGCCCGCTATTCGGGGGTGAGCACCCGGATGCTCCGGCACTACGACGCCCTCGGGCTGGTGCGACCGACCGGTCGCACCGTCGGCGGCTACCGCGAGTACTCCGCCGAGGACGTCCGCAGGATCTTCCACGTGGAAAGCCTGCGATCCCTCGGGCTCTCGCTCAAGCAGGTCGGGCGCGCGCTGGAGGACCCGGCCTTCACGCCGTCCGCCCTGGTCAGCGACCTCATCCGGTGGACGGAAGACCGCTTGGAACGGGAACAGGAGCTGCTCAAGCGGCTCCGCGCGATCGATGCATCGGCGCCCAACGGCTGGCAGGGCGTCCTGCGCATCGTCGAACTCATGCGGGGGCTCAACTCGGCCGACGCGGCGTGCAGGCAGCAGGCCGTCCTGGCCCCGCAGGACGTGGCGGTTCCCGCGGAGCTGCTGACCGGGGCGGTCCTGGCCGAATCCGACCCCAACGTCGCAGGCGCCCTGCGCTGGGCGCTCGCCCGATCAGGCGGCGACCGCGTGGCGATGCTGGCCGCCGGCGCACACTCCGAAGACGTCGACATCCGGCGGCGCGCAGTGCTGGCGATCGCCTCGATGTCCGAGGCCCCGGGTGCGACCGCAGTGCTCGCGGACGCGCTCGGGGACCCGGACGCGACGGTGCGCAGGCACGCCGCTCTGGCGTTGGGCAGGCGTGGCGTGACCGCAGCCGTGCCGATACTCGTCGACATGGTGGTCGAAGGCTGCAACGACGTCGACGCGGCGGAGGTCCTGGGAACGCTGTCCCAAGACCCCGGGTACGCGGACCGGATCACGACCGCACTGGCCGACGAGCTCGCCGCGCACACCGCAGACTCCGCGACGCGGCTACGCCTGACCCAGGCGCTGGTCGAGCTGTCGGGGGCCGCCGCGCAGGAGGTCCTGCGCCGACTGGCCCGCGACGACGACCGCGCTGTCGCCCTCGTTGCCTCGGCCTTCGTCGGAGTTCTCGAAGAGCGGCCTGAATCCCTACCTCGTCGCAGAGTTCAGGATCACGCGAAGGCCGCTTCGCCATCCGAGGGATCCTCGTGCGGGTGATCGTCTCGATGCCGTGCCGAGGCTGATGACCGGCGTGTGGTTCTCAGTGGGTTCGGCGCAGGCGTTCACTCCTGCGACGGTGGTGGGATGGGCCAGCACGCGGATGGGTCTTGCCTGCGTGACTCGTGCAGGAAAGCCTCATTGGCGTTGGTCGGCGGGCGATGGTCTCATCCTGAATCAAGATTCTTCCGCGAGAATCGTCCGCTCGTGGTGTCACAACGGGTCGCCGAGGGGCCCGTGCTCGTCTTCCAGGCTGTCGGCCCAGTGGGCGGCGAAGTCCGGCCGGGTGCCGTCGGTGTCGGTGAAGCCGTACTCGCGGTACAGGCCCCAGGTGGCCAGTGCCCGTCCGGTCTTGGCCATGACGTCGGGGTCGGCGGCCAGTGCGACGACTGCCCGTCCCAGGTAGGCGGGGGTCTCGGAGTGGGCGAAGTTGGGGTCCTTGGCCGCGCCGTCGCGCCAGTTGCTCTCAGTGACGCCGAAATGCTCCAGCATCGCCTCCGAGCGCAGGAAACCGGGCGTGATCGCCACGGCCGCGACGCCGTGCGGCTTCAGCTCGGCGGCCTGCGCGACGGCGAGACGGATCACCGTCGACTTCGCCAGGTCGTAGAAGAACGAGCCGCGGTAGCGGGCGGTGTTGCCGTCGGTCACCTCCACGACCAGGCCGCTCTTGCGGGCGACCATCAGAGGCAGCGCGAAGTGGCTGGTGATCACGTGGGTCTCCACCGCCTGCCGCAGCAAGCGAAGACCGGTCTCCAGGTCCTGCTCCCACAGCGGATGCTCCCAGTCGGTCAGAGGGTCTGCGCCCCATACGGAGTTGACCAGGAGGTCGAGCCGTCCGTCCTGCTCGGCCGCGATCTTGTCGACGAGGGCCCGGACCTCGTCGGGACGGCTGTGGTCGGTGCGGACCGGGATGCCTCGCCCACCCGCGGCGGTGACCTGCGCGGCGGTCTCCTCGATGGTCTCCGGGCGGTCCAGATCGGAGCGCCCGCCAGTGCTGCTGCGGCCGGTGACGTACACCGTGGCGCCGGCAGCGCCGAGTTCGACGGCGATGCCCCGTCCGCCGCCGCGGGTGCCGCCTGCGACCAGGGCCACTTTTCCGGCCAGCGGTTGCTTCCCGATCGTCATGATTCCTCCAGGTCGTCGTCGTGTCCGGGGGGCAGGTGCGGGGACAGCACCGCGTGGAGTTCGTGCCGCAGCCGCTGGGCGAGGGTGCCGCGGCGCTCCAGGGCCCAGACCAGGCCCGCGCCGGCGGTGATCGCCTGCACGGAGCCGGCCAGCGCTGCGACGTCCGTCCCGGCGCGTAGCTCACCCGCGGCGAAGGCTTCCGTCAGCAGTGTCTCGATCGCCCGGCGCTGGGCCCGGTGGGCAGCCAGGGCGGGCTCGTAGAGTTGTGGGTCGGTGAGGTCCATGCACAAGAAGGCGAGGTGGTTGGCGAAGCGTTCCGGCGTGTCCATGGAAGCCAGCCACCGCACGATCAGTGCCGCCAACGCATCGAGTGCCGTGTCATGTTCCTCGCGCACACGCTCGGGCAGCGCGTCCGCGTCCTTCGCGGACTGCTGGGCGAGCGCCGCGAGCAGACCGCCCTTGGAGCCGAACCGCTGAATGAGGGTCCCGGGCACCAGGCCGACCTCCCGCGCCACCGCGGCAAGAGTCAGCCCCGCAGGGCCCACCCGGCCCATCACCTCGGCAGCCGCACGCAGGATCACCGCATCGTCGACCCCACGGGGACGTCCCGCCATCGCACGCTCCATCATTAATAAATGCCCGTTCATTCATTTAATCATGCGGCCAGTCAGGCACACACGCGAGATGCCCTGGGAACAGGGCCTGGGCACCTTCCGCCGACGTCGGGGGCCCGCTGGCGCGGCGGTCGATGGTCCGCTGAGCGAAGGAGAGGAGCGAGCCGTCATGCCACGCCCGCGCATCCTGATCACCGGCGGCACGCCGGACGACGCTGACCGAGCGCGGAGCGGAGCAGGAGCCGGATGCGTCGGAGGTGGTGCCGGAGCCCGTCGGACTGCCGGGCGGCCGGCCCGAGGCCGGGCCGTTGGGGGTGCCGGTGCTCTCCTGGCGTGCTGCCCCTGGGTAATGGGCTTTGCCATCCGGGCCCGGGGCTCACGTTTTGCTTCTCCTCCTGGGGTAAGGCGCGTAGGGCAGGAGAGGAGGCCTTTGCGATGGCACGTGCGGTTGGTATCGATTTGGGGACGACGAACTCGGTGGTCTGCGTGCTGGAGGGCGGCGAGCCGACCGTCATCACGAACACCGAGGGTGCGCGCACCACCCCGTCGGTGGTGGCGTTCGGCAAGGGCGGCGAGGTGCTGGTCGGCGAGGTCGCCAAGCGGCAGGCGGTGACCAACGTGGACCGCACGGCCCGCTCGGTGAAGCGGCACATGGGCGAGGGCGACTGGCGCTTCCCGGAGCAGAGCGAAGTGGACGGCAAACGCTACACCGCACAGGAGATCTCGGCCCGGGTGCTGCAGAAGCTGAAGCGGGACGCGGAGGCGTACCTCGGCGAGGACGTGACGGATGCCGTGATCACGGTGCCCGCGTACTTCAACGACTCCCAGCGCACCGCGACCAAGGAGGCCGGCGAGATCGCGGGCCTGAAGGTGCTGCGGATCATCAACGAGCCGAC
>NZ_JBIWPN010000066.1:0-31176 GCF_044768305.1 Kitasatospora sp. NPDC101155 | reverse complement strand
GCTACCTCACGCCACTCGAGATTCGGCGGCGGCACCGGCAAGGTCACACCCTCGCGGCGTAGACAGAGAGTGTCCAACCGCAGGGTGGAACTTCACGGTGGCGGACTTGGAGCATTCGGTGGCCATCCACGCGACCTGCCGGTCGAAGTCGCGAGTGTGCCCCGCATCGTGCCGGGCCCACGGGACGGCGGCGACCACGACCCCGTGCTGCTTGCAGGTCACGCGGGGCGCGTCGGCCTCCAGGTAGAGCTTGAGTCCGGCAGCGTCCAGGTGCCGCCAGCGCCGTCGTCCCGCTCCGGCGTCGAACCTCGGGCAGCGGGTGCCGCAGATCCCGCATCGGCGACGCGCCCGGGACCTGGGCCGGACTGCGACCACGATGACCTGCGACTTCTCCTCGAACCAGACGTCCTGTGGAACCGCCTGCGCGCATCCGACCAACGCGTTCAATACCGTGGTGAACCGCACGCCGTTCTCCCTGCACCCCAGATCACGAGTCTCGACGCCTCAAGATCTGCACAGGGGACGGCGTGTACTGCGTCAGGCGCTCCTCAGCGACCCACAGATGGAGCAGAAGAGCCCTTTTTCGTATCGTCGCTCTATTTCTGAAAGGCTTGCTTCGGACACATACGCTCCATATAAAAGCCGCATGCGCATCAATCGCCTTTCCCTCGTTCTTCTGGCCGGCGCCAGCGCGCTCGCGCTGGCCACCACCGCCCAGGCGGCCCCCTACTCCAGCGCCCCGGCCGAGCAGTGGCCCACCGCCGGACCGGCCGTGGGCAAGCAGATCGTCGACGTCGCCTCGCCGTCCCAGATCCCCACCGCCGGCCCCTACGCGGCCTCCACCCCCGACAGGCCGAACATCACCTACCGCACCAAGGCCTTCACCAACAACCACGGCGGCAAGTGTCTCGACGGAGACCTGAACGGCATCGGCAGCAACGGCACCAAGGTCCAGCTCTGGGACTGCAACGGCTGGGACAACCAGGCCTGGTACTGGACGCCGGTCGAGGGCCAGTCCGGCACCTACACGCTGCAGAACGGCCACAGCATGCAGTGCCTGGACGGAGACCTGAACACCATCAACAACAACGGCGCCAAGGTCCAGCTCTGGGGCTGCAACGGCTGGGACAACCAGAACTGGACCTGGAACGGCTCCACACTGCAGAACACCCACGGCCACAAGTGCCTGGACGGAGACCTGAACAGCATCAACAACAACGGCGCCAAGGTCCAGCTCTGGGGCTGCAACGGCTGGGACAACCAGAACTGGACCTACCACTGACCAGTGGTCAACTGCCATCAATAGTCAGGAGTTGTGGATGGCGACAGCTCTGGTGCCCTCGGGGATCCCGCTGAGTGCGCGGGATGGCGCCTGACGGACACGGTGTACGTGCGCGGGCCAGGGCATCTGACGCAGGGTCGATGGACGCGAGTTGTGCCTGGCGCTCAACCACATCGGGATGCGGCACTGCCAGGCCACCGAGTCCGGCCTGGGCGGTCCGATGCCCGCCAGCATCGCTCTGATGCTGGCGGGGCGGTCCGCGGGACGGGGCCGCATCCGCATCAGTCCAGGGTCCAGTGCGCCGCGCTCGCGTCGTCGTGCGGCTTGGCCCGCAGCCAGCGGAGCAATAGTCAAGACCTGTGGATGAGTTGTCGTGCGAGCGCGGGTTATTGCAACGGGGCCGGGCTCCGCAGCCTCACATCCGGGATCTCAGCACGTCGACTTCACAGCCTTGCGCGAATGGGTCGAAGCCGTGTTCGACCAGCCAGCGGACCCCTAGCAGGCTCCGCAACGACCACCACGCGCGGATCACGTCGAGGTCGATGTCGGTGCCATAGCCGGCGATGACGTCTTCGACGTGCTCCTCGTGTCCGAGCGTCAAGGTGGCGAGGTCGAACAGGGCATCACCCCGGCCCGCCTCGGACCAGTCGATGATGCCGGTGACCTCGTCGCCGTCGACGAAGACGTGATCGATCTGCAGGTCGCCGTGCGTGAACGCCGGAGTCCACGGCCGGATCGCTGCCTCGGCGACCTGGCGGTTGCGGGTGACCAGGTCGGCGGGCAGGACGCCGTTCGTCACGAGCAACTCGCACTCGCCGTCGAGTTCCGCCGCCAACTCGTCGGGACCCCGGCGGCGCCGACCGGGCCAGGGCGGCAACGGCGCCTCGTGCAGCTTCCGAATGGCGGCACCCGTCGCGGCCCATGCCGCCGGCGACGCGGTCGACGGCTCGCCGAGGCGCCCAAGCGCCGTCCCCGGAAGCGCGGCGATCGCGAGCACGGGCGGCTTGCGCCACAGGACCTCCGGCGTCGGGACCGGTGCCAGGGCCATCGCCTCAACCTCAACGTCGATGCGCGCCTGATCGGGGTCTACCTTCAAGAACACGTCGCCGACGCGCAGGGTCGCGCGCTCGGAATGGGCGACGACGACTTTGACCTCATCCATGGCGGCCAGTGTCCCAGGATGGCCGATGACATTCGCTGGGTTATCGCGTGTCAGCCACGGTCCGGCTGTTGGCTCCTGCAGCCGATCAAGCGGCCTGCTCCTCGCGCTCGACGAGGACACCGTTTTCGAACTGGGCGCCTGCGCGGACCAGTGCGACGAGGTGGGCTCCGGTGATCGCGCGCCAGCGTGTCTGGGCGGACTCGACGAGCTTGAACACCATCGCGAGCGCGGCGGCGGGGCTGCCCGCGCCGCGGGTGACCTTCGTTCGTAGCTTGACCGTGGAAAACGTCGACTCGATCGGGTTCGTGGTCCGCAGGTGGATCCAGTGGTCGGCCGGGAAGTCGTAGAACGCCAACAGTTCCTCCCGGTCGTCGGTGATCTTCGCGACCGCCTTCGGCCACTTGGCGCCGTAGGTCTTCGCGAACGCGTAGATCGCCTTCTCGGCGTGGGCGCGGTCCTCCGCGTTGTAGATCTCCTGCATCGCCTTCGTCGCGCCCGGCTGCGCGGACTTCGGAAGCGCGTTCGTGACATTTCGGGCTTTGTGGACCCAGCACCTTTGATGACGGGCGGCGGGGAATACCTCGGCCAGCGCCTTCCACAGCCCCATCGCACCGTCGCCGACCACCAGCTCAGGGTCGCGCATGCCACGCCGACGGCAGTCGCGCAGCAGGTCGGCCCACGACTCGGTCGACTCTCGCAGGCCCTCCGCGATGGCGATCAGCTCCTTGGTGCCGTCGACGCGTACCCCGAGCAGGACCAGGACGCAGGAGTGCGCCTGCCCGAGCCGAACGTTGGGGTGCACGCCGTCGGCCCACACGTAGACGAAGTCCCGGTCGGACAGGTCACGGGCCTGGAAGGCGGCGTGGTCCTGGCCCCACTGCTTCGTCAGCCGGGTGACGGTGGCCGGCGACAGGCCGGCCGTGCCACCGAGGAAATGCTCCAGCGCGGGCACGAAGTCCCCGGAGGACAGGCCGTGCAGGTAGAGCAGCGGCAGGACCTCGGAGACCTTCGGCGACTTGCGGCACCACGGCGGCAGGATCTTCGAGGAGAACCGCTTGCGCTCGCCGGTGGCGTCGTCGACCCGCCGGTCGTTCACCCGGGGTGCGGTGACCTCAACAGGACCGGCCGCGGTGACCACCCTGCGAGGCCGATGGTGCCCGTTGCGGACAACCAGCCGCCGACCTGACCCGTCGGTCTCAGCGGCCAAGTCGGCTATGTACTGGCTGACTTCCGCTTCCAGCGCGGCAGCAAGCATCCGGCGGGCGCCTTCGCGCACGATCTCGTCAATCAGGGAGCCGGACTCGGTGGAACCCTCGGCGGTGACTACGCTCGACGCTGTCACGTTGATGCGCGCGTGTCGGGCTGAGGGTGTGCCGGGGTGCGTGGGGTGCTGGGTGGGGCGCCTGGCTCAGGCTGCGGTGGGCAGGCCGGTGGTCTCGGTGACGTGGTCCCAGATGGTGAAGCGGAGGGTCATCTCGAGGCGGTGCCGAGCGGTGGTCAGAAGATGGCGTCGGGGCCGGAAGTGGGGTGAGATGCCGCTGAACGCGGACAGGAACCGTTGGGCGGCGCCGGGTGAGCGGAAGCCCTTCATGGCCCGCTCGCGTTGCCTCGTCGGCTGGTGGGAGTTCTCAGCCCGGTTGTTCAGGCCCTTGTGACAGCGGTGCTCCACCGAGCGCATCAGCTCCCGGTGGGCGACGCCGTAGGAGCGGAGCTTGTCGGTGACCAGCGCCCTGGGCACCCGGCACTGCTGCTTCATGAGGCGGGCCAGGAACCGCTTGGCGGCCTTCGCGTCCCGCTTGGACTGCACGAGGATGTCCAGGACGGTGCCGTCCTGGTCCACGGCCCGCCACAGGTAGTGCCGCTCACCGTTGATCTTGACGAAGACCTCGTCGAGGTGCCACTTGTCACCGGCGTGGGGCCGGCGGCGGCGCAGCCCGTCGGCATAGGCCTGGCCGAACTTCAGGCACCAGCGACGCACCGTCTCGTAGGAGACGATGACGCCACGCTGCAGCATCAGCTCCTCGACCTCGCGGAAGCTGAGCGGGAAGCGGAAGTACAGCCACACGCAGTGCGAGATGACCTCTACCGGGTACCGGTGGCCTTTGTACGAGGGCGGCACCGACGACACCACAGATCACCTCCCGGCAGAACCAGCACCAAGATCATCCCGCACCCATCAGTCAACGTGACAACGCCCTTCTCCGCCATCGCCACCGCGCGACACCCGCGGGCCGACCTCAGGTCCGACCCGGTCATCCGGTACGCCGACCTGAAGTTCATGTCGAACCAGGTGCACGACTGCCGCATCAAGATGCGGGAGGCGAAGAACCGTGCCGGCGCGGGCGCCGGGCTGAAGGCACTGCTCGACTGCGCGAACACGTACGTCCACAACGAGGTGTAGCACCGGCGCGGCCGATCGTCCGCCCCGGAGGTGGGGGGGGGGGCCCCCCCCGGGGGGGGGCCCCCCCGGGCCCCCGGGGGGGGGGGGGGCCCGGCACCCAGCCCCCGGGGGGGGGGGCAAACAAAGGAGGCCCCGCCCCCCCGCCCCCGCCGGTATACCCCCCCGCCGCGGCGCCCCCCCCCCCCCCCCGCGGGGGGGGGCCCCCCGGGGGGCGCCCCCCCCCCCCCCGGGGGGGGCCCCCCCCCCCGGGGGGGGGGCCCCCCACCTCCGGGGCTCACGGGGTCACGGTAGGAACGGAACGAAGAGTCCGGGTTGCCGTCAAAACCTTCGACGCGACTGGTCACCCCCGGCCAGCAACAGCCGCAGGTACCCGCCGCCGCCGATAGTGCAGAGTCCGCAGCCAACCGGCGGGTAGAACCCTGATACCCGACTTCAGCTGAACGTCGAAAGCGATTACAGAGGTGCAAGGTGCATGAACTGGTCCTCCGTCACGCGATGGATCTCAAAGACAAGATCGCCTTTGCCGATGCCGATGACGCGGTGAGCTACGGTGATCTCGCCCGCCTCACCGCCCGGGTGGCCGGCAACCTCCGTGTCGATCGCGGCAGTCGGGTGGCGCTGTATCTGGGCAACGGGGTGCCTGCTGTCACGGCCACGCTCGGCGTCTGCCGTGCGTCCGCGGTGGGCGTCCTGCTCGACCCGCGAAGCGGCGACGACGAGCTCCGGTTCCGTCTGGAGGACAGCGGTGCCGCCTTGGTGGTCACCGACCGCGAACACCTGGCGCAGGTCCGGCGGGTGGCCGGAGTCCGTGCGGTGACCGTTGACGACCTGCTCGCGCCCGCCGGCGCGCCGCCGCGGGACGACCTCGACCCGGACGCGCCGGCCTGGCTCCACTACACGTCCGGGACCAGCGGGGACCCGAAGGGCGTGCTGTCGGCGCAGGGCACCTGGCTCAGGTCGGCTGATCACGCCTACCGCGGGCTCCTGGGCATGTCCGGCGACGACCACCTGCTGTGGCCGCTGCCGCTGTTCCACGCCTTCGGGCATTCCATGTGCGTGGTGGGCGTTCTGGCCTTGGGCGCGAGCGCCTACGTCATGGACCGTTTCACCGCGGACGCGGCTGCCGCCCTGCTGCGCCGGACACCGTTCACCGCGCTGGGCGGCGTGCCGACGGTCTTCTCCCAGCTCCTGGACGTCGAGGCTCCGCTGCCGTTGCGATGCCTCTCGGCCGGGGCCCCGCTGACGGACGAGCTGCGGGACCGCTTCCGCCGCACGTCCGGCCGTGAGCTGCACGACGGCTACGGCAGCACGGAGACGTCCGGAAAGATCGCCGTCGACGGCGTCGTGCTGCCCGGCATCGACACCCGGTTCGTGAACGGTGAGATCCAGGTAAGGATGCCCGGTGCCGGTCGGTGGCATGCCACCGGGGACCTCGGCCACGAGGAGAACGACCGTCTGGTGGTGACTGGGCGAGCCGGCGAAACGATCATCCGGGGCGGGGAGAACATCCACCCGGTCGAGATCGAGCGGGTCCTGGCCCGCTGTCCGGGCGTCCAGGACGTGGGCGTGGCGGGTGAGCCCGACGCAGTGCTCGGTGAGGTGCCGGTCGCCTACGTCGTGGGCGACGACGTGGATCCGGCGACGCTGCTCGCCTTCTGCCGTCGCCTTCTGCCGCCGCACCGGGTGCCGGAGGACGTCCGCCCGGTCAGCCGGATTCCGCAGACGTCCTCCGGCAAGCCGGTGCGGAAACGGCTTCGGTTCCAGTACGTGATCGACGTGGTCCGACGGCAGACCGCGGGGATCACCGGCCGGGCGCCCGGGGCGGACCAGCCGTTCGTCGAAGCCGGTCTGGACTCGCTCGGCACGGTGCGGCTGCGCGACCGACTGGGCGCGGAACTCGGTGCCGCACTGCCGCCGTCCCTCGTCTTCGACCACCCCACGCCTCGTGCGGTGGCCGACTACCTCACCGGCGGGGCCGCCAGCCCGCCGCCGCCCGCCCGCAAGGCCACCGAGCCGATCGCGATCGTGGGCATGGCCTGTCGCTATCCCGGTGGGATCACCTGCCCCGAGGACCTCTGGCGGGTGGTCGCCGCCGGCCAGGACACGATCACGGGATTCCCCACGGACCGGGGCTGGCGCCTGGACGAATTGTTCCATCCCGACCCCGAGCACGTCGGCACCAGCTACGTCACGCGTGGGGGCTTTCTCGCGGACGCGGCCGACTTCGACGCCGGGTTCTTCCGCATGTCGCCGCGCGAGGCCCTGGCCACCGACCCGCAGCAGCGACTGCTGCTGGAGACGGCCTGGGAGGCCCTGGAGCGGGCGGGGATCGCGCCCGAGTCGGTGCGGGGCAGCAACACCGGGGTGTTCGTCGGCCTGATGTACAACGACTACGCCGGTCGCTTCCGGGGCGCAGCGCACCAGTTGGAGTCCCAGATCGCGCTGGGGGCGGCGGGGAGCGTGGCCTCCGGGCGGATCGCCTACGGCCTGGGTCTGCACGGGCCGGCGCTCACCTTGGACACGGCCTGTTCCTCGTCGCTGGTCGCCATGCACCTCGCGGCGGACTCCCTCCGGGCGGGCCAGTGCGACCTGGCCCTGGCGGGCGGTGCAACGGTCATGGCGACGCCGGACAGCTTCGTGGTGTTCAGCCGGCAGCGCGGCCTGGCCCCGGACGGACGGGTGAAGCCGTTCTCTGCGGCGGCCGACGGCACGGCCTGGTCGGAGGGGGTGGGGCTGTTGGTCCTTGAGCGGGTGAGCGACGCGGTGCGCAATGGTCACCCGATCCTGGCCCTGGTGCGGGGCTCGGCGGTCAACCAGGACGGGGCGTCCAACGGCCTCACGGCGCCCAGCGGCCCCGCCCAGGCGACCGTGATCCAGCAGGCCCTGGCCGATGGCGGGTTGGTCGGCGCCGACGTGGACGTGGTCGAGGCCCACGGCACCGGCACCGCGCTGGGCGACCCGATCGAGGCGGCCGCGCTGCTCGCCACCTACGGGCAGGACCGGTCCGCTCCGGTCCTGGTCGGTACCGTCAAGTCCAACCTCGGGCACACCCAGGCAGCCGCCGGGGTCGCGGGCGTGATCAAATCCGTGATGGCGATGCGGCACCGTACCGTGCCCGCCATGCTGAACGTCGACGAGCCGACCCCGCACGTCGACTGGTCCGCCGGTGCGCTCCGCCTGGTCACCGAGCGGACGCCCTGGCCGGCGCAGGACCGTCCGCGCCGTGCCGGAGTGTCGGCTTTCGGGATCTCGGGGACCAACGCGCACGTGATCGTCGAGGAGTACGAGCAGCTGCGGGTGGCGTTCCTCTTCCCGGGGCAGGGCGCGCAGCAGCGCGGGATGGGAAGGGAGTTGGCCGCCAGGTATCCGGTGTTCGCCGCAGCCTTCGACGAGGCGTGCGCCCAGCTGGATCCGGAGCTGCGAGAGGCGATCGACACCGACCTGGTGCACCGGACGGACTTCGCCCAGGCCGCCCTGTTCGCCTACGAGGTGGCGCTGTACCGCCTGTTGGAGTCCTGGGGATACCGCCCGGACGCGCTGATCGGGCACTCCGCCGGGCAGATCGCGGCGGCGCACGTGGCGGGCGTCCTGTCCCTGCCCGACGCGGCGAGACTGATCACTGCCCGCGGGCGGCTCATGCGCGAACTGCCGGCGGGCGGCGCCATGGTCGCCGTCCGGGCCGCCGAGAGCGAGATCCGGCTCACTCCTCGCACCGCGATCGCGGCCGTCAACGGGCCGGATTCGGTCGTCGTGTCCGGCCCGGAGGAGGAAGTGCTGGCCACCGCCGCCGAGTTCGAGCAGACGACGCGGCTCACCGTCAGCCACGCCTTCCACTCCCCGCTCATGGACCCCATCCTGGTCGAGTTCGCGGAGGTGGCCCGGAGCCTGACGTACCGTCCACCGCTCATTCCGATCATCGGCGCCCGCCCGGACGATCCGGACTACTGGGTGCGGCACGTGCGCGAGACGGTCCGCTTCGCCGACCACGTGGCCATGGTCGACGGCGCCGCCCTGGTCGAACTGGGCCCGGGCAACACGCTGGCCGCGCTCGTCGAGGGCGTCATCTCCACCACCGACCCCGAGCAGGCGGTGGCCCGGCTGCGCGGCACCCGCGCCTTCCACCGGCAGCGCTACTGGCTCGACCGCGCAGCCGAGCACCCGTTGATCGAGTCGACCGTCATTGTGCCGGGGTCCGGTGAGGTGGTGTGCACCGCCGACCTCAGCCCCGTGTGGCTGCTCGACCACGTCGTCGGCGGAACGGCGATCGTGCCCGCCACGGCGATCCTGGAGCTCGTGCTGTACGCCGGGGAGCGCGCCGGCTGCGACACGATCGACGAACTGGTCCTGCACACGGCGATGCGCCTACCGGAGACGCGGCGGGCCGAGATCGTCGTCCGCCCCGAGTCCGACGGCGCACGGCCGTTCGAGGTGCACGCCAACGGAGTCTGCTGTGCCAGCGGCCGACTGGCTCTACCGGTCGGTGGCGGCCTGCCCGCGCCGCAGGTGGACATCGGTGAGTGGCCCCCGCCGGACGCCGAGGAGCTCGAAGTCGAGCACGCCGACTACGGACCCGCGTTCCGCGGGCTGAACCGGATGTGGCGCCGCGGCGACGAACTCTTCGGCGAGGTGCGCGGGGAGTTCCCGGACGCGGGGCGGTTCGCGCTGCACCCCGCCCTGTTCGACGCGGCGTTGCACCCGGCACGCCTGCTCACCGACGGAGTGCCGTTCGCCCTGCGCGGCGTGCACCTGCTGGCGCGAGGCGCCACGGCGTTGCGCGTCCGCATCCGTGAGGGGCGGATCGCCGTGACCGACCAGACGGGCCGGCCGGTGGCGTACGTCGAATCACTCACCGCGCGTGCGACCGGAACCGGCCGGGGCACGCTGTTCCGCCCGGAGTGGCACCTGGTTCCGGGCCAGCCACATGGTCAGGTCCTTGAGGTGCCGCCGGGCGACGCGCCCGGCGCCCTGGCGCTCGCGCTGCGGGAGTTGCAGGCCGATCACGAGCACCTGACCGTTCTGGTGCGGCCGGCAGACCTGGCCGGAGCGGCGGTGGCCGGCCTGGTCCGGGTCGCGCAGACGGAGCACCCCGGCCGGTTCACCCTGGCCGAACTCAGCGATGGGCGGACGGAGATCGTGTCCGAGCACGCAAACCTGGTCCCGGTGCCGGGCGGCGCCTTCACCTGGCGCGGGACCGTCCTGGTCACCGGCGGCGGCGCGCTGGGCCGGGCGGTCGCCGACCACCTGCGGGAGAAGGGCGTGCGCGTCGTGGTCGCCAGCCGCACCGGTGAGACGCGGCTGGACGTCACCGACCGGGAGGCACTGGCCGCACTGGTCGACTCGATCGAGGACCTGCGGGCCGTCGTGCACACCGCCGGGGTGCTCGACGACGGGATCCTGGCCTCGATGACCCCGGCACGCCTGGCGACGGTGTGGCGCCCCAAAGCCGAAGCAGCCTGGCACCTGCACGAGTTGACCGCACACCGGGAGCTGGATGCCTTCGTGCTGTTCTCCTCGGCGGCCGGTGTGCTCGGTCACGCCGGACAGGCCAACTACGCGGCGGCCAACAGCTACCTGGACGAGCTCGCGCGCCACCGACGGCGACTGGGGCTGCCCGCCCTCTCCCTGGCCTGGGGCCCGTGGACGGTCGGAATGATGGCCGACCGGACCGCCGATCCCGGCCTGCTGCCCCTCACGCCCGCAGAGGGCGTGGCACTCCTGGAGGCAGCGCTGGGCGCCGACGAGCCGGTTCTGGTGCCGATCGCGTTCGACCGCCCGCCCCGGACGAAAACACGGACCACGCCGGAACCGACCCCGCCGACAAGCATGCTGGAGATGGTGTGCGCCGAGGTCGCCGCCGTGTTGAGCTACCCGGACGTGCATCCGGACACCCCGATCCTCGACCTCGGTTTCGACTCGCTCACCTCGATCGAGCTGCGCAACCGCCTGGAGGGACGGACCGGCCTACGCCTCCCCGCCACGGTGGTGTTCGAATCCGCCACGCCCAGGGCACTTGCCGAGCAGTTGCGTCCGCCGCCGCCCCCGGGGACGCTCGCGTTCCTGTACCGCAAGCTGTGTGAGCTGGGCCGCCCTCAAGAGGCCATGCACCTGCTCGTCACAGCGTCGTGGGCGCTGCCGTCGACGGCGACGCTCCCTTCCGCTGTCCCACAGAGACTCAGCGACGGCGAAGGCCCGGCGATCGTCTGCTTCCCCGCCTTCGCCTCACCCCCCGGGGAGTACGGCCTGCTGGCCCGGCACCTGCCGGGCATGTGGGTGCTCCCGCACCCGGGCTACGAGGGCGGCCCCGTGCCGGAGGACGTCGAGGCCCTCGTCCGGACCCACGCCGCCTCGATCACGCAGCTCGACCGACCGGTGGTGCTGCTGGGCCGCTCCACCGGCGGCCTGGTCGCGCAAGCCGTCGCGGAACGAGTCGGCGCCGAAGCGGTGGTGCTGGTGGACACCCACCCTGTCCAGGACGAGGAATGGCTCACCGAACTACCGGTCCGCAGCGCGATCAGGCTCGACGAGCCCGCTCTCGCGGCGATGGGCGCGTACGCGCGCATCTTTCTGGACTGGCAGGGGGAGACGACCGTTCCGACACTGCACCTGCGAGCCGGCGAAGTGCCAGGTGACCACCACTCAGTCCTCGAGGAGCACGCGGCCACGACGGCGGAAGCAATCCAGGCGTGGCTCTCCCGGACAGTATCGCCCAAGCCGGGATAAGTGTCGGCAGGTAAGGGCGGGCGATCGGCGCCCCGAGCCGCCGGCCGGCCCACGCCCGGTGCCGATCGGCGAACCAGCGCACCACGATCGAGCAGAGCAGGGTCATCGGCAGCCCGACCCCGAAGGGGATCAGCGCCACGGCGGCGAGCCACAGGCAGCACAGGGCGGCGCCCAGCATCGAGGCGAGCGGCAGCAACAGCGCCCAACCCAGCGACTCGAAACGGGCCACCGGGCCGGAACGCGCCACCGGTCCCGAGCCCGCGTCCGCGCGGCGCTCGCCCGATCCGGCCATCACAGCCACCTCCCTGTCCCTCGTGGGTCCAGCGTGGCCGATCATCCCCCGACCGCACAGTGGAGTTTTCTCCACCTCGGAGGGGATTTTCCCCACCTTCGAACGGCTCCCCAGCACCCGTGTTCTCCGCACCTGACGGCCGCAGGCTGGTGCTGTCCCCAACAGACGCCACCTGACGAGGAGTTCACTGCCATGACGACCCACACCACTGCACCGCGCCGACGCCGGGCGCTGGCTCTTGCCCTGACCGCGGCGCTCGGCGCCACGCTGACCGCCTGCGGGGCGGCGGCCGCCACGCCCGCCCCCGCTCCCGCGGCCGGCCAACTGGCCGAGCTCGCCCAGCAGGCCGTCGCCGCCGGCGTCCCGGGCGTGATCGTACGCGTCGACGACGGCCACCACCCCGTCACCACCATTGCCGACCAGGCTCCCTGGACCACCGCCGACCACCGGCTCACGGCGAGCGACGAGTTCCGGATGGGCTCCAACACCAAGACCACGGTCGCCACGCTGGTCCTGCAACTCGTCGCCGAAAGGCGCCTCGCCCTCACCGACCCGGTCGAGCGGTGGCTGCCCGGCCTCGTCCCGAACGGCCAGGCGATCACCGTACGGATGCTGCTCGACCACACCAGCGGCCTGTTCAACTACCTCTACGACCCGGCGGTCCTGGCCGCCTACACCGGCCAGGACACCCGCCCGTGGACGCCCGAGGAACTCCTCGCCGCCGGCACCGCCCAACCGCCGCTCTTCGCCCCCGGCACCCGCTTCTCCTACAGCAACACCAACTACATCGCCCTCGGCCTGATCCTCCAGCGCGCCACCGGTCAGAGCCTCGCCGACCTGATCCAGCAGCGCATCGCCCGCCCGCTGCACCTGCGCCACACCCACCTGCCCACCAGCGCCGCCGACCGGCAGCTCGCCCACGGATACGAGCCGGACGCCGCCCACCTGGCCCCACTGCTTCCCCCAGGCACCCCGCCGGGCGCCTCGTTCGCCGGCCCGTACCGCGGCCCGGCCGACGTCGACACCACCGCCGTCAACCAGAGCACCCTGTGGGCCGCCGGCGGGATCGTCTCCACCGCCGAGGACTGGGCCCGCTTCGATGCCGCCCTGCTCTCCGGAAAACTGCTGCCCGCCGCCCAACTCGCCGAGATGCGCACCACCGTCCCCGAGGACCCGGCCGCCCCGAACGGCGATGCCTACGGCCTGGGCCTGCGCAAGGTCGTCCTCCCGTGCGGAACAGTCTGGGGCCACGACGGCCAGGCCGCCGGCTACTCCAGCGAGACCTACACCGACCCCACCGGCAAACGCACCGCCGCCGTCCTCACCAACACGGTCTTCGACCTCGCCCGCCCCCAGGCCGCCACCGCCCACCAAGCCCTGGTGAACGCCGCCGTCTGCGCCATGCTCGACAAGCCCCTGCCCGCCGCACCGTCGCCGTCGGCGTCCCCGTCCGTGGACTGAACCCGGCGAGGACGACCGCTCGCCACCGCGGTCCCAGGCGCCGGACGTGCCCGCACGCGCCATCGGCAGCGGCGCCCCGCCGGTGGGCGAGAGAACGTGCGCTCGCCAGACTCGGTGCCCCGGGTGATCGTCACTGACAAGCTCCGCTCCTACGGGGCCACTCACCGCGAGGCTGCCACCGTTGTCACGGCGGAGGGCTCGCTCCGGCTCGCGATCGCGTAGTCGCCGTGTCGCCGCCCTGTACGCCTCAGCCAACAGCTGGCTCCAGGGCGGCAACTGAGCGCACCACGCCCCCTCTCCAGCGACCCGGCCGGGGAGCCCGGGCCGCACGACGCCCACGACGACCCAGCCTTCGAACCGAAAGGCCCAGGTGTACCCGACCCCGTCGGTGCGCAGTACCCACGTCTGCACACAGGTGTGCAGCAGATCGGCCGCGGGATCCCAGTAATGCGGCGCGAGCCAGGACCGCTGGGCCTGTCAGCCGGCTGCGTCCAGGCCGGGGAACATCTGGATGGGTGGCCGGGTGGCCAGCTCGTGCTCCAGGACACGGTCAATCCTCACCCGGCCCACCATCATCGTGGTCGTCACCAGCGACCTGTCGCGCCCGCCTCGGTTCAGACCGTTGCCTTGAGCGTCACGTCGACGTTCCCGCGGGTGGCGTTGGAGTACGGGCAGACCTGGTGGGTGGTCGCCATGAGCTGGTCGGCGGTGGCCTGGTCGAGGCCGGGCAGGTGTGCCGAGAGCGTGACGGCGAGGGTGAAGCGTCCTTCGTCCAGGGTGAGCAGGCTCACCGTGGAGGTGACGGTCGACGCACCGACGTCGACCTTCTGCTGGCCTGCGATCAGTCGCAGCCCGTTGTGGAAACAGGCGGCGTAGCCGGCGGCGAAGAGCTGCTCGGGATTGGTCCTGTCGCCGCCGGGGCCGCCCATCTCCTTGGGGACGGCCAGGAGTTCGTCGAGCACCCCGTCCAGGGAGCGGACCTCTCCGTTGCGGCCGTCGCCGGTCGATATCGCCTCGGTGGTGTAGAGCACGGACATGGTCGTTCCTCTCGTGTGTGTCACAGGTCGTGGTTGGGTCTTCGGTCGCCGGCCACGTCGCGAATCGCGGATGGTGGTGGCAGGACAAGGGCGCGCTACGAGCGAGCGGTCAGTGCAGTGTGGTCAGCGCAGGTCCCGCAGGCCGACGGTCAGCAGGTTGGGGTCTTCGGCGGTGACGTAGGCGGCATCGAGTACATACACCGTGCCGTGCCGTACCTGGATCGCGGTGGGGTTCTGCAGGCCGTCCGCCGCGGTCAGCACGGTGGAGTGACTGCCGTCGGGGCGGATGCGGACGACCTGGTTGACGTGGTTGAGAGCGGCCAGGATCTCGTCACCACCGCCGGTGAAGGCGAAGTCGTCGACGGTGGTCAGTCCGGTGGCCCGGGTCTGGACCGGTCCGGGCCGGCGCCCCGGCCGGAAGGGGATCCGCACGATGATGCCCTTGTCGGTGTTGGACACCCACAGTGCATTGTTGTGGATCTTCAGTCCGTTGGCGCCGGCGATGCTGGAGAAAGCGAGTTCGGGCGCGGTCGACCAGGCAGTCGCCCGGCCGCCGGTGGTGTGAACCGTCCAGATCGTGCCAAGCGCCGAGTCGGCGATGTAGAGCATGCCGTGTCGCTGGTCCAGTGCCAGGCCGTTGGGCAGGGCGGCGGCGGGCAGGGGGGCGATGCGCTCCGGGATTCCGTGCGGGCGCAGCCGCCACACACCGGTCAGGTCGGCGGCACCGGCCGCGTAGAGGAAGTACAGGGCTCCGTCGGCGTCGCGGACGATCCCCATGGTGGTCGCGACGTGCAGGACGGGCGTGTTGACTCCGCCGTCGGCCGGTAGTGGCATGGTGGCCAGGATGTGTGTCGTGCCGTCGGCGTCGACTCTGGCGACCTGCCGGGCGATCGAGAAGGTCACGTCGAGGCTGCCGTCCGGTTCGGTGGCCGCGTTCTCCGGCGTCTGGCCCTTGGCCAAATCGAAGTGCGCGACGATGGCGGCCCTCGTGTTCGGGGTGGCCCCGGCCGGGGATGACACGAGACCGAAGACGCCTGCAGCAGCGACCGCGACGGCCGCTCTCAGGATTCTCTTACGCATTGTTCCTCACGTTGTTCTTCACGGATTCGGGCACGCGGATGCCGCGTGCGCATGGCAGGACAGATTTCTTGATACGCCGCCGTCGTCGGCGGCCTTTCCTGACCGGGCTGATCAGGTGGCATCGTTGCCGTCGGCCATGGGCCGGATGACGATGACTAGGAGACCGAGCTTCTGTCAGCGATCGGTTCCAGCCCTTGTGCCGTACCTGCTGGGAGAGCCCGTTCGCCTGGGGCGACGGCCTGAGCGAGCAGGGTCAGCGCGGCCTGCGAGGCCGAACCCGCGGCAGCGGTGACCGCCACGATGCGCTGTCCAGGACCGTCCGGGACCGGCATGGCCTGCTGGGTGACGTCCACGGTTCCGACCAGGGGATGGCGCATGCGGTAGGTCGCGATGTTCCAGGCACGGACCGGGTGCGCGGACCACATCGCGGTGAACTCCTGGCTGTGCATAACCAGTTCGCCGATCAAAGCGGCCAGCATCGGATCGTCGGGGTGCCGGCCGACGGCCAGGCGGAGCCTTCCCACCACGTCCCTCGCCTTCCGCGGCCAGTCCTCGTAGAGGTCGCGGGTGTGGGCGTCCAGGAAGACCAGTCGCGCGGTGTTCGGACGCCGAGCGGGATCCTCGGGGCTCCGGTGGTCGAGGTGGCCGGCGAACAGCGCATGCCCCGTGCGATTCCACGCCGGCACATCGTTGCGGCGGCCGAGCAGGATGACCGGCGTGTCGCCGAAGGCGCCGATCAGCTGTCTCGTAGTATCGGTGACCCGCTCGGGTGCCTGCCTGCGGATTCGATCGTTACTGCCCTTGTGCCCGGCTCCGGCGAGATCGTGCAGGTGGCGGCGCTCGGTCCCGTCCAGGCGGAGCGCTCGGGCGATCGCGTCCAGCACCTCCGTCGACGCGTTGAGTGAAACTCCCTGCTCCAGCCGCGTGTAGTAGGACTCGCTCACACCCGCCAACCGCGCCAGCTCGTCGCGGCGCAGACCCGGCACCCGCCGCTCCTCGTCGAACATCCGCAACCCGACGTCCGCGGGCTGCAGTTGCGCCCGGCGCGTCCGCAGGAACCGCCCCAACTCCGATCTGCTGCTCATGGATTCGAGTATGGACACGCGCGACGGCATCTGCCTGCCCCTGTCAGTGTCAGGCGACTTGCCGTCAAGGAGATCAGCTCTGAATACAAAAGCGGGTCAAACCGTGACGGCGTGGGCCTGTTCAGCCGCTCATCGGGGGGACGAGGTGGTCGAGTGCCCCGGCGCAGTCCAGTGCGGCCTCGGTGGAGCGGGGCAGCATGATGCCCTCGTAGGCCTGGAGGGCGTCGTCGATGCTGGATTCGGTGATGAGGGCGTGGGCGAGGTCGGCGCCGTCGAGCATGGCGAGGTTGGCGCCGAGTCCGACCGGGGGCATCAGGTGCGCGGCGTCGCCGAGCAGGGTGATGCCGGGGACATGGTCCCAGGTGTGCGGGGCGGGCAGCGTGTACAGGGGCCGGTTGATGAAGGCACGGTCGTTGTGCCGCAGGAGGTAGAGCAGGCTCTCGTCCCAGCCGTCGAACATCTTCAGCAGGTGGGTGCGTAGGGTCGCCTGGTCGCCGAGGTCCACTCCGGCGGCCAGGTGCCAGTCCTGCGGGGCGCGGAAGGCGATGTAGGCGCGGATGTGGCCATTGCTGTTGCGTTGGGCGAACAGGGTCCGCCCGTCGGACTTCGCGAGCAGGCTGCCGTGGCCGACCATCCGCGCGAGGGCGGGATGGCGGCTGTCGCAGTCGTCGAAGCCCGCCTCGACGAACGTGACGCCGGTGTAGCCGGGCGTGGCGGGCGACAGGGCGGGGCGGATGCGTGACCGGGCGCCGTCGGCGCCGACCACGAGGTCTACGTCCTCGGTGGTGCCGTCGCTGAGAAGCAGGCGCCAGGTGCCGTCCCCGAGCGGGGTCGCCCCGCTGACGGTGCAGCCCCACCGCACGGCACCCTCGGCGAGGGACTCCAGGAACAGGCCACGCAGCTGGCCCCGGTCGATCTCCGGGGAATCCTCGTCATGGGGGGCCGGTCCCGGGAAGGGCAGGGCCGTACCGGTGGCGGGGTCGAGCACGCGCCACTCCTGGCCTTCGGGGCGGGCTAGGGCGCGGAACCGGTCGAGCAGGCCGGCCGCCTGCAGGGCGAGCTGACCGGTCCCGGCATGGATATCGAGGGTGCCGCCCTGGGAGCGGGCGCCGGCGGAAGCCTCACGTTCGAACACGGTGACGGAGCGGCCGTGGCGTTGCAGAACGGCGGCCAGGGCCAGGCCGCCGAGGCCAGCACCGACGACTGCGATGCGCGGGTCACGAGCAGGGTGCATGGGGATGTCCCATCAGGAGGGTGGTGAGCCGGTGGTCCCGGCACAACCAAGAAAGCACACTCACTGCAAAAGTGCAATCGCTACACTTTTAGAGCGGGTTCATCTTGGAGTACGGTGTACCGGTGACCGAACCGACCGGGCGCCGCGAGCGCAAGAAGGCCCAGACCCGCCAATCGCTGGCCGACGCCGCACTCCGGCTCTTCCTCGACCGCGGCTACGACCAGGTCGGTGTCAAGGACGTCGCCGACGCCGCCGACGTGTCGGTGACCACCCTGTTCAAGCACTTCCCCAGCAAGGAAGCACTCGTCTTCGACCAGGACAACGACCTCGAGGCGGCACTCATCGCCGCCGTCCACAACCGGCCCCCCGGCCACTCGATCCCGCACGCACTGCGCGAGCACATCCTGCTGACACAGACTCGGCTTGCCGTCAACACCGCAGACCCTCGCTTCGCCGCCTTCACGCGCATGGTGCAGGACACCCCGGCCCTGCGCGACTACGCCCACCACATGTGGACACGCCACGAAACAGCCCTGGCGCGCGCCATCGCGAACGACGTCGGCGCCCCCGAGGACGACATCACCTGCGCGGCGCTGGCCCGTTTCGCCCTGGAGGCCCGCCTCCTCATCCAGCGCCACCCCAACGACTCACCGCGCGCCGCCGAAGAAACCTTCGCCCTGCTCGAACACGGCTGGGCAACCCTGCATCCCCACCGCTGACCGGTTCCCCGGCAGAAGCACCGCCAAC
The DNA here is from genome assembly GCF_044768305.1 of Kitasatospora sp. NPDC101155. NCBI lineage: Bacteria > Bacillati > Actinomycetota > Actinomycetes > Kitasatosporales > Streptomycetaceae > Kitasatospora > Kitasatospora sp. NPDC101155. The sequence continues at coordinate 12,675 of NZ_JBIWPN010000066.1, read as the reverse complement.
GCTCCCCCGGGCGCAGCCCTGCGGTGCTCGTGACGACGAACAGGTCAGCGTAGTAACCCCGAGCAGGCCTTCGTCTGCCGGACCCGGACCAGTCGGAGCCGGGGTGCAGCGCTCCTTCGGACCGGTGCCGCCCGTCAGGGCTGTCGAGTCGACGGTTTGCTCGGGGCTTCCGCGTCCGGCTCCTGTCCGGTCGTGGCGGATCAGCTGGCGAGCAGCTTCAGGCCGTCCTCGGCAGCGGTTCCCGGTGGCGCGCTGTAGACGACCGCGCTCACGCCGTTTTCGTCCGGCAGGTTCATGGTCGATGCGTGGCCGGCGGCTGTCGGCCACGTCGGCATCAGGAAGGACGGATTCATGGCCACGATGCGTGCGGTGCAGGTCGCCAGGGCCGGAGGCCCGCTTGAAGTCGTCGAGCGGACGGTGCCCCGGCCCGGCAACGGCGAGGTCCGGGTGCGGGTGCAGGCCTGCGGGGTCTGCCACTCGGACATGTTCGCCAAGGAGGGACTCCTGGGCGACGCCACCCCGTTCCCGATCATCCCGGGGCACGAGGTGGTCGGCGTGATCGACGAGGTCGGTCCGGGTGTGGCCGGTTCGTGGTCGCCGGGCGAGCGGGTGGGGGTGGGCTGGTTCGGGGGTGGTGAAATGCGTCCCGGTCGCGGATCAGGTGGGTGAAGTCGGCGGCGCGATCCCCGAGCCGCCACAGTAGCTGCCGGGCCTGTTGAGTGACCCAGGCGGCGGTGGGATGGGCGGTGACGCCGAGGACGTGGACGGTGCGGGTGCGCACCTCCATGACGAACAGGGCGTACAGCCGTTGCGGCGTGATGGTGTCGAGGTGGAAGACGGCGTCGAACAGTGCGGGGAACTTCCCGTCTCGGTCACGGATCATGTAGCGCGCCCGGGAGCCGGCGTCCTCGATGTCCATGACGAGGTTCTTCGCCGCCTGCGTCACCCAGGACGCGGTCGGATGTGCGGTGGCGCCGAGGATCCGGATCCGGCGGCTGGTGTGCTCGATGACCGCGAGTACGTACCGCCGGGCCCCGGACAGGGTGACCGTTTCGAAGAAGTCGCAGGCGAGGAGTGCATCTGCCTGGGAGCGCAGGAAGTTGGCCCAGGTACTGGCGGTCGGCTCGGGTGCCGGTGGGATGCCGGCCTCCTTCAGAATCGCCCACACCGTGGACGCGGCCACCTTGACGCCGAGGACGAGCAGCTCGCCGTGAAGGCGGCGATACCCCCACCCCGGATTCTTCGCGGCCAGGCGCAGCATCAGGGCGCGGATGGAGCGTACGGTGCGCGGTCGGCATCCGCGCTTCGGCCGGGACAGGACGGCGTGACGGCGGGCGACCAGGTCGCGGTGCCAGCGCAGCACGGTGTCCGGCCGCACCGGCAACCGCATCCGACGCAGCACCTGCGCCGGCAGACCCTGCAGCAGTGCCGCCAGGAACGCCCGGTCGCTCGCTTCGAAGCGGACTCGCCGTCCGCTCAGCTGCCGCTCCAACACCCCGATCTGATGGCGCAGGGCCAGGATCTCCACGTCCTTCTCACCGTCGCCCATCGGCAGCAGCCGCAGCAACGCGAACGCGTTCGTCACACCCAGGCACGCCAGTCGTAGCAGCACGGCCGGTCATCATTCCGGGACGATCGCAGGCCTGCCAGAGCGCCTACCCGACCGACGAGGGCGGCACTCGTGCACCCTGCCTCCCACCAGGCCGGATGAGGTTCTCGGCAAGGGCCCGCCCCGTGCTCGATCCAGGCGAGCGCCCGCCCGGCCTTGCGGACGTAGAACAGCCCGGGAGCCCGGGTCCATCCGGCCAGGTCCCAGCCGGACTCGCCCATCAGCGAGCTGATGTTGCGGATCAGGTCGAACCGGCCCAGACCCCGCAGGTACGGCTCCGGCGGCGGGCCCAGCGGGCCGGCGTCCGGCTGGCGAGGCAGCGCCGCCGGCCCAGGCCGGGCGGGTTCGGTGTCGGCCGGCACCGCCGGGACGGGCTGCTCCTGGTCGTCGTCTGCGGCCGGGGTTTCGCCCCGCGAGGCGGAACCGGCGTCGCCCTGGGCGAGCCGGACCCGGGCTGCGGCCAGGAGGGAGCGGCGCGCGGTGGTGATCGCGGTGGCGCAGGTGGCCAGGACGGCAATGGTGGCGAGCAGCTGGACCGCCAGCCAGACCACCGGCCGTCCGAGGAGTACCGGTCCGGGCAGCCCGCCCGCGGTGATGGCCAGGAAGAGCAGGTAGCCCGTGGCCCCGGTCGTGGCCGCCGTGCCGGTCAGCTCGGCCCAGCGCGCGGTGGGCGGCAGCTCGGTGGGCCGGGGCCGGCGGCGCAGGCAGCGGAGCGCGCCGGTCAGCAGGTACCCCGCGAAGCCGACCAGGCAGGCCCTCAGGGCACCAAGCGCAGCAACGTCGTGGCCATGACCACCCGCAGCGGTAAATCCGCCGCCATCCGCGTACCTCATACCCATGGAGCAGCGAAAGGATCACCACTGGTCACCCCCTTGAGACAACCTCAGTAGTTCCATGATCGGGAGCTACACCGATGTTGAACGTACAGTCCCTTCTCGGTGATCTCGGAAAGCTCCGAGGCGGCGATCTCGACGCTGATGTCCTTGACCACCGTCTGGAGGGCCCGGTTGTCCACGCTGGTGCGCCCCTTCACCAACGGGCTGACGCCTTTCGGGATCCACCGGGCGAGGACGAACTTGGTCCGGTCCACCTCGTCGACGGTAGCCGGGAAGGCGTAGTACGCCCAGGCAGCCGCGTCGGTGGGCAGGTCCTTGAGGAAGGTGTCGTGGTCGGCGTCGCTGCTGCCGAGCTGGTGGACAACGATCTCAGTCCTGTCGCTGTTGTACGTGAAGACGGCGTACCGGGCCTCCCCCTTACGAACCGATGCGTACGCTTCCTTGCAGGCTTCGACTACCACGGCCATCGTGTCCTCCAGACATCTGGTAATCCGGCAGGGCTTGTCAGTCCAGGGTGCGGATCTTGGTCTATCCGGAACATCTCTACCCGCAGCCGGCGGCGCGGCTGGTGACCTCGCCTACCCGTCCCACGGATGGGCCCGATAGTGTGACTATCTGAACTGCCCTTCTCGCCAGACTTGGTGGGACCGGACACACGGGTGCCCGCCCGTTGGCCAAGCAGCGCGAAAACTCTGGCCATCTACGGCGCTCAGCCACAGGCAACCTCAGAGGCAATCGGTCACGGCCAACGGACAAGGCGGGCGGCGTCATCAGGCCCCTCGCGGACGACGAGGGCAGCGGCGTTGCGGCGCCGGGCCGATGGTGATGCGGTCAGGTCAGCTGCTGGCCCCAAGCGGCGCGGAGCAGGGCGACGGCGTGGGGCGCGTCCATGGAGAGCCAGGGGTCGCTGCCGGTGGCGTCGATGATCAGGCGGCCCTTGTCGGCAACCACCCCGACCTCGATACCTCGCGCGTCGGCATCGGTTTGCGGACGGGCTACCGATCGACGGGGCGGGACCTGCGGCACCGATGGCCAGCCGATCACCGGCCGACCGCCAGCCGATCGGGGAACCGGGCGCCGGACCGGGCGCGGCGACCCGTCGGACGCCCGGCCGGCGAGGGGCTCCAGAGGGCCTGTGACGGCCCGTCAAGCTCGACCCGGATCAACGGGGGCCTAGCGCGCGGAAGCGACCCATGGAGGGCCCGGACAGCGGCACCGGGCCCGGCTTTGGACGCGGCGGGCGGGCCGGGGGATGGTCGTGCGGGCCGGAGCACACTGCTGGTGGCCGGGATGACCGGGAGCTTCCCGGACACCCGCGGGGAGTTGGACCGGCAGTTCGGTGCGGTCTGGGGGTCCGACGTGTCCAGCGAGACCAGCGAGACCCTGAAAGGCCGCCAGAACTACCCCGCCGGCCCACTCGGCGGCGCTCTCGACTGCGCTGTCCTGGCCGGTCCGACCGAATCCCGGACCATCTGCATCTGGGCGGACGGAACAACGGTCGGCGGCGTCATCGACGGGAAGGGCGAGACCAGCCCGGAGGACCTCGCCAAGCGCACCCTGGAGATCCGCACGGCCGTCGAGGTCAAGGTCCGGGACTGACCGGTTACCTTCGCGCGGCTCAGTAGGGCCGGGGACTGGCGCGGTGGCTGATGCTCCGTTTCCAGTCCCCGCCGGGGCGAAGACCAGCGCGGCCACCTGCTCCCGCTCGGTCGGGGCGGGCAGCACCAGCGGGCCCAAGTCCTCTGCGGCACGGGCCTGTACGCACCCCGAGCACTCCAGCCGGTCCGGGCCGGCCATCTCCCCCAGCTCCAGCTTCGAACCCTCCTCTCCGTTGACCGAGCTCCGGCACGTCCAGCACGGGCGCAGCGAGGCGTTCGCCGTGCAGGCGGCTTCCAGCTCTTCCTCGGCCTCCCGTTCCAGCCGTTCCTCCCGTACCTGGTGGCAGGACCAGCAGGATCCGCCGGGGCGGGGGGTCCACCTGCAGCCGTACACCCAGGAGCTCTCCTGCTCGGGGACGTCGCCGCACTCCACGCAGGCCAGGGAGTCCATCAAGTTCCTGGTGGGCCGTCTGTTGCTCGCGCTCCCGGACGGCCTGGCGCCGGTCGTGGGCGGCGCGGGTGTTCGGGTTGTCCAGGGCCTCGGTCAAGGGGTGCCGGCCGGGGCGGCCGAAGCGCCGCCACACGGGCCCGAGCGGACCGTGGGCGGAGAGGAGTTCCAGCGTGGTGGCGACGATGGGCACGGCGACGTCGTGGACCCGCCAGCCGTTCTCGTTGTGGTGGGAGGGGACGGTCGAATACGAGCCCCGCCAGCAGTCGGCGGACAGGTCCGCGACGGCCTGCTGCCGGTTGGTCAGGGCGGTGGGTCCAGTACCGGTGACGAGACCGGGTCGACGGGCGGGTACCCGGCGCGGGTGTGGCCGGGGTAGGCCCGGCGTCTCCTTCTCGACCTGCCACTCCCGCTCGGCTTTACGCAGGCAGGCGAGCTCGGTCCGCTCGTCGGCGTTCAGCGCCGGGCCGGCCGGCGGCGGCTCGCACCCAGTTCCGCAGGGTCTCGTGGTTGACTCCGATCTCCTTCGCGACGGCCGTGTGCGCCGGCCCTCCGAGGCCACACGCGGTCTGAAGCGACGGCCAGTCGGTCCCCCGCGCCACCACCCACGGATCCGGCAAGGTGTCGGGCACGGGCAGGTCGGCACACGAATCAGAGGACGTCACTCGCCGCACCCTACGAGCCGCCACCGACGCGGCCCCGGTAGGTTCTGCGCGTGACAGCTACCGATGATCGACGGTTCCCCACCGCACTGGCCGCCGCGCTGGCGGTGCCGTTCGACTACAACAGCGGCGAGGGCATCGACTTCGAGCCCTTCGACGCCTTCCTCTGCGCCGAGGACACCACCGACTGGCTCCGCGCCTGGACCGGCAACGACGAGCTGACCGGCGACGACTTCCGGGTGTTCGGACAGAACGGCGCCGGCGGGTACGCGGCGTTCTGGCTCGCCGGCCCAGACCGCCCACTCGTCGACCAGCCGGTCGTCTTCATGGGATCGGAGGGCGAGACCGGCGTCGTCGCGGCCGACCTGGCCGACTTCCTGTGGGTGCTCGCCACCGGTTTCGGCCCCTTCGAGGCATCCACCGACTACCACTTCGACTGGACCCCACACCCCAGCCCGGAGCGGACCGCCGTCGCGGAACGCTTCGCCCCCAACCGGCGGCGCCCAGCCGAGGCCGTCATCGAACAGGCATGCCAAGAGTTCCCCGACTTCGACGACATCGTCTTCGAACTCTGCCGCTAGACCAACAGGTCACACCCTCCGACCCCCGCCGGGTAGAGCTTCGCGTGGAGCACACGGTCCTCCCACCACGGATCGTCCGGAGCGGAGACCAGCGCAGCCATCAGCTCCCGCTTGGTCGGAGCGGGCAGCACCAGCGGGCCCAAGCCCTCTGCGGCACGGGCCTGCGCGCAGCCCGGGCACTCCAGCCGGTCCGGGCCAGCCTTCTCCCGCAGCTCCAGCTCCGAACCCTCCTCCCCGCCAATCGAGCCCCGGCACGTCCAGCACGGGCGCAGCGACGCGTTCGCCGCACGGGCGGCCTCGGGGCAAGCGGCTTCGCGTGGTCGACCTGGACCACGCGGACCGGTACCTCGATCTCCGGGAGCCTGGCATCGCGTCCGGGCAGGGCTTGCTCGCGCCCCAAAATCATGAAGGCACCGGACCGTCTGCGGCCGATGCCTTCACGTTCGGAGCGGCACGGCTACGCGCCCGCTGTTGTCCGGCTCCCTATCCGGGTGTCCGGCGGTGTTCGAAGCCGGCGACCAGCGCCTGCAGGCCGGCGTCGAACCACCGCTGGTAATAGTCAAGCGAGGCTGAGTCCTGTGTTGCCCCGGTGCCGCTGTCCTCGGTGTCCCCTCCTGCCCCCACCTGGGCCAGGGCGTGGCCCAGCGTAAAGACGCCGACGGACTGGATGCGGATCAGCGCCTCGTCCTGGGCGACGCCGGCGGCGGTGAAGCGCTCGAGCAGCGCGGCCAGGACCGGGACGGCCGTGTCGGGGTCCACCGGATGCGTGGCCAGCAGGGGCACCGCGTTCGGATGCTCCAGCAGCATGCGGCGGTAGGCGACCGCGAAGGCGGTCAGCGCCTCGGCCCAGGTCGGCCCGGCTTCCAGATCGGCCAGCGCGGTGGCGAACAGGTGGTTGACCACAGTGGACAGGATGGCGTCACGGCCCGGGAGGTGACGGTACAGCGACATCGCTGCCACCCCCAGGTGCGCGCCGATCCGGCGCATCGTCAGCGCTTCCAGGCCCTCGCGGTCGACCACCTCGATCGCCGCAGCGGTGATCTGGTCCACACTGATCTGCGCGGGTCGGCCTCCCCGGCCGGGTCGTGATGCCTGATTCATGCCCTCAGCGTGACAGAGTCACCTGGTCAGGGTGACGGCCAGGGTGCTGCCCGTCATCGCCAGGGTGAGGACGCCGACGGCCATGTGCTGGACGTCGGGCACCACCACGTGCCCCTGGACGGGCAGGACCTTCAGCGTGCGGGCGTAGTCCCGGGTGTAGGACTCCCGTTGCGCCGCCGTGCTGATCCCGAAGTAGGGCAGCCACCAGCTCGCCACGTGACCGGCCAGGACCAGCAGACACAGCACCAGGGCCGCGATCCGCGAAGCCTGGTAGCCGAGGGCTATGCCACCGGCGATGAGCAGCGGGATCGGGTAGTTGACGGCTGCGTCGCCGAGCCTCTCGCGCCGGTTGTCGGCTCTCAGGTCGTTGAGCGGGAACATCGGCACCCACTCGGTGAGGACCAGCCAGGCCAGCCAGACCAGCGGCATGGTGACGGCGATCGTACGCATGGAGCATCCCCTGTGGGTCGAAAGCGTTCATGTTTGAGTACATCGTAAGCTTACGCTGTACTCATATTACCCGGCAAAGATCACGCAGTTTCCACACCGAGGCGAGGCAGGCGCTCGACTCAGCCCACCCGGTGCCCCCTCCCCAAGGACGAGGTAGAAGTCGGGGCTGACGGTGCGGGCGGCTGTCCGCGCCGAGGAGAGGAGATCACCCAACGCCTCCCGGATTCCGACCATGTTCGGAGAGACAGGACTTGGGGCGTTCGAGCTACAGAGGCACCCATCACCTGGAAAGATCATTTGAGTTGGGAGCCGGTGACACACGGACTTCCCCCCGTGGCCCAGCGGTTACCCCTGGGCGGAAGATCAGGAGAGACGAGTGGCGTCGGCCAAGGCCGACCTGCTGGCGACCGTGGCGGGCCTGTTCCGGGCGGACCTGGAGGAAGTCGTCGCAGCCGTAAAGGCAAAGCTGGGCGACACCAGGGACCGGGCCGAAGCGGACGTGATCCTTGAGGCCGCCGACGGCAACAAGGTCGCGGTGATCAAGTGCCTCCAGACATAGCTGGGGCTGAAGGAGTCCAAGGACCTCGCAGAGAGGGCCCCGGCCACGCTCAAGCAAGAGATGCCCATCGAGGATGCACGGAAGTTGACCGGCAGCCTCGAAGCCCTTGGGGCGACCGTGACCGTGAAGTAGAGCTGCCGGCGGGCCCGGCGTACCGCTCACCAGCGCCGGGCTCGCCAGCCCGTGCAACAAACCGGGGCGCGGGAGCGGGGTGATGGGCCGACGGCGGGGCCGGCCCCGGTCCCCGCGCGCACCAACTCCCCTTCCGGTAGTGGCGGCCGTCCGATCCGTCGGTGGTGACGCTACGCGGAGCTCCCCGCCTGCGCGGAGGCGGAACCCTAACGCTGGAGGGAGGTTGGCCCGTACGCTGATGGCCGGGCCCCTCACGTCGACGAGCGTGAGGGGCCCGGCCATGTCCGGGGCAGTGCTGCTTCCGGGGTCAGGGACCGGCGATGACCCATGTCACGAAGATCGCGGCCATTTCCCTGATGATTGGGCGAGTTCAAGCCGTCACGGGAGGTATGCGTGCGCCATCCGCGTCCTGGAACGCATGGTCCCCGACGGCGAACTCCTCCTGAGCGCCGCCCACCACGACATCCCCCGGCAGCGCAACAATCCGGGGGCCCTGAAGAACTTCGCCCTGCGATGGCGCATCGAGGCCTTCGTCGCCTGGGCCAACCAGGAGGCCCAGGCCCAGGGCCTGCCCGAACAGGCCATCCCCGACGACCCGCACGGGGCCATCGGCCTGGCAAGGTTCCGCAGGACACTGGCCTGGCACATCGCCCGGCGCCCCGGCGGGCTGGTCGCCTTGGCCACCCAGTACGGGCACATACGCACCTTCCTCGACGCCCGCACCTCCACCGGCTACGGCGCCCGCAGCCGCGGCGGCATCCACGCCGAACTCGACATCGAGACCGCCCGGGCGGCTGCCGACACCGCGGTCCGGCTGAACGAGCGCATGGCGGCCGGCGAGAAGATCTCCGGCCCTGCGGCCCGTCGGGCCCTGACCGCCGCCGCGATCACGCCCCGGTTCGAGGGCAGGACCGTCAGTGACAAGTTCGCGAAGAAGGCCTCCGCCTTCCTGGCCCGAGACGGCCTGGTGCTGTTCGACAACCCGGACGCCCACCTGATCTGCGTGTTCAAGCAAGACACCGCGCTGTGCGATCCGGACCCACACGCCGTCGCGCCGAACCAGTTCGCGTGTCGGCCCAGCTGCGGCAACGCGGTCCGCACCGACTCCCACGCCGCAGGCCTTCGCGGACGCGCCGACGAGCTCGACGCCCTGGCCGCCGCCGCTCCCGAACCTGTCGGCCGGCGACTGAAGCGCAACGCGGACCGCATGCGCGAAGTCGCCAACACCCACGACGCCACCGCAAAACCAGCCGAGGCCCTGACATGAACGAACAACACCAGAACGAACGGGCCCGCATCCGCGAGGCCATCGACCGGCTCCTGACCGGCCAGGCAACCGTCTCCAACGGCAGCCTGACCGTCGTCGCCCTCGCTGCCGAGGCCGGCGTCCATCGCATGGCCTTGCTCAAGCGCCATGCCGACCTGAAGAACGAGTTCTACGAACGCATTCGCACCGAGACGGCGCAGGTCCCCGAGGCCGAGAAACGACTGCGGAATGACGTCAGTAAGCTCAAGGAGCGGGTCGCCAACCTAACGACGCAGAACGGCGAACTCAAGGACCAGGCCACCCATCTCGCCCTCGCAGGCGCAGTCCTGGCCGACCGGTTGCGCACGGCCGAACAAGCGGGCCGGCTGCCCGACAACGTCGTGTGCTTCCCGAAGCCATGACCCTCGTTGGTCAAGCGCGGGTTTCGAGTCCGGCCAGGAGGTAGGCGACGTCGAGTCCTGTGCTGAGGTACTGCTCGAATGTCTGGTTGTTCAGGGCCCAGGGCGATCGTCTCTGCCGGATAGATGCGATGGCGGTGGCAGGATCCTGGCCCAGCTCGATCAGGGCCTGGGCGACGACAAGACCGGAGCGGTTGTAGCCGGAGCGGCAGCGTACGAGAACAGTCCGGTTATTCCGTACGGCCTCAGCTGCAGTGATGGCCAGCTGCTGAACCGAGTGGAGTTGCTCGGCCGTGAGTGGAGCGTCGGGGATCTCACTGATCAGATGATCAACTCCGGGATTCGGTCCGTGGCCTGACCGGGTGAACAGGCTGATGACCAGATCGAATTCAGCGCCGACAACCGCAGTCTGAACCTCTCCGTCAGGACCGGCCCAGAAGTGCCCGCCCTGCCACAGCCGCGGCCTGACTTCGTTCCACGGCGCCTGCGGTTCGGGGGTACCTCGGTCCCTCTGACGTGTCTTCACGGATGCTCCGCTCCGGGTGGACCAACGACACGGCCAGGCGGTCGCGTTCCCTGTGGAGCGTCACGTCAGTGGGAACAGAACAACTTGACAGGGAAGGCCATCCCCTCGTGCACCCTGTACACGACGCTGACGCGATCGCCGGAGTCGGCGGCCGGGTCGGTGCGGGCGGTGTGGTCGTCGACTTCGGGGTCGGTGCCGCCGGGCACCGGGATGCCGAGCCGCGGGTAGAGCGCGAGGCGCTCGACCAGCTTCTCGACCGCGTCCAGCTCGCCGGGGCGCAGCTGGGCGAGGGCGGCGTCGGCGGCGTCGGAGAGGAAGACGTGCAGCGGTGCCGGTGGCTGCTGGTCGGTCACCGGTCGCCGCCGGCGGATCGCAGCCGGGCGAACGTGTCGGCGGCCGGGGTCCAGTGCTGGCCGCCGATCGGCGCGGCCAGCGACGCCATCGCTTGTTCGTCGGTGCGCAGGACCAGGCGGTGGCGGTAGGTGGCGATGACCTCGGCGACGGCGGCCAGGTCGCCGATCGGGGAGGCGTCGAGGGCGGCGGCCAGGGCCTGCTCGAACTGCTCGCGGTCGCCGGGCAGGCCGTAGCGGGACAGGGCGGCGCGCAGCTCGTGGAGGGTGGCCGGACGGGGTGCGGCCGCATCCTGGTGGTCGGGCTGGGTGGTCGGGCTGGGCCTCCTTCGTGGTGGCGGCCGCCGTTGACGGTGGGCCGCATGGTTGACGGTAGCGGGCGCGGCTACGGGGCGGTGCCGGCACTGGTCTCGTTCGCGGGCCGGGCGTCGTCTTCGTCGACCTGGTGGGGGACGAAGCCGCGGTCGCCCGGGTCGGTGAAGGCCGAAATCGTGGGGTGGAAGGCGACGGTGATGATGGCGGTGGGGCCGTTGCGGTGCTTGGCGACGATCAGGTCGGCTTCGCCGGGCCGGTTGTCGGCCGCGTAGGCGTCGTCGCGGTGGAGGAGGACGACCAGGTCCGCGTCGTCCTCCAGGGTGCCGGAGTCGCGCAGGTCGTAGATGTGGGGCCGCTTGTCGGCGCGCTGCTCGGGCGCGCGGTTGAGCTGGGAGAGGGCGATGACGGGCAGCTGCAGTTCCTTGGCGAGGAGCTTGAGGCGGCGGCTGACCTCGTTGACGTCCTCGTAGGGGTGCCGTTAACGAGCGGCGAACCAGGTGACAAGTAACCCGTGAGTAACTTGATGGCGCGCGGGCGGCCTCGGGGGATCGCGCCGCCTGCTACGGGATGATGCGGGCGTGTACGACGATCTCGCTCCGGATGAGACCCAGCTGCGTGCGGCTCTCGCTGCTCTCGCCGTACCGGTCCCGGCCGAGATCGAGTACACGGAGGAGGGCGAGCGAACGGCCGCTCTGGCCGCCCACCTCTGAGGGGAGGGCCAGCCGGATCGGCGAGCATCCGCGGGTTCCCTGAGTTCCAGCAGCACGACCACCGCTGTCGAAATTCACGCCCGCAGCCATGCATGGCAGCAGGCCCGGCGGTCCGGGCGCGTGGAATGAGGGTACGTACGGTCCATGGCATCGAAATTCCGCACGAAGGACGGCGGCGAAGTCCGCGTCGGAGACAAGGTGTGGGCCCAGGTCTGGCAGGAGAGCGACAACAACCCCTGGCTCATCACCCAGCAACCGCTCGACAAGACCCACCTCATCCTCAAGGAGATCGGCGGCACCGAGGAACGCGTCCACCACCCGGACGACCTCGCCCTCTACTACTACGCCAACTGGCAACCGCCCAGTGGCGGATGAGCCGTTCCGTCTCGCGGGCTCTACCGTGACGGAACAGCGCCGACCTCGCCTTCCGCTCATCGACTTCCCGGGGCTGGCGGTCACGCCCCGCGCTGCTCAGCTGGAGCGGACGGCGGTGTCACACGTCGGGCAGATCCAGCCCGCCCAGCGAGGTGGGTACCAGCGCGATCCGGGCCCGGCCGGCTGCCAGTGCTCGACGAGCATCGCAGCTGTGTCCCGCCCGCACGCCGTGGTCGGCCCGGGGTCGCCAGGCACGTCCGGGTCGCTCGGCGCGGCGTGGACCTGGCGGACCGCCGAGGCTTCGACGGGCTCCTCGCTCGCCTGGATGATGTGGGCGTCCGCTGGTTCCATCAGCTCCAGCAGCACGATGACGGCCATGGCTCCACGGTGCTCCCGGGCGCCAGCCGCCGCGACCTCAGCGGGCTGAGAGCAACGCCGTCAGCGCAGATCAGAGCGGTGGCGAACACAGGCCTGGGGTCGGAGAGGCGTGACGATGCGAGACCAGCTCCTCGGGGACCGTTACCGGTTGGTGCGGCAGCTCGGCGAGGGCGGAATGGGGCAAGTATGGGAGGCCCAGGACGAGACGCTGGGCCGGAACGTCGCGATCAAGGTGATCTCCCTACTAGGGCTTTGTTAGGTGCGGTGGTGTGGTTCTGGTGTCGATGCGGGTTGGCCGCATATCGAGCAGGCGCCGGTCCAGGTGGCCAGGAGGGCCTGGAGTTCGCGGAGGACCGCATACAGGGTCAGGCCGGCGCAGG
>NZ_JBIWPN010000065.1:0-31391 GCF_044768305.1 Kitasatospora sp. NPDC101155 | reverse complement strand
TGTTGAGTTCTCAAGGAACGGACGCTTCCTTCGGACCGCCTTCCAGCGGGCCCTCCGGGCGCTTCGTTCTTTCGTGTTTCCAGCTTATCAGATGTCTTCCGCTCCGTTTCCGGAACTTCCTTCATCCGACTTGCCGGTGCCTTCCGAGGTTTTACGCCCCGTTCGACGTTTCAAACACTAGCCGATCTCCGCCCCGAAACGCGAATCAGCCGCAATCCAATAAAACGCGCACACCGAATAGGCACCGAGTCGCACCGCGAGAACGCGAGAACGACCGGCGCGAACCGGAAAGGTGTTTCAGAGGATTGGCCGCCCCGGGACCGTCCGCGCCGATGCGTGTCCGGTGCTCCCTGCCGAGCGACTGGGAGACAGTACCCCTACCCGGCGCCCGACACAAATTGCAGGAGCGTCCACCGCTCCGGACCCGCATCAAGCCCCGCGGGCGTCGACGGCCAGCCGGCGGCCCTGGTCCAGGAAGGCCGTGATGCCGAGGACACCACCGAGTTCACGGATCGTCCGGGTGGCACCGAACGGCGCGTTCCAGAACCCGCCCTGCCGCGGGGTGTGCGGGCCGACGTACGCGTACGGCTCCGGCTCGAACGCGTCGCCGAGTGAGACGCCGTAGTTTACTTCGTCGGCGCTAAGAGCGATGTCGAAGTGCTCGGGCCAGATGACCGGGTCCGCGTCCGGGAACAACCCGGCCAGCGCGGCGTCGCCGAGCGCGAAGCAGTGCGCGAGCCGGCGGGCGGCGGACGGGTCCACCTCGATCGCAGTGTCGGCAGTGGTGCCCGACCCGTCCTGGTACAGCCCGGTGGGCGCACCGACCGTCAGCCCGAGGCCCGCGCCGAGCGCGCCGCAGGTGGTCCGTTCGAGGGGCAACACCTGCCCGGGCGCGATCAGCTCCGCGCCGATCACCCTCAGCTGCGGCTCGACGGTGGAGGCGAAACCGCCCGGGCTGGCGCGCAGCCGGATCGTGCCGCTGGCCCGGTACTGCGGGCCGGCCAGGACCAGTTCGGCCACCGCGTGCAGGGCGCGGCGGGTGCGTGCGATCGTCTCGCTGTCCATGAGGCCATGGTCTCCCGGCCGGGAGACCCGCGCACGGTCCTTCGACGGGACGTGACGTTCGGGGATGTGCACGACTGCGAACGGGATCCCCCCTCAGGGGCCGACCAGGACGCCGATCATCAGCTCCGCCTGCGCCGGGCCCGATGGGCGGGGCTCTCCGTCACAGGAACTGCTCGGCCCAGATGATCTTGCCCTCGGGGGTGTAGCGGACGCCCCAGCGTTCGGCGAGCTGGGCGACGAGGAACAGGCCGCGGCCGCCCTCGTCGTCCTCGACCGCGTAGCGCAGGTGCGGGGCGGTACTGCTGGTGTCGGAGACCTCACAGATCAGCGTGCGGTCGTACAGCAGCCGCACCCTGATCGGTTCGGTGGCGTAGCGGATGGCATTGGTCACCAACTCGCTGAGCACCAGTTCGGTGACGAAGGCGGCCTCGTCGAGACCCCACTCGGCGAGCTGTCGGGTGGCATCGGCGCGAACCTGGGCCACGGCCTCCGGAGCCGAGGCCACCGCCCACTCGGCGATCCGATCGCGCTCCAGCACGCGGGTGCGGGCGACGAGGAGGGCGATGTCATCCGTCTGGCGGGCGGGCAGCAGGGCGTCGAGCACGGCCTCGCAGATCTCCTGGGGCGATCGGCCGGGGCGGGTCAGGACGCTCGCGAGGACGTCCAGGCCGACACCGATGTCGCGGGTGCGGTCCTCGACGAGGCCGTCGGTGTAGAGGACCAGGCTGCTGTCCGACGGCAGTCGCACCTCCACGGCTTCGAAGGGCATCCCGCTCAGGCCGAGCGGCGGACCGGCGGGGAGAGCGAGGAGCTCCACCGTCCCGCCCGGGTGAACGACGGCGGGCGGGGGATGGCCCGCCCGGGCCATCGCGCAGATGGCAGTGCTGGGGTCGTAGATCGCGTAGAGGCAGGTGGCGCCGGTGATCGCGGGCTCACCCCCGGCCGCGGCCGCCTCCTGGTCCATGTGGGCGACCAGTTCGTCCAGGTGCCCGAGGAGCTCGTCCGGCGGCAGGTCGAGGGTGGAGAAGTTCTGGACGGCGGTGCGCAGGCGGCCCATGGTGGCGGCCGCGTGCACACCGTGGCCGACCACGTCGCCGACGACGAGCGCGACCCGGGCACCCGGCAACGGGATGACGTCGAACCAGTCGCCGCCGACCCCTGCCTGGGCGGGCAGGTAGCGGTAGGCGACGTCGAGGGCGCTCTGCTCGGGCAGCGCGCGCGGCAACAGGCTGTGCTGCAGGGTGACGGCCATGGTGTGCTCGCGGGTGAAGCGGCGGGCGTTGTCGATGGACACGGCGGCCCGGGCGGCCAGCTCTTCGGCCAGGGACAGCTCGTCGTCCTCGAACGGGCCCCGGTCCCGGCCGCGCCAGAAGCAGGCGATGCCCATCACCACACCCCGCGCCGTCAGCGGAACGGCGATCAGCGACGCCAGGCCGAAGTCCAGCACCGCCTGCGTCCGCTCGACGTCCTGCATGCGCCACCCGGCGTCGGTCGCCAGCTCCAGGACCAGCGCGGATCGCCCGCTGAGGAAGCCCAACGCCTGCGGGGTACTCCCGGCCCACCGGACCAGCCGGCCCTGGGGGTACAACGGCGAATCGTCCCGGATGCCCGCGAGCGCCACCCGCCGCAGCTCCACCATGGCACCGGCCGTCAGGGGCTGTGGCTCCTCGCCGAGCAGGACGTCTTCGGCGAGGTCGACAGTGGCGTAGTCGCAGAATCCCTGGGAGGCCATCTTGGCGAGTTCCTCCGCGGTGCGCCGGACGTCCAGGGTGGTGCCGATGGTCATACTCGCGTCGTACAGCAACCTGAGTCGACCGCGGGCGACCTCGGCCTTCCCCGCCAGGGCGCGCAGCTCGGTGGAGTCACGCAGGGTGGTGACGCTGCCGGGAGGTCCTCCCCCGCTGTCGGTGGGGCGGTTGTTGACGGCCAGCAGCCGGTCGCCCACGGGGAGCACCTCGTCGGTGACCGCGCTGTCGGACAGCAGCAGTTCGGCCGTACGGGGGTCGAGGCCGAGGTCGGTGACGGCACGCCCCTCCGCGTCGGGGGGCAGGTCCAGGAGCCGGCGCGCCTCGTCGTTGGCCAGCAGGACCCGGCCGTCGCCGCTGACGATGGCCACGCCCTCGCGCACCGCGTGCAGCACCGCGTCGTGGTGCTCGTACATCCTGGTCATCTCCTCCGGCCCCAGGCCATGGGTCTGCCGCAGGAGACGTCTGCCCACCAGCGCCGTTCCGGCCGTGGCGAGGCCCAGCGCGACGACGCCGGCGCCCAGGACGACCGGCAGTTGGCGGTCGATCGCGCTGCTGACGTTGGCGACCTTCATCCCGGCGGACACGATGCCCACGACCCCGCCTTGGGCGTCCTCCACTGGGACCACCACCTGGTACTCCAGGCCGAGCGGGCCGTGCACCTGCTCGACGGTGATCTGACCCTGCAGCGACGGCCCGATGGTGCCGACGAACTTCTTGCCGATCTGTTCCGGTTCGGGGTGGGTGTAGCGGATGCCGTTACGGTCGGTCACCACGATGAAGTCGACCTTGGCGTCCTTACGGGCTGCTTCGGTCAGTGGCTGCAGCACCTTGCTGGGATCGGGGCCCTGCATCGTCGCCACCAGTCCGGGGCTGTGGGCGAACGCCTCGGCCGCGGCGAGCGAACGGTCGCGCGCTGCCGCGAACCGGTCGCTGCGGGACTGGATCAGAAGCGCGACGACCGCCGCCACCACGAGCAGCAGCGCGATCGACACCTGCAGGAGGAACATCTGACCGGCGACGCTGCGGATGCTCAGCACCGACCGCAGACGCCGCACGGAAGGATCCCCCGGGACCGGGCGGGGATGCTGCCGCCCATGACGACCACTCGCTCGGTCCGGAGCCCGGGGGGCGGGGCCCGTGTCTCTCGCCATATCCCCATGATCCCGCCCCGGCACGAACCGGACACCGCGGACCGCGCATTCGCCCGAGCGCCCCCGGGTCCGCCGCGCCCGTCGGCCGCGGATTCGCTCCGTCCCTCCGACCCGGCTCACCAGGGGACCGACCGGATCAGCAGCAGCGCGACGTCGTCGGTACGTTGCTCTCCGTGCCCGGCCCGGTCGACGAGCGCATCGGCCAGCCGGTCGAGCGGTTCGCCGCCGTGGCGGGCCAGCGTGGCGATGAGTTCGGCCAGCGCCTGGTCGAGGTCCGTACCGGGCGTGTCGATGAGGCCGTCGGTGTACAGGACCAGAGTGGTACCGATCGGCAGGTCGACGCGGATCTGCGGGTAGTCGGCGGCGGGGTCGACGTTCAGCACCATGCCGGTGCGCGGTTCCAGTGCGCCCGCCCGACCGTCCGGGCCGTACCGCAGGGGCACGGGGTGGCCGGCGTCGGCCAGCCAGGCCTCGCGGCGGGCGAGGTCGACGCGCAGGTAGGCGCAGGTGGCCAGCAAGGCCGTGTCCAGGTCGGCCATCAGGCGGTTGGTGCGGGAGAGCACCGTGCTCGGATCGGCGTCGGCGGTGGCGAAGGCACGGACGGCGGTACGGACCTGGCCCATCAGCGCGGCGGCGTTGACGTTGTGGCCCTGGACGTCGCCGATCACGGCGGCCACGGTGTCGGGCCCGACCCGGATGAGGTCGTAGAAGTCGCCTCCGACGTCCATGCCCTCGGTGCACGGCAGGTAGCGGGCGCTGACCTCCAGGCTCGGGACGGCGGGCAGCGCACGGGGCAGCAGGCTCTCCTGGAGGCCCTGGGCGAGGACGAGCTTGGTGTCGTACAGCCGGGCACGGTCCAGGGCCTGGGCTATCAGTCCGCCGAGTGAGGTGAGGACGGCGCGTTCCTCCAGGTCGAAGTGGTGCGGCTCGGCGAACGCCAGCACGCAGGTGCCGATCAGCCTGCGCGAGGTCACCAGCGGCAGATAGGCCCAGGCGGCCATCCCGTCCTGCGTCTCGTGGCGGTCCGGGTAGAGCCGCTCCAGTTCCGCCCGGGTCTCGAAGAACACCGGCACGGGATTGGTGGACGCCCGGACACCGGGTGTGGGCTCGGTCAGCGGGGTGCTGTCGAACCGGTCGACCAAGCCGGGCGGGTAGCCACGATGGCCCGCGATGCGCAGTCGGCCGCCTTCGGGCATGAGCACCGCCACGGCCTGGCCGCCGAAAGCCGGCACGATCTGCTCGGAGACCATGCTCACCACGTCCTGCACGGTGACGGCCTCGGTCAGCGCGCTGGCGAGGTGGAGGAGGTGGTACAGCGCTCCGGGCCGCGTGTGCACCGCCCGCTGAGCCGGTGTTCCGGTGGGCCGGTCGCGGCGGGCGATGTCGGCCGGGACGATCCGCGCGGTGAGCCCGGACGGGTCCGGGAACAGCTCGAACGACAGCCACCGGTCCGGTGGCCGCAACGCGACGAAGGTGGCGGACTGCCCGCTCGTCACCGCGGACCGGTAGTGGTACTCGTAGACCGGATCCCGCAGCCACGGCAGGACCGCCCACAGCCGCGCGCCCAGGAGGAGCTCGACCGGCACGCCCAGCAACTCGGCGGCGGCCGGCGTGACCGCGGCCAGCCTGCCGTCCAGATCGATGTCGCACACGCCCTCCGGGAGCCGTGCCGCCATCGCGGTGGGAGACGCGGCGGCACCGCTCTCGGCCACCTCGGGACGCGGGCCGGCCCGGACCGGTCGGCCTGCCCGGGCCGCGTCCGCCAGCACCTCGGCCAGGCGCGCGGCGAACTCTTCGAACCGGTCCCGCTCACCGGGCGACATCTCCGGGGGATGCGCGGCGGGCCAGATTACGAAGACGGCCCCGTACCCGGTCCGCCGTGTGACGAGCGGAGCAGCCGCGAGGCGGAACGCGTACGGCATGGCGACCGCGACCCTCGGGTACCTGCGCGCCATGTCCTCCGTGCCGCCCACCCACACGACCCGGCCGCCGCGCACCGCCTCGGCCACCGGTACCGGTGCGGCGACGCCGATGCGCTGCCACGGCCTGGTGAACTGCCGGCCGGCCCCCAGTATCACGGCCAGTTCGAGCACCTGCCGGTCCTCCGACAGCAGGTAGAGCCCGCCGATGTGCGCGCCGAGTCGGGTCGGCGCCGATCGCAGGATCCGCGCCGCCTCGTCGAGGCCGTCACCGGCCGGAGCCTCGGCGGCCTCGTGTCCGGTCCTCGGCGACCGATGCCACGGCACGCCCATCACGAGCACCCCATTCGAGCCGACCAGTGAACCCGTAGGCCTTCTCCCATAGTGGCTCGGCCCGCACCGTACGTCCCGTCGTTTCCGCCGGGGTCCGGCGTGATCGAGGCACCCCGATCAGTGCGTGGTGGTCGGCGGGATCCGTCACCGGACCTCGGGCCGGGACGGAGCTGATGCCGTTGGCCCGGAGTACGCCTGGAGCGCCTGGCGGTGCTGCGCGACAGCGGGCATCTGAGCGACGAGGAGTTCGCCTGGGCGAAGGCCCGGCTGCTGAGCGGCAAGGACTGACGAGCCGGCCCTCCGTGTGCGGCACAGCGGTTGGTCCCGCAGGTCGGCTGGGCTCAACGGGCCAGGACCACGACCTCCGCGCCGAATCCGACCACGAGCCGGTCATCCGGCGCTGTGGCCCTGCCGGCCGGTGCCAGATCCCACACCCGCACCGTCGTGTCCCCGTTGCCGGTAACAGCAACCGGGCAGCCGTCCACCACAGCCGTCGCCACTGCGCACGCCCCGCTGAGGCGCCGCACCTCCGGCGCAGTGTCCCGGTGCAGGTGCACCGACTCCCGGTACGCCACCGCCGCCAACCGCGCGCCGGGAGTCGAGGCGGCGTCCAGTAGCGGCTCCACCTCGCCCGGGTCCGCCTCGACCGGCGACCCCGGATCGGCCGGCCGCTCATCCGCCGCAGCGGCAACGGTTCCCGGGCTCTTCTCGGACGACATCAAAACCCGCTTCCTCACATCGTGTTGCTCAAGGCCCGTGGGAGAGGCGCCGGGCCATCACCGGTAATCGACGCCCGATTCTGGACCACGGCGTCCGACGTCTCGCCATCAACCCTCGGCTACGGCCCGGCCGGGCTCTCCGCCGTTCGGCGGAGGCCGCACCCCCCGAACGGCGGGTGGCAATTCCGGCATCTGTTCCACAATCCGGCAGGCGCACCTGAAATGTCTTGCATTCAACTAAAAGGACGTGGCCGAATCCCGCCGTTCAGTGCGGAACATCCATCGATCCGCCCGTCGTGAGATGTACCTCACCATTCCGTTCCCGCCGCCCCCGAACAGTCGCTTGATGGAGCCTCAGGTCGCTGCCCTGCCGACCCCACACGGGGTCCAGGCTTGAATCCGAAGGCATACAGAGGTGCTAGCCTGTGTTTTGGGCGAACAGGAGGCCAGGTACTCCTTACTTCACGCAAGTTGACCCGTGATCAGCGGCTGTCCGGAACCTTCGGTGCCGCAGCCCGGCCCTACTGATCCAACGGCCCGAAAGTGTCGCGGCGGAATCCGAATTCCGCAGACCTCCGGATCGCCGATCGCCATCGACCGATTGGGCGAGGTCGTGCGCC
The DNA here is from genome assembly GCF_044768305.1 of Kitasatospora sp. NPDC101155. Lineage (NCBI taxonomy): Bacteria > Bacillati > Actinomycetota > Actinomycetes > Kitasatosporales > Streptomycetaceae > Kitasatospora > Kitasatospora sp. NPDC101155. Next base: position 23,836 of record NZ_JBIWPN010000065.1, on the reverse strand, counting down.
ACGCGCCCCTCGCATGCCTCAAAGCAGGAATTGATGCCCGTTCAACCGACAGCCGAACTCATACGCTTCGTGCGCCGCAATTCACCCTTCTATGCGGAGCTGTACGCCGGTCTACCCGACCGGACGGCGAAGTTGACCGATCTTCCGGTCGTCCCGCAGGCCGAGTTCTGGCAGGCGAACACGCCTCGCGGCAACCGGCTGCTGACCGGGCCGCTGGAGGAGGCGGTGGTCTTCAAGAGCGGTGGCACCACCGGCTCGCCGAAGTTCTCGTTCTACAGCCGGGAGGAGTGGCGGGAGTTCACCACCTCGTTCGGCGCCGGGCTGGTCGATGCCGGACTGCGCCCGGGACACCGGGTCGCCGATCTCTTCTACGCGGGCGACCTGTACGCCAGCTACACCTTCATCCTCGACTCGCTGCACCGATCGCCCGTCGCCAACGTCCGGCTGCCGATCGGCGGAGCGGCGCCGCTGGAGTCGACCGCGCAGACCCTGGAGCAGTTCGAGGCCGAGGTGGTGGCCGGCACCCCGACGACGCTGTGCGCGCTCGCTGATCACCTGCTCGCCTCCGGTCGCGAACTCCCGCACGTGGAGCTGCTGTTGTTCGGCGGTGAGGGCCTCTACCAGGACCAGCAGCCACTGCTCGCCAAGGTGTTCCCCAACGCCCGCGTCTCCTCGATCGGTTACGCCGCCGTCGACGCCGGGCTGCTGGGTCGGCCGGTGCCGGGACCGGACACCCGGGTGCACCGGGTGTTCGCTCCGGAGACGGTGGTGGAGATCCTCGACGACCTCACCGGCGAGCCCATCACCGATGAGGGCGTGCCGGGCCGGGTCGTGGTGACCGACCTGCGGCGACGGCTGATGCCCGTACTGCGCTACCCCGTCGGGGACCGCGCGGAGTGGACCGACGTCGCCGCCGGACGGTTCCGCATCCTCGGCCGGGCCCAGGAGGGCGTCCGGGTGGGGCCGGTGTCGCTGTACACCCAGGACGTGCTCGACCTCGTCCGGACCGCCGACCCGGCCGGCCGGGTGACCGGCGTGCAGCTGGTGGTGCGCCGCTGGGACGGCCGGGACGGGCTGGTGCTGCGCCTGGCCTGCGACGGGAACCCCACCGGGCTCCCCGAGCTGGCCGCCGCCGTCGAGGCCGGGATCCACACGGCGCGGCCGCTGTACCCGGAGGCGGTCGCCGCCGGGTACGTCCACCCGCTGTCCGTCGAGTGGGTGCGCCAGCACGAGCTCACCGTCAACGCGCGGACCGGCAAGCTGATCCGCGTCCTCGACGAACGGCCGCACTCGTGACGGCCACCGGGACGGCCGCTGGGACGGCCACGCACCGCCTGCCGCTCGTCCTGCGAAACCGGCGGTTCGGCGCCGTGTGGGCCGCGCAGGTACTCGTCCAGGCCGCCGGACGGATGTTCCAGGTCGGCGCGGTGTGGTGGCTGGTGGGCTACGCCGCCGGCCCGGACCGCGGCCTCGCGTCCGGCGCCTTCCTCGCCGTCAGCACCCTGCCCGCGGTCGCGCTGGCGCCGCTGGTGGCCAGGCTCATCGCCCGCCACCCGCACCGGACGGTGCTGGGTGCCTCGGCCGCCGTCGCCGGTCTGGTCGCCCTCGGCGCGGCCGGCTGGACGTACGCCACGACGCCGCCGATGGTCGTCGCGTACGGTGCCGCGCTGCTGCTGGCGGGCTGCCAGGCGGTCTTCGACCCCTGCCTGACCACGTCCGTTCCCGAGCTGGTCGAGGACGCCGACATCGAGACCGCGACCGGGTTCGAGCTCGGCACGCAGTCGCTGGCCGGGCTCGCCGGCGGGCTGCTGGGCCCGCTGGTGGTCGACACCGCGGGCCTGGCCGGCGTCGTCGCCGGGTGCGCCGGTGCCTACCTGCTGGCGGCCTCACTGATCGGCGCGATCCGGTTCCCGGCCCCGGGCTCACCGGCCACGGGCAGCGACACACCCGCCCGAACCCGGCCGCTGCGCCAGATCCTGTCCGAACTGCCTTTCATCCGGCGGGTGTTGCTCTGCTTCACCGCGGCCAACGTGTTCACCACGGCGGTGTTCGTCGTGATGCCGCTGTACACCCGGACGGTGCTGCACGCCGACGGCTCGACCGTCGCCGCCCTGGAGGCGGCCCTCGGCGCCGGCACGCTGGTGGGCTCGTTCACCGGCGGCCGCCTCCCGGGCGCGCCCACCGCGGTCGGGGCCGGCTGCCTGGTCCTGATGGCCGCCGCGCTCGGCCTGCCCGGCCTCGCCGCCGGCCAGGCCGCGGCGGTCGGATCGATGGCGGTCGCCGGCTGGTGCGTGGGCGTGATCGGTGTGCGGTTCGTGGCGCTGTTCCAGCGGCTGGTGCCGGCCGACGACCGGCCCGGCTTCTTCGCGGTGATGCAGGCGCTGCTGGGGGCGACCTTCCCGGTGTCGTCGCTGGTCTTCGGCCTGCTCGGCGACCACCTCCCGGCGCGGACGCTGTGCCTGGTCCAGGCCCTCGGCGTGCTGCCGGTCGCCGCCGCGCTGTGGTGGACCGGCCGGCGCGAGCCGCACGGCTCGGAGCCCGCGGCAGCCCCGCAGGAGGACCCGGCCCCGGCCGCGCAGCCGATCGGGGACGTGCGATGACCGTGACGATCGCTCCCGCGGCCCCGCAGGACGTCGCGCAGCTGCGACAGCTCTACTTCGACGTCTACGGCCACGGCTATCCGGTCGCGCTCGGCAGCGACCCCGAGGAGATGCGCCGTCTGATCGCCGACCCGCACACCCACTGGCTGACCGCGCGTCACGAAGGCGCCGGCCACCTGGCCGGGTCGGTGGCGGTGCAGACCGACCCCGGCAGCCGGATCGGCAAGCTGGTGGGCCTGGCGGTCCACCCGGAGCAGCGGGGCGGCGGGCTGGCCGGACGGCTGACCGCCGAAGTGTGCGGGGACGCCTTCGCGACCGGCGCCCTGGACTCGATCTACGCGACCGTCCGGGTGGTCACCCCCGGCCCGCAGCAGGTCTTCGCCCGCAACGGCTTCCAGGCCCTCGGCCTGCTGCCGAACGCCGTCGAGGTGGCCGGGTGCGAGAGCCTCGCGCTGTTCGCCCGGCACGCCGACGGCGTCCTGGCCCTGCGGGAGGGCGTCGACCAGGTGCCGGGCTCCCTGCTGCCGCTGCTGGAGGCGGCCCGGCAGAGCACCGGCCTCGAGTACGGCCACCCGCGCGCGTTGGACGTCCCCGCCCTGCCCGCCGGGCAGACCGCGCCGGTGACCGCGCCGATGGAGCTGATCACCGCACGCGGGTTCGTCCGCCGCCGGTTCCTGGAGCTCTTCCCCGACCCGGGAGAGCGGTTCTTCCCGCTGCACGTCCCGAACGCCGTCCTCACCCCGCCGGACGGCGCGTTCGAGGCGTACGCCGACCTGGACCCGGTCGCGGCGAGCTGCTCGCTGGTCGCCGTGCACCCGTCCCCGGCAGCCGTCACGGGGGCGCTGGAGCCGCTGATGGCGGCCGTCACCCGCGCGGGCGCCGACTACGTCGAGACGCTGCTGCCGCTGTCCGACACCGCCGGGCTCGGCGCCTTCCTGGCCGCCGGGTTCATCCCCAGCGCCGTCTACCCGGCGATGCGCCGGATCGGCGACCGGTTCCACGACTACGTGGTGCTGTCCCGGACCAGCCGTCAGATCGACTTCAGGACCACGGCCGTCAGCGGCCCGCTCCAGCCGTACCTGCTGGCCTACCTGACCGCCTGGACCTCGACCTACCTACCCCTTCCCGAGGTTGCCCCGTGACTGTCCATCCCGTGAATGCCCATCTCGCGCCGGTCGAGGTTCCCGACCCCACCGCGCTCCCGCACGTACAGCAGCTGTGCGACCTGATCTCCCCGTACGCGGCCGGGCCCGAGGCCGACGCCCTGTTCGCCGCCGCGATGGCCGAGACCAACGCGTGGCACGCGCAGCGCTCACCGTTCCTCCGCTCGCTGCTGGACGGCCCGGCGGAGACCCCGGCGCCGACCGTCGGCGAGGGGATCCGCACGCCCCTGGTGCACGCCAACTTCTTCAAACGGCACGAGGTGCTCTCCATCCCACGGGAGGAGGTGTTCCTCCACCTCACCTCCTCCGGCACCACCGGCCAGAAGTCGCAGATGTTCTTCGACACCTGGACGATCCGCTCCGCGCAGCGCATGGTGGCCCGCATCTTCGACCACTACGGCTGGATCACGCCCGACCAGGCCGTCAACTACCTGCTGTACAGCTACGAGCCCGCCCCGCAGCTGAAGCTCGGTACCTCGTTCACCGACAACTACCTCTGCGACTTCGCGCCGGCGAACCACACCACGCACGCGCTGCGGCACACCGGCAGCGGCCACGAGTTCGACGTCCACGGCTGCATCGAGGCGCTGCGGCGGTACGCCGAGGACGGGCTGCCGGTACGGATCCTCGGCTTCCCCGCGTTCCTGCACTTCACCCTGGAGCGGATGCGGGCCCTCGGCCTGCCGCCGCTCCAGCTGCCGGCCGGCTCCCTGGTGCTGCTCGGCGGCGGCTGGAAGGGGCACACCGACAAGCAGATCGGCAAGGACCGGTTCTACGCCGAGGTCACGGAGCAGCTGGGCATCCCCTCGGAGCGGATCCGCGACACCTTCGGCTCGGTCGAGCACTGCGTGCCGTACATCGAGTGCGGGCACCACCGTCTGCACGTCCCGGTCTGGTCACGGGCGGCCGTGCGCGACACCCGCACCCTGGAGCCGCTGCCGTACGGCGAACGCGGCTTCCTCCACCTGGTCTCCCCGTACATCACCTCGGTGCCGGCGCAGAGCGTCGTCATGGGCGACCTCGCCTCGCTGCACCCCGGGCAGGAGTGTCCCTGCCCCCTGCCCACGCCGTGGTTCACCGTCCACGGCCGCGCCGGGGTCAGTCGCAACCGCAACTGCGCGGCGGCCGCCGCCGAACTCCTGAAGGGACTGTCGTGACCACCGGACCCCACTTCTGGCAGGGCTCGTTCATCGACGACGAGGAGGCCGCCCGCCGGCTCGCCGAGCTCCCGGCGCTCGCCGCCCGCACCCTCGCCGAACCCCTGTCCACCGAACTGGTGCTGAGCGCCTGCCAGCGCCTCGCCGACGCCCTCGACACGCCGGGCGGCCCCGTCCGCGCCCGTCTGCTCGCCGAGCTCACCGGTGGCGGCTCCGACCCGGACGGGGCGTCGGCGACCCTCGCCGAGATCGCCGACGCGATCGCCCGCCCGGCCCTGGAGCGAAAGCTCCGGCGCGAACTCGGCGGACTGCGCCCCGAGCGCCTCACCCGGCCCGACGCGCGGGAGACCACCTTCGAGGCCTGGGCGCCGGTCGGGCTGCTGGTCCACATCGCCCCGGGCAACGCGGCCGCCGTCGCTCCGCTCAGCGTCATCGAGGGCCTGCTCACCGGAAACCTCAACGTGCTGAAGACCAGCAGCGGCGACACGCTGCTCGCCCAGCACCTGCTCGCCGAGCTGGCCGCCGCCGACCCGACCGGTGCCCTGGCCCGCCGGATCGTCGTGCTGCGCTTCTCCTCCGCGCGCACCGAGTGGCTGCGGCTGCTGTGCGAGCCCGCCGACGCGGTGGCGGTCTGGGGCGGCGAGGACGCCGTCCGCTCGGTCGCCGAGCTGGTCCCGGCCGGGTGCCGACTGGTCGAGTGGGGGCACCGGATCTCCTTCGCCTACCTGACCCGCGACGCCTGGTCGGACGGGGTGACGCTGGACGCGCTCGCCGCCGATGTCTGCCGCTTCGAGCAGCAGGCCTGCTCCAGCCCCCAGGTGATCTACCTCGACACCGAGGACGACGGTGAGGTCTTCTCGTTCGCCGAGCGCTTCGCGGCCCACCTCGCCGACGCCTCCGCCAAGCTTCCCCGGCCCGAACTCGACCCGGCCGAGCACGCCGAGATCACCACCACCGAACTGCTCACCCGGCTGGAGGAACACCTCGGCCTCACCCGGCTCTTCGCCGCCGAGGACGGCTCCTGGCGCGTCCTCGCCGACACCCGCTCCGCCCTGGCCGCCTCGCCGCTCCACCGCAGTGTCTGGGTCAAGCCGCTTCCCCGCACCTCCGTCATGACCGTGCTGCGCCCGATGCGCCGCTACCTGCAGACCGCCGCGATCGGCGGCAGCCGTGCCGACGTCGCCCGGCTGTCGCAGGCGGTGGTCGCCGCCGGTGTGCTGCGGGTCACCCCGGTCGGCGGGATGCTCGACAGCTACCACGGCGAACCCCACGACGGTGTCTACGCGCTCCAGCGCTACAGCCGCCGCGTCGGCGTCCGCGTGGACGAGGCCTTCGCCACCACCGCCTGCCTCGACGACCTGGCGGCCCCGGCCGTCGTCCCTGCCGCGCCGAGCGGCCCGTTGCTGGACAAGTCCGGCGTGCAGGAGCAGCTGCGCACACTCGCGCCGGTCCACGCCCACCTCTACTTCCGCAGCGGTGGCAGCACCGGGGCCCCGGCCCTGTCGGTGTTCACCAACGCCGACTACGACACCCAGATGCGGGCCGCCGCCGACGGCCTGCTCGCCGCCGGGTTCGATCCGGCCCGGGACCGCGCCGCCAATCTGTTCTACTGCGGCGGTATGTACGGAAGCTTCATCAGCTTCTTCTCGATCCTGGAGCGCCTCAACGCCAGCCAGCTTCCGATCGCCGCCGGCCCCGACCACGCCGCCACCGCCGAGGCGCTGGTGACGTACGGCGCGGACACCGTGTTCGGCATGCCCTCCTACCTCTGGCAGCTGTTCCACTCCCAGAGCACCGTGCTGCGCGCGTACGGCGGGATCCGCAAGGTGTTCTACGGCGGCGAGCACTTCACGGCGGAACAGCGCCGGGTGCTCACCGAGGAGTTCGGCGTCGAACTGATCCGCTCGGCGGCGTACGGCAGCACCGACCTGGGGCCGCTCGGCTACCAGTGCACCCACGCCGAGGGCTCGGTCCACCACGTCCTGACCGACCTGCACACCCTGGAGATCCTGGACCCGGAGGCCGACCGCCCGGTGGCCGCCGGGCAACCGGGCCGTCTGGTCTTCACCAGCCGCACCCGGGCCGGGCAGCGCCTGGAGAGGTACCAGATCGGCGACCTCGGCCGCGCGGTCGAGGGCGTCTGCCCCTGCGGCAGCCACACCCCGCGGATCGAACTCCTCGGCCGGTACGGGGACGTCGTCCGGATCGGCACGTACTTCCTCAACGTCCGGCGCTTCATCGCGGTGGCGGAGGAGGACCTCGGCTACCGCGGCGAGCTGCAGCTGCTCCTGGACGCCGGTGACGGCCGGGAGCAGGTCACCGTCCGGCTCGACGAGCGGTACGCCCCGGACGCGACGGCGGCCCGCGCCGCCTTCCTGACCGCCATCCCCGAGCTGGGTTCCGCCGTGGCCGAGGGGCTGCTCACCTGCACGGTCGACACGGTCGGCACCGCCGCCTTCGAGCGGACGCCCACCAGCGGCAAGCTGCGGACGGTGATCGACCGGCGGCAGATCACGGAGTGACACCGTCGGCGCCGGGGGCCCGGGACACCGGGCCCCCGGCCGAGCACGGGGCCGAACCGGGTGGCCACGTCACGGCCCCCGACAACTGCTGTCGTCCGACGTGCCGCCGGGAACGCGACGCCTGAGACCGCTTCCTGACACTCAATCAGCTTCGTCCTCGTAGACGACTGCTCCCCGATCAGCGCTCAGCGGGACGCAACCGTTCAGTCCTGATCTCAACTCGGCGATTTCTAGCCGTGATGAGCACCGATCAGGTCTCGGTACCAGGCGTACGACGCCCTCGACGTGCGGCGTTGGGCGGCGAAGTCGACATGCACCATTCCGAAGCACTGATTGAACCCCTCGGCCCGTCGGACAGGCTGTCATTGTGACGGGACCACAACTGCAGGACGTCACCCTTATTCAAGTCGACATTTCGACGGCGAAGTCGAGAGGGTCGACCAACCCGGCTACTTCGTGCGCCGCTTCCGATGGGTCGCCGCGTTCGGCGGTCGATGGCGTGATATCGACCGGCCCCCTTGTCGGCGCGTATCACCTCCGTAACATGACCGGATGTCGGATTCGGTCGCACAAGGAGGATCCCGCTGGAGCTGCCCGGAGGCGTCCCGTGATCAGCCAAGCCGGACTAGTGCTATTGGGCTTGACTCACCGGGCCCGCCCGGGGCCGCGTCGCACAACTGCGGTCCCCATCTGCGCCCTTCGAGCCTGCCATCGTGTGCGAGAGCGAGCTCGCGGCAAATCAACCGACGAGGGGAAATCCATAGGCGGAGGACCAGGCGACCGGGTCCGGACAGCGCCCGGCCATGGCCTGCTCCCGGCCCATGGCTGGTCGGACCTGGCGTTCGATCAGGCCGAGGACCGGCAGGGCCAGGCACGTCACCGGGACCAGGTCGGCGGCGGAGGATTCTGATGTTGGCTTCAGTTCCCGCTGGGCGACGAACTCGCTGTCACACCTGCCGGATAGCGTGCACAGGCAGCGTAGGAACTGCACGTTGACAGGAGTTCACTTGACTGAGGACGGCACGCGGGCCAGGCTCGGCGCCCTGCTTCTCGACGACCTCTGGCCCGGCCTGGACGAAGCCGGCTTGAACGTTGTGGAATACGACCCCGACTGGCAGTCCCCGTGCCAGCTGGGGGAGCCCACCCCCGAGGGAATGATCCGGTGGAAGCCCGTCCCGATGGAGCAAGCCCCGGACTTCACCGAGCTCGAGAGTGCTCTCACCGGGATCGGCACGACGCTGCATCCGGATGTGCCGGCCCTCTATGGCAGCTTCTGGTGTGGCCTGGTGGACGGGTTGGAGCACTCCGGGGAGACGGTGTCGCTCTGCACCGTGTGGAACGAGGGAGAGCTACAGCGAACGGTGCATGGTCTGGCCGAACACGCACGCCGCCAGGCGGCGGAGTCCGACGGCGACATCACCTTCCCGGTCGCCGGCACCTATGGCGACCTGTTCTTCGTGCTCGACAACGCCACCGGCAGCATCCTGCTCCAGGAGATCGGCCACCGGGGTGGCCGGAAGGTCTCGCCGTCGCTGGCGCAGTTCCTGGCGGACCTGTGACCGGCGGAGCGATCTCCCGCATGTCGTGTGGGCGTCCTCGCGCCCCCGGCATCGAGCGGTTGGTCGACACCACGCGGCCGTGCCAGGAGGAGAGTTCACGATGACCGGCCGCCCGATCGGCTGAACCGTCACCGAGTGCGACTCCATCCCGTCCCAGTGGAGCGGCCTCCGGTTGCCGAACCGGCTGCCGGAGGAGGACAGCCCGGAGCGGGCCTGGCTGCCCCGCAGCCTGCGCCTGATCGAGGACCCCTGGATAGCCCAACAATCGGTCTTCGATCCCGCGTTGGCACACAACTCAAAACCGATGCGCCCCAGCGAGCCATCCTTCGCGGACCCGGGGACGGCCGAGCGCTGGCGGGCCGCGCGCTGCGAGGCGCTCGACACCGTGCTGAACGCGATCGCGCAGTCCGACTGGGCGCAGCACCTGGTCCTGCGCGGCGTGGTCCCGCTGCGGGCCTGGTACGGGGAGGACGCGCGGGAACCCCACGAACTCCAGGGGTCGTGCCCGTCACCGTCTTGGTCCTGCTACGGCGTACACCACGGTGCCGGTCACCAACAGGGCCCACGCGGTCCCGGTGGACGCCGCCGTGCCGGGGGGAAAGATCATCCAGTTGACCACCTGTCCCGCGGTGCCGGGCGGAACCGGGACGAGGAGGGTGACGGCGAGCCAGCCGATCGGCAGGGTCCATGCGAAGTGTGCCCCGCACAGCACCGCCCCGAGCGCGGCCAGGCCGACCAGGCCCGCGCTGTCCCGGACGACGACCTCGGTGGGGGCGAGCCTCACTCCCGCCCCCTGGACCGTCAGCAGCGCCGCACCGGCGAACGCGCCGATCAGCAGCACGTGCGCCGCCCGGCGGGGCAGCCACCGGATCGCGGCCGTCCTCTCCAGCACGACGTCCGGCCCGCCGAGCCCGACGGAAGCGGCTGCCACGTTCGCGGTGAGGACCAGGACCGCCATCCCCAGGTCCAGCGGGCCCGAGCCGTTGAGGGCCCACACCGCCAGCGCCACCAGCAGGACCGCGGCGGCCGAGGCGGGCATCTGCCGTGAACGCGCGTACAAGGTCAGCCACCTCATCGCGACGTCTCCCCCGCCAGCATCGAAAGCTCGTTGTACCCCGTGCAGGAGAGAGCGGCGGTGTGCACCTCGGCGATCCGCGAGCGCTGCTCGGCCAGTGGCATCGCCATCAGCCGCTGCCAGGCGACGTCGGTGTCCGCCCATGTACGTTCCGAGTACGCGTAGGTGTCCGGCCTCTGCAGCGCTTCGAACCGGCGGTCGCCGAGGGCCCAGCTCGCGACGATGCTCTGGACGGGGATGTCGAGCTGCCCCCGGCCCTCCCACGTGGTGCGCGGTGCGCAGTTCGGTGCCAGGCCCTGGGCGACCAGGAGGCGGGTCAGTTCCGCCCCCGTCGCACGGGCGATCAGCGGGTCGTCGAAGTCGACCAGCACCGCGTCGCCGGAAGGTCGGCGTTCGTCGCCGAGCGCGTGCAGCCGGGTGTCCTCCCGCACCGAGGTGGGCGCCTGGTCGCCCAGGGCGTCGTGCAGCACGCGCAGCGCGTCCTTGCCACGCGGCGCGAGTTCGGGCAGGTGTGAGCGGTTGGCCTGCGTCACGCACACCGGTCCGTCGCAGACCGAGGTGGCGGCGGCCTTGTCGACCACGTAGGTGTCGCGCGCCGTGGCCGGGAGGATCAGCAGGGCCAGGGCCGCGCCGGCCAGGAGGGGGGCCACCGCGAGCAGTCGGGCCCGGGGGGTGGCGGCCGACAGCAGTGCGAAACCGGTGGCGAGCAGGCCGAGCAACCAGAGCGTCTGGCCGAGGTGCACGGAGCCGGACAGGGTCAGCAGCACCTCCCGCGGCTCCGAGGTCGCCGGGGACAGCAGGGCGAGCCGGTTCGGCGCGCTGCTCGATGGCAGTAACCCCTCGTTGCTGGGCCGCAGGAGAAGGGTCGCCAGCAAGAGGAACACCGTCAGGGCCGGCGGGGTGAGCACGGAGGGCACGGCCCGCGCGACGCCCATGCCGAACACGGCCCCCGCGACGAGGGACAGCGCCGCCACCAGCGAGATCGGCAGCCAGCCGAGACTCGTGTAGGTGGTGGCGCCGAGGGCCACCTGGACTCCGCCCACGAGGACGAGGAGACCGAAGCCCGACGCCAGCGCGAGCGCCGTCGCGCCAGCCGGCAGCGCCGCACGGCGCCAGCCCGGCAGCGGCGTGGTCGTCAGCAGTTCGGCCATCCGCGAGCGGGAGTCGCGCAGCCCGTACACCGCCCCCACGCCCGCCACGAGCGGCCACCAGAAGCCCAGCAGGTACCGGGTCCACATGGCCATGGACGTCCACTGGGCCGTCCACCCCGCGTTGCCCTTCCACCAGATCCCGTCGATCAGGCAGAAGACTGCCAGGCTGCCTCCCAGGACGACGATGCCGGCCCACGGGGCGACGGAGCGCTTCAGTTCGATGCGCAGGACACGTCCGTTCACCAGGTGCCCCCCTGCCGCCCGGAGTTGTGGAGCAGCGCCGAGTAGCCGCGCTCCAGGGGGCTGTCGCCCGGGTACTCGGGACCGCCCGCCGCGGCCAGGTCGTCCGGCGTGCCCTGGAAGACGAGGCGGCCGTCGGCGAAGAGCACCACGTCGGAGCAGGCGGCCGCGACGTCCTCGACCAGGTGGGTGGAGACGACCACGCAGGTGTCGCGGCCCAGTTCCTGCAGCAACTCGCGGAAGCGCAGCCGCTGTGCCGGGTCCAGGCCGGCCGTCGGCTCGTCCAGCAGCAGTACCGCGGGGTCGTTGACGATGGCCTGGGCGATGCCGGCGCGCCGCACCATGCCGCCGGACAGAGTCTTCATCCGATGGTCGGCGCGGTCCGCCAGGCCCACCCGTTCCACGGCCCGCTGGACGGCCGCGGGGACGGCCGCCTTCGGAACCTCTTTCAACCAGGCCATGTACTCGACGAACTCACGCACCGTGAAGCGCTTGTAGTAGCCGAAATCCTGCGGCAGGTAGCCGATCCGGCGACGCAGGGCCCGGTGGTCACCCATCGCGCCCATGGAGGTGCCGAGCAGCTCCAGTTCGCCCTCGGCGGGGCGCAGCACGGTGGCCAGCGCCCGGATCAGGGTGGTCTTTCCCGCTCCGTTGGGCCCCAGGAGGCCGTGGGCGCCGATGCCCAGGGAGAGGTCGAGCCCGTCGACGGCCGTCTTCTTCCGTCCGACGCGTACTCTCAGGCCGCTGGCCCGGATCTCCCAGGCGTAGGTCTTCGGCGCGGTGTCGGCCGCGCTCGTCACAGGTGTCATGCGGTGGTCCCTTTCGAGGGTCGACGATGGTTTCACAGCGTTGAGTACGCGTTTCTGCGGGCGATCACGGCGCCGATCCCGAGCGCGAGGAGCAGCCCCCACACGGGCAGCCGGTCCGGCTGGAGCACGAGCCGCAGGGCAAGGGGGGTCCGGCCGGTGGCCCACGCGGGTACCACGACGACGACGCCCCACGCGATCAGCAGCCCGAGGGCGGCGCGGGTCACACCGACCACGCTGCCCAGCGCCAGGGCGGTGGAGGTGAAGGCCAGGGAGGGCAGCAGCCACTGCGCGGCCGTCGTGGTTCCGGTCAGCCATCCCCCCACCAGGAGCCCTGGCAGGACCACCACGAGGACCGCCGTGGTGCGTCTGAGGAGCAGGGGCAGGCCGGCTCGGGCGGTCGAGGCCGTCAGTTCGTGTGCCGGGTCCATGCCGCGCGACCACGATGCGGCGACACCGCACAGCGGCAGCACGGGCGCGATCGGCAACACGGGAGAGGCGCCGCCGAAGAACGTCGGCGACGCGACCGCGTCCAGCAGCAGCGCGATCAGGGTGACGACGACGGTCATGGCCAGCCACGGGGCCATGGCCGGCGTCAGCCAGGCCGAGACCCACCTCGGGCGGTGTCGCCGCGAGGGCGCCCTGACGGCAGCGTCCAGCTGCGGTTCCAGACCGGCCCGGACGGTGTCGAGGACCGCGGTGATGTCGGGCGCCTCGATGGCCACGGAGACAGCCAGGTGGCCCCGGCACGGAGCGCACGTCTCCAGATGAGCCTCCAACGCCCATACCGTGTCCGCGGCCATCGTTGCGTCACCACGTGCGTAGTCGTCGATCAACCGCCTCGACGCGTGTTCCCCGCTCATGCCAGCGCCTCCCGCATCGCGATCCGGGCCCGGCGGGCGCGGGTCTTGACCGTGCCTTCGGGCAGTCTGAGCAGGACGGCGGTCTCCCGGACGGAGAGCCCGTCGAGCACCGTGGCCTGCAGTACCTCTCGGAGTTCCGGCGCCAGTCGCCGCAGGGCGTCGCCGACGTCGCCGCCGACGGTCCCGGCGAGTGCCTCGTCCTCCGCCGCGGGCACCACCGTCCGCTCGGCGGCGGCGACCGGCGGTTCGGCGTGGTGGGCACGGCGCCGGAACGCGTCGACGAGGCGGCGCGCCGCGATCGTCCACAGCCACCCGACGGCCGTCCCGCCGACCGCGCTCCCTGCGAACGCGTCGGCCGCGCGCCACACCGCCAGATAGGTCTCCTGCATGACCTCGGCGACGATCTGCTCGTCCGCGCAGCGGCGGCGCAACCGCACCGCCAGCCACGGCGACGTGCGCCGGTACAACTCGTCGAACGCCCCGCGGTCACCTCTGGCCACCAGCCGGACGAGGCGTTCCTCGTCCAGCTCGTCCAGTGCTCTCCTGCGTGATCTCACGCCAGCCAGACGCCCGGCACGGCGCGCAGGTTCTGCATCCGCCGTGACCTGCGTCACAGTTCGGAATTCCGGCCGCCAACTCCGATCCGGTTCGGTCACCGGCGAGTCCGATCCGGCCGAATCAGCCGGAACTTCGCGCCCTCCAGGTCGTTCAGGCTCAGCCCGGCCACCCGCCCGCGGGGCCGCCGCCACCACGGAGAGCCCGCTCAAGCCGTCCGGTCTCACCAGCAGCTGAACCACGGGTTAAGGCCGCCCGACCGCTCGAACCACCCTGCTGTCACCGCTCCTCGCGCGGTGTTCTGCCACGAGACGTGCTTCTCGAATGCTCCGCCGGACCTGGATCGAGCCGACGGGTGCCGCCCCGCCGCCGGGCCCAACTACCTCTCACACCAGACCTGGTGGGCGGCAATCAGGTCGCGGCACCAGGCGTACGACGCCTTTGGCGTGCGGCGCTGGGTTTCGAATTCGACGCGGACGAGGCCGAAGCATGGGTGTGGCCTTCTGTGCCCCGCCGAACAGGGGGCCGTCCCAGCCGCAATCATCTGACCTTCGGCCAACTCCCGTGTTTTCTTTTCTACAGTGATTGGTGTAGCCGCAGACTTCGGAGTGTCAGTCCGCTCCGTACAGTGGAGTCACGAGTACGTCGTCGAGTGTTTCCGCCGATTCGAAGGCGAGGCCATGTCCGACTCCTCCCTCCCGCTCCCCCGTCCCCGTGGGTCCTCCCGACGTCCCAGGTCCCAGGTCATCGACCAAGCCCGTTTTACTCGACCGGAGTTGCTCACCGACCGGCTGCTGATCCAGGTGGACGCTTCCCGGGTGGGGTTCGTACGGGACCAGCTCGACCCCACCCTCAGCGGGCTCGTGATCAGTGGACCGAAGGCCCTCAGGAAGGCATCCGAGCTGCGGAACGACGACTACGCAGGTGTGCTCATCGCCGACCCGGCGTTCTACGAGGACGGCGTCGCGACGGCGAGGGAGCCCTACCTGTCGCGAACCGACGAGCTGCCCGCCGCAGATCCGCTCGGCCAAGCGGTCCAGGAGCAACTCGCCGTCGGCGCAACGGCGGCGCTCACGCCGACCGGATACCTCCGGGCTGGGGACACGGCCGCCGTACGGGCTGCTGTTCGCGAGGTGTCGGCGCGCGAGGACCCCCGGATCGTGCTCACCCTCCCGATCGACGTCGGCTGGCTGCGCGGCGACCTCGTCGGCCGGCTCATAGAAGAACTGGGCGTGGCACCGGGGATGAAAGCCGTCATGCTCGGCGGCCAGTTGGACCCGCTGGCAAGCTTCCCCGAGTCGCTCACCGGACTGGCGCAAGTACTGGCCCAGGTACCGCGAACCGCGCTGCTACGAGCCGATCTCGCGGCGTTCGGCGCGCTGGCACGGGGTGCGGTGTTCGCCGGCTACGGGCTCTCGGGCCGCTTCCGGCACGTCGTCCCGCCCGGCGAGCCCGCGAAGAGCTCGGGGTTCGCCGACTCCCCGGCCGTGCTGTTCCCCGAATTGATGGCCTTGTTCCTCGGCAAGACCCTCGCACGCCGCTTCGCCGCGACGCACGCACCCGTGTGCGAGTGCGCGGCCTGCGGACGTCGGCCGCTGGACAGCTTCCCGACCAACCGCGACGTCCGGCCGGCGGCGCAGCACAACACGGCCGTGCTGATGTCCTGGCAGCGGACGTTACAGACCATGGCGATCGGGCCAGACCGCCAGCGGTGGTGGCAGGAGCGCTGCCGTGCCGCGGTGAACCGATACCCGCTCGTAAACGCCGCCATCCGGCAGCCGAACGGCTTCAAGGTCCAGCCGCAGCTGCTGAGGTGGTCCCTCCTCGATGCGGCGCCCTCGGCGCCGGCCTGTGCGGGACCCGACTGACGGGCGAGCGGGCGACTCAGCGAAGTCGACGGTACAGCTCCTCGACGAAGTGCCACGCCGCGGCGGTGTGCCGTTGAGGCCGGTACGGCTCGGGTTCCAGGGCCATCCGGACCCCGTTCGGCTCATTGACGAGCACGCCGATGCCGTAGAAGGCGGCCTCCGCCACGGTCTCATCCAAACGTGCGCGCGGGTCCTCGTCGAGAAGGACGGCTCGGCGGCAGAACGGTGCGAACCGGCCTGCACGCTCCAGGCCCGTCCGCCGATCTGCCGCCCGCACGACCGCGAGGTCAATGGTGAGCGGCCGGACCGCCCGGCGCGTCACCAGATCCGTGTTCCACTCCACTGCTCCGCGCGGGAGGTTACGAACCTCGGCCTGCTCCGGGAGAGAACCCGCAGGAAGGGGAAGGCCGACCGGAAGGCTGAGCAAGCACTCCAACGCAGAGATTCTGTCCAGCCGCTCGGCATCGGTTGCCTGGCGCCTGCGGTGCTCGGTCTCGTCAACCCGGTGCAGCAGAAGGGCACGGGTGCCCAGGACCGAGAGCATGACGCCCTCACTCTCAGCGGGCACCTGTGGCAACGCCGCCTCACGCACCGAGCGCCACACCTCGGGATTCGCCACACTTGCCATAGGCCCTACCCTGCCCTGGCGGCTGGCGCGACGGCCAGGCGACCCTCCGCTCAGGCGTCGTGCGAGCCCTCGGGTGGATGTCGCTTCATCAGTCGGCCAGGCCGAGACCCTTCACTGCGTCCAAGGTGACCGCCGCGGTGATGACCTGGCCGCCCTGCAGTCGGGCCTTGACGGTGGCCATGGCCTCGCCGACGGTGACCGAGGTGACGGCACCGGGGATCTGGTTGCAGTCGGGAAGGAGCCGTCGAGGGCGGGGAGCAGGTCCCGGATCGGCCGGGCGGAGGCGAAGACCACGTGGAACCCGACGCGTTCGCACTCGCCGATCGCGGCGAGGATCCGGTCGTCGAAGTCGGTGGACATCCGATCCGGTGTGGGGAGGCATGGTGGCTGAGCCGGTCAAGGTTCGGAGGCTGACCGAACCCGTCATGGGGCGGATGGTAGCCGGTGGTTGTTACAACTTCCCCGGTTGGAGATAGGCCGGGCGGGCCCAGGCGATCTCGTCGATGGTGAGCCAGGCGGCCTGCGCGACGGCCGTCGGGGTCGTTCCGGCGAAGGTGGCGGTGTCGCGGTTCAGGTGGGACTGGTCGGCGTAGCCGGACTCGGCGGCGACCTGGCTGGGGCGCTGGCCGGCCGCCAGGCGGTGGGCGGCGTGGTCGAAGCGGATGAGCTGGGCGGCCCGCTTCGGGGTGAGGCCGAGCTGGGTGCGGAAGCGTGACCAGAGGCGTTTGCGGCTCCAGCCGGTCTCGGCGGCCAGGTCCTCGATCCGGACCGCGCCGATGGTGCGCACCAACTCGCCCCAGGCGAAGCGGAGTTCGGGATCGACCGGGCGGCCTGCTTCGTACCGTCGGGCGAGTGCGGTGGCCGCCAGCGCGAAGCGGTCGTCCCAGGACGCGGTGGCGCGCAGCTGTTCCCGGATGCGGGTGGCCTCGCGCCCCCAGAGGTCGTCCAGGGAGACGAGCTCGGCCGGTGAGCCGAGCACGGCGTGGGCGACCAGCGGCGACAGCCGGATCTGGAGGCACTCGATGCCTCGGTTGTGCGTGCGGACGCCGCTGGCGCCGAGGCCGAGGACCGCGGTGCCGTGCTGCCGTCCGCCGGTGCTGTCCTCGACGGCGAGTATCCCGTCGCCGAAGTCGAGGGCCATGGTGACGGCCGGGAAGGGGACCACGTCCAGGTCGACCGGGGAGGTGGCGTGGTCGCTGAATCCGGCCATGCTGACCCCGCGCAGCGGGCCGGGCAGGGACGGGATGGCGACGTCCCAGAGCGCCGCAGTGGATTGCATGGCCGCAGGCTACGCGACATTCGTCCAAGACGGGGAGGCGCGGTGGCGAGCACGATCGTCCGCACACCCGGCCGGAGAGGACCGTTCGTGATGACCGACCCGTACATCGAGGCCGTCGACGGAGCGGTACATCCGACTCCCCTCTGACCGGTCGGCACTACTCGTTTCATTCACTGGAGAACGCTCACATGTCCCGCCGTTCCAGCATTGCCACCCTCACGCTCTCCCTCGCCGTCGCTGTGACGCTCTCCGGCTGCTCGGCCGTCAGCTCCGTGACGAACCCGACCTCCGCCGCAAGCACCACGGCCACCGCAAGCGCCACGGCTCCCGCGAGCGCCAGCACCGCCGCGAGCGCCACGGCCAAGGCGGACCTGTTCACCGCACCGGCCATCGACCAGGCCCTCCAGGCGCTGGCCAAGAAGGTGGGCGCGTCGCCGATGAAAGTCCTCAAGATCGACGTGTTCCCGGACTTCGTCTCGGTCGAGGCCGCCGACCCCGCGAAGCCCACCGAGGTCAACAAGTTCACCTACCGCGACGGGGGCGTCATGGAGCCGCAGCCCGTCAAGCTCAGCACCACCGGCAGCGACGACCCCGGCGCCGTCCTCAAGGAGAACCTCTTCGACAGCACCGAGGTCAAGCCCGAGGCGCTCGCCAAGGTGCTCGCCGGGGCGGCCGCCGCGTCGAAGGTCGAGGGCGGCAAGGCCGGCGGAGCCATCATCCAGCGCAACCTTCCGTTCTCGAGCACCATCCAGATCATTGTCAACGTCGACGGCACCCGCGCCAACAAGCAGGTCCGCGCGACGCTGGACGGAAAGATCACCGAGATCGTCTGACGACACGCCAGAAACCAGTCACCGCGCCCGCACCGACGGACGGCGGCCGACCCACGGGTGGGCGAGTTCGAGGGTGCGGGCCGCCTGGAGCAGCAGGTCCTCGCGCCACGGGGCGGCCACCAGCTGGACGCCCACCGGCAGGCCGGTCGCCTCGTCGTGGTGCAGGGGGACGGAGATCGCGGGCTGGCCGGTCACGTTGAAGACCGAGGTGAACACGCCCATCGGGTAGCTGTTCAGCAGCGGCCGCAGCGGATTCTCCTCGGTGCCCGTCCCGAAGCTGCCGACCAGCGGCGGGAGGCAGGCCATCGTGGGCGTCACGAGCAGGTCGAACCCGGCCACGAAGCCCTCCACGATCCGGCGGGAGAGCTGCTGGGTCCGCTGCACCGCCTGCCCGTAGGTCCAGGAGTCGACCGACTGGGCGGCCTCGCGCAGGGCGCGGTTGTGCGGCTCGATCCGGTCCGGGTGGGCGAGGGGGACACCGGCGGCGGCGGTGTTCCAGATCGCGGTGAAGGCCGCGACCAGCTCCTCGGTCGGGGGCAGCGGCAGGCGGGTGTCGACCACGTGGTGGCCGGCCGCTTCGAGGGCCCGCAGGGCGAGGTCGACGGCAGCCACGCAGGCCGGGTCGACGGGGATCCCCTCGACCGGGGAGTCGGTGAGCACGCCGATCCGCAGGCCGGCCGGCGGCTCGGCCGCGGCCAGGGCCGCGAAGGAGCCGGCCGGGGTCGGCTGCGACCACCAGGTGGCCGGGTCGTGCCGGGCGAGCACGTCGAGGGCGGCCGCGGTGTCGGCCACCGAGCGGGTCACCACCCCGCTGGTGGCCAGCCCCTCCACCAGGACGCTCGCGCCGCTGATCCGGCCCCTGGTCGGCTTGAGGCCGACAAGTCCGTTGCAGGAAGCCGGAATTCGGATCGACCCTCCCCCGTCCTCGGCGTGCGCGATCGGCGCCATCCCGGCCGCGACCGCCACGCCCGCCCCGCTCGACGAACCGCCCGGCGTACGGTCCGGCGCCCACGGGTTGCGCGAGATGCCCAGCGTCTCGCTCTCGGTGAAGGGCACCGCGCCGAACTCCGAGGTGGTGGTCTTGCCGAGCAGCACGAACCCCGCGTCGACGAACCGCTGCACCACCGGGTCCGACGCCGCCGCCGGGGCCCGCCCGGCTCCGGCGGATCCGTACGTGGTGGGCCAACCCGCCACGTCCAGCAGATCCTTGACGGGCAGCGGCACGCCGAGGAACGGCGGCAGCCCCTCGGCGGAGGCGGCGCGCACCACGGCATCGGCGGCCGCCGCGGCGGCCTTGCGGACGGCCTCGTCGTCCCGGTGGCAGAAGGCGTTCAGCTCAGGGTCCAGCTCGTCCATCCGCGCGAGGTAGCCGTCGGCCACCTCGACCGGGTTCACCTCCTTCCGCCGGATGGCAGCGGCGAGTTCGACGGCCTCGATGTACGGGTCGGTCATCACGAACGGTCCTCTCCGGTCGGGTGTGCGGACGATCGTGCTCGCCACCGCGCCTCCCCGTCTTGGACGAATGTCGCGTAGCCTGCGGCCATGCAATCCACCGCGGCGCTCTGGGACGTCGCCATCCCGCCCCTGCCCGGCCCGCTGCACGGGGTCAGCATGGCCGGATTCAGCGCCCACGCCACCTCCCCGGTCGACCGATTCCCGCACTCGACGCCGCCAGGCCAAGGGCTTGTTCCACGAGCACGTCGGCCCTGCTGCTGATCGCGGTGGTCGGCGCCAGTCCCATCATGCTGAACAGGATGTCAGCGCCGCGGCGCCACCGGCGCCCATGACCGTTGACGCGGCAACCGCGAGCGCCGGCGGCCGCACGGCGAACGTCCCCGCGAACAGCTGTCGGCCGCGGCGCAGGCACCTGTGATGGCGGTCCCAGCGGAGTAGGTGGCGGCACGCACGCCACGGTCGAACGGGCGACTGGCCCCTGCAGCACCTTCCCAGTCCCACAGGGGCCGACCGCCGCCCGCTCTCCGTCCCTCGGGTAGAACTACTGGCGACAGCCACCGAACCCGCTGTACACCCTGTCATTGCCTCCGCGAGCGCGCTGCACAGCCGTGAACTCCACCGCTGAGTCCGAACCCGATCGACGCTGTATCCGGGTGTACAGAACGCGCCACTTTTTAGCCAACTACCATGAAGCGAAGGCCTGGCAGAGGGCTTGGCTCTGCGGTTCGCAACGATCCCAAGGGGCACCCAGGAGTCGGTCGAGACGTGCGAGGGTCTTCATCCGCCGCGCCGGAGACCGGCGGCAGCTCAGCCCGCAGCTGCCCGGCCAGATCGCACACGTGGACGCCGGCCTGTCCCTGCGCACCACCCGCTCGACCGGCGGGCTGCGTGCCCGCCGTCAGCAACGAGCGGGCGCACGACGGCAAGACCGCGCCCGGCGCACGCGCCCTCGCCCGCCCCATGGACCCGACCTCCGGCCGAGCGTGATCACCCAATCGGCTCACCGCCCCTCCCAGCCCGCGCCGCGCGGGTAGCCGCCCGGGCCCCAACCACCTGTGTCCGCACGGCGCGAACCGGCCCGGCCGGGGCCCTCCGCTCCCCGGCGGGCCCCGATCCATAGACCCCCTCCCGCAGTGGCTCGACCGGGCCCTGCATAAGCCCTTCTTCGGACCCCTGAATTTCCCCTTCTGAAACCGTCATCGTGAGTAACATTGCACTCACTCTGTGAAATTTCACAGCCTGAAATATGGCCACGGCGGATAACAATAAGATAACAGTGGACTAGACCACTGAAGCCACTGATCGACAACCAGCCTTCAGGTACCGCCTATTGACGCCGGACACTCACCATCTATGCGCGTAGCCACAAAGTCGCCCGGACTTCTTCGTTCCGGTTTTGACGCGGCTCTGCCAGACTCCCCCGCATTCGGTTTCACCTAACGGGGAGTGAGATCTGACGCATGAGCAGACACCGCAGGAAATCACGTCGGGCGGCCGTGACGGCAATCGCCGCCGTGCTGGCCGCCGCGGCCGCGCTGGGCATCGGTGCCGTGGCCCAGGCGGGGCTGGTCAAGGGAACCGTCATCGGTGGACAGGGGAACTACAGCACCGTCAACGAACGTGTGCTCCCCTCACTTTCGGCCCGGGTCTCCGGCCAGGCCGCACCGGGCGACCGCATCCCGATGATCTGCCGCACCACGGGGGACACCGTCGAGAACGACAACCGCTGGATCTGGTCCGGCGCCTACTACATCGCCGACGCCTTCATCAGCGAGGACACCGGGAACCTGCCGCTCTGCAGCTCCACCCGGCCCACCAGCTGGACAGCACTCGACATCACCATGCAGAAGCAGGTCCAGGACGAGTGGTGCTGGGACGCCTCCGGCCTGACGGTCGCCACCTACTGGGGTTACAACCAGTACAACCAGTACGACTTCTGCCGCCTCGCCCAGCAGGGCCGCTGGCTGGACTGCAACGACCGGCCCGCCACACTCGACGACATGGCCAACGGTCTGTCCGCCATGGGCTTCCGCAACAGCGGCTACGACCTGAACCGCAACGCCTCGTTCAACGAGGTCACCAATGAGATAGCCAACGGGCGGCCGTTCGCGGTGCGCATCGGCTGGACCTCGGGCGGCGGGCACATGAACGTCATCTACGGCTACGACAGCACCAGCAACATGATCGCCGTGGGCGACCCGTGGCCCAGTACGCAGACGTACACCTGGTGGAACTTCAATACCTACGTCAGCAACGGCTCGTTCCGATGGACCCACTCGCGGGTCGGCATCCACGCGTGAGGAGACAACCAACCATGAGGACACTGAAGGTGGTTGCCCTCACCACCGCCGCACTCGTGAGCGTCGGTGCCGCCGCCACGACAGCCCGGGCCGACAGCGGGGGCGATGTCCCCGACTACGGCGCCGCTCAGCAGGTGCTGCGCTCCGGACAGACGCACGACACCGTCTCCCGCTTCCTCGGCGCCGCGAGGACGGCGACCGCCCCCGGAACCGGAACCGGCGCCGACGGCGGCAGTGCGGGCGGTCGGCCGAACACCCCGAACGCGGTCGCCGCGCCACCGTCGTTCCAGCTCAAGGACCCGGTTCCGATGTACGAGCTGTCGGTGGACTTCGTGGCGGGCAAGGCCCAGCCGACACCGCAGAACGCGCTCAGGCTGTCCTACCTCGCCTCGCGGGTGAGCGCGGCCGACGGTCACCAGGCCGCCGTACTGCTCGCTCCGCCGGACAAGGCCGGCGGCTGGCGGCTGGCGGGCATCCAGGACGGTGACAACGAGCTCAAGCTCGCCGAACGCACTACCTCCGACGCCCGCACCTTCACCGAGCCGCAGATCCACGCCTGGTACCGGCTCACCGCGAGCGGCGACGTCGAGCCGCTCAACAGCGAGGCCACCACAGGCCTCGGCGGCAGACAGAGCCTCCCGCTGGCCGCCTACCAGAAGCTGGTGACGGGTCGGTACGCGGACAAGCTCCCCGGATCCGGCTACGACCGGAACGGGCTCGCCGGAGGGTTCGGGCTGCTCGACGGCACGGGGACAGCAGCCGGGTCGCCGCCCGGAACGCCGCCCCAGGTCCTGCCCGAAGCACCATCAGAGACGCAGAGTCCGACGACCTCGTCGACCTCTGCTGATCAGTCGTCCCCGACGTCATGGCAGCTGCCGGCGGTCGGCGCCGCCGTGCTGGCCGGTGCCGCGGGATTCTGCCTGCGCCTGCGCCGTCGCGGCCGCGGCGCACCGACGGACTGACACCCGAACGGCGGACACGAGGAACCGGGCGACGGACAACACGCCCTTGGGCGCCCGGTGCCTCGTGCTCCCCGAGCAGTAGAGGGTGCGCAGCTTCGAGAGCCACGGCCCGGCCAGGGCCGACAGGCCTTCAGCCGAGTCCAGGCGTCCGCCGTCGTGCGGCAACGATGCCGGGAAGGGCACGGGTCGCCGCCCCCCCACTTGGCCGTGGTCGCAGGACCGCCCCGCGTACCGAACGCCACGCCGCGGGATTCGCCACACGTGCCATGGCCCCCACCCTGCCATACTGGTCGGCACGACGACCAGGTGCCCCTCCGTTCGGGCATCGTAAAGCTCCTCCGGTGGATCGTGCTTCTCAGCACAAGGCGAACCAGGCCGCGTCATGCTGCTGTGGCACCGCTCGGCACGTAGTTCCCGTCACCACCGTGGTGGGCGTCCCCGGAGTCATAGGGCGGTCCGTCCCCGCGTGAGCGGCCCGTGGCCGAACCATTGGCAATGGGCCGCGGACTTGTCGACCACGCTGTCTTTTGCTCAGTAGCCGCGGCGCAGCTGCTGCGGACTACCCCGTTCAGGCAGCCCTTCGAATGCTGCCAAGAGGTCATGCATGCCACAGTGGCCAGAAGCCAGGGAAGTCATAACCGTAAGCTGCCACCCCTGCCTGACTTTCCTACCGTGCAACGGAGTTGCGGTGTATCGCACTGCCGACCCGAAGCCGGTGATCTGCAAGATGGCCCGCGACCTGGGCGTGCACCACGAGGCCCTGCGTAACTGGATCCGCCAGGACGAGGCGGACCGGGGCGAACGGGACGACCGGCTGACC
>NZ_JBIWPN010000064.1:0-34228 GCF_044768305.1 Kitasatospora sp. NPDC101155 | reverse complement strand
CTCCTCCGCCGGCGGTCTGGTCCTGACCGCCGGCCAGGGCAACTACGCGGCCGCGAACGTCTTCCTCGACGCTCTCGCCGCCCACCGCCACGCCGTCGGCCTGCCCGCCACCTCGATGGCCTACGGCCTCTGGGACGTCGGCGCCGGCCTCGGCGAGCACCTCCTGGAGCTCAATCGCAACCGCATGGCCGCCCAGGGTGTCCCGCCGCTCTCCCGCGAGGCCGGTCTGGCGCTGTTCGCCGCCGCTCTGCGCAGCGAGCGCGCCGCCGTCGTCCCGATCCGGGTCGACGCCGCGGCCCTGCGCGCCCGCACCGACGAGGTCCCCGCGCTGCTGCGCGCCCTCGTCCCGGCCGCCCGCCGCACGGCGGCGCACGCTCCGGTGTCGGCCGCGCCGGCCGACGGTCTCGCCGCCCGGCTCGTCGGGCTGACGGAGGCGGAGCAGCGGCGGACCGTCCTCGAACTCGTCCGGGCCCGGGTGGCCGGTCTGCTCGGCCACGAGTCGGGCGACGCGATCGAGCCGGACCGCGCGTTCCAGGAGCTCGGCTTCGACTCCCTCGCCGCGACCGACCTGCGCAACCAGCTCAACACCCTCACCGGCCTGCGCCTGCCCGCGACCCTCGCCTTCGACCACCCGAACGCCGAGGCCGTGACGGACCTCATCGTCACCGAGCTGGGCGTGCGGACGGCGGCCGCGAGCGGCGAGGCGTCCCGCGCCGAGGCCGACCTGCGCGCCGCGCTGCAGTCGATCCCGACCCGCCGCCTGCGCGACGCGGGCCTGGTCGACGCCCTGCTCGACCTGGCCGACGACCGGGTCCGTTCCATCGACGCCGAGACGGACGTTCCGGTGGCGACGGAGGTCCGCCACGACCCGATCGCGATCGTCGGCATGGCCTGCCGCTACCCGGGCGGGGTGACCACGCCCGAGCAGCTCTGGCAGCTGGTGACGTCCGGCGCGGACGCGATCTCCCCGTTCCCCGTCGATCGCGGCTGGGACCTTTCGACGCTCCGCACAGAGGACTCGTACTACACCCGCGCAGGCGGATTCCTCGACGGCGCCGCCGAGTTCGACCCCGGCTTCTTCGGGATCTCCCCGCGCGAGGCCCTGGCGATGGACCCGCAGCAGCGGCTCACGCTGGAGCTCTCCTGGGAGGCCCTGGAGCGGGCCGGCATCGACCCGACCGGCCTGCGCGGCACCCGCACCGGCGTCTTCACCGGCGTGATGTACCACGACTACCCGGGCAGCGACGGCAACGGCAGTGTCGTGGCCGGCCGCGTCTCGTACAAGCTCGGCCTGGAGGGCCCGGCCGTCGCCGTGGACACCGCCTGCTCCTCCTCCCTGGTCGCGCTGCACCTGGCCGCCCAGGCGCTGCGCCAGGGCGACTGCTCGCTCGCGATCACCGGCGGCGTGACGGTCATGGCCACACCCGGGGTGTTCGCCGAGTTCGGCCGGCAGGGCGCGCTCGCCCCCGACGGGCGCTGCAAGTCCTTCGCGTCCGCCGCCGACGGCACGGGCTTCGCGGAGGGCGCGGGCTTCCTGGTCGTCGAGCGGCTGTCGGACGCGCTGCGCAACGGGCACCCGGTGCTGGCGCTCGTCCGCGGCAGCGCCGTCAACCAGGACGGCGCGTCGAACGGCCTGACGGCGCCGAACGGTCCGTCGCAGCAGCGGGTGATCCGGCAGGCGCTCGCCAACGCCCGCCTCGGCGCCGACCAGGTGGACGTGGTCGAGGCGCACGGCACGGGCACGACGCTGGGCGACCCGATCGAGGCCCAGGCGCTCCTCGCCACCTACGGCCAGGACCGCGAACGGCCCCTGTTCCTCGGCTCGATCAAGTCGAACATCGGGCACACCCAGGCAGCGGCCGGTGTCGCCGGCGTGATCAAGATGGTGCTCGCGATGCACAACGGCGAGCTGCCCTCGACGCTCCACGTCGACGAGCCGAGCGCGAACGTGGACTGGTCGGAGGGGGCCGTCCGGCTCCTGACCGAGCCCCGGCCGTGGGCTGCGGGCGAGCGTCCGCGGCGCGCCGGCGTCTCCTCCTTCGGGATCAGTGGCACCAACGCCCACGTGATCATCGAGGAGGCCCCGACGGCGGACCTGTCCACGGAGTCGCCTGAGGTCGAGCCCGGTGTCGTGCCGTGGCTGCTGTCCGCCGCGACCCCGGAGGCCCTACGCGCGCAGGCCGAGCGGCTGCTCGCCGCCGGCGCCGACGATGCCCGGCCGGTGGATGTCGCGTACTCCCTGGCGACGACCCGCGCCGCGCTCGAACACCGCGCGGCCGTGGTCGGCGACGGGACGGAGCAACTCCTGGCCGGCCTGCGGACGGTAAGGGACGGCGGGGCGCCGACCGGCATCGCCACGAGTGGGCGGACGGCCTTCCTCTTCTCGGGGCAGGGCTCGCAACGGCTCGGCATGGGCCGGGAGTTGTACGCCAGGTTCCCGGTGTTCGCTCGGGCCTTCGATGAGGTGTGCGGGGCTCTGGAGCTTCCGCTTCGGGACGTCGTGTGGGGGTCGGACGAGGAGCTGCTGAACCAGACTGTGTACGCCCAGGCCGGGTTGTTCGCCGTCGAGGTGGCGCTCTACCGTCTCGTCGAATCGCTGGGTGTGCGACCGGAGTTCGTGGTCGGCCACTCGATCGGTGAGGTGGCCGCGGCGCACGTGGCCGGGGTGTTCTCGCTGGAGGACGCCTGCGCCCTGGTGGCGGCCCGTGGTCGGCTGATGCAGGCGCTGCCGGAGGGCGGTGCGATGCTGGCGGTGCAGGCGACGGAGGACGAAGTCCTGCCGCTGCTGGGCGAGTTCGTGTCGATCGCGGCCGTCAACGGCCCGACGTCGATCGTCGTCTCGGGCACGGAGGAGGCCGTCGCGGCTGTCGAGGCGCACTTCGCGGACCGCAAGACGACCCGCCTGCGGGTCTCCCACGCGTTCCACTCGCCACTGATGGACCCGATGCTGGAGGACTTCCGTGAGGTCCTCACGGGGCTGACGTACCGGGCGCCTTCGATCCCGGTGATCTCCAATCTGACGGGCGGGCCGGCCGATGGCCTGACGTCGCCCGACTACTGGGTGCGCCACGTCCGCGAGGCCGTCCGCTTCGCCGACGGCGTCCGCACCCTCCACGAATCCGGCGTCCGCCGGTTCCTCGAACTCGGCCCCGACGCCGTCCTCACCGCCCTCACCGCGAGCGCGCTGTCCGACCGCGAGGCCGAAGCGATCCCGGCGCTGCGCCGCGGACGCGACGAGGAGCGGACCGTCGTCGAGGCGCTGGCACGCCTGCACGTGCTGGGCGTGCCGGTGGACTGGTCCGCCTTCCACGCCGGGACCGGCGCCCGCCGGGTAGCCCTGCCGACGTACGCGTTCCAGCACCGCCGCTTCTGGACGGACACCTCGGCGTTCTTCCCCACGGCCGAGTCCGCCGGACTCAGGAACGCCGAGCACCCGCTGCTCACCGGCTCGCTCGAACTGGCCGGTACCGCCGGGCTGGTGTTCACCGGCCGGCTGTCGGCCCGGTCGCACGAGTGGCTGGCCGACCACGTCGTCATGGGTTCGGTGCTGATGCCGGGCACGGCGCTGGTCGAGCTGGCCGTGCGCGCCGGCGACGAGGCCGGCTGCGACCTGGTCGAGGAACTGACCATGGCCGCGCCGCTCGTGCTGCCCGAGGACGGGACCGTCCGGATCCAGGTGCGGCTGGCCGAGCCGGACGACTCCGGCCGCCGCGCCGTCGGCATCCACTCCACGGCGGACACCGGTCCGGAGCCGGTCTGGACCCTGCACGCGAGCGGCGTGCTGGGCTCGGGCGCGGCGCCGGCGGAGTTCGACGCCTCGGTGTGGCCGCCGCTCGAAGCCGAACAACTGGACCTCACCGGACTGTACGAGGGCCTGGCGGACGCCGGGTTCGGGTACGGCCCGGCGTTCCGGGGCCTCCGAGCGGCCTGGCGGCGCGGGGACGAGCTCTTCGCGGAGGTCGCCCTGCCCGAGGGCACCGAGGGCACCGGCTTCGGCCTGCACCCGGCGCTGTTCGACGCCTGCCTCCACGGCTTTGCCCCGGCGGGCTCCGGCGAGGGTGGCGGTGTGCCGTTCGCGTGGGAGAACGTGGCGCTGTACGCCTCCGGCGCGTCGGCGGTGCGGGTGCGCCTGACGCGGTCG
The DNA here is from genome assembly GCF_044768305.1 of Kitasatospora sp. NPDC101155. Classification (NCBI taxonomy): domain Bacteria; kingdom Bacillati; phylum Actinomycetota; class Actinomycetes; order Kitasatosporales; family Streptomycetaceae; genus Kitasatospora; species Kitasatospora sp. NPDC101155. Next base: position 30,087 of record NZ_JBIWPN010000064.1, on the reverse strand, counting down.
GCTGCCGGCGCGCTGGTGCTCGCCGTGGCCGACGCCGACGGCAGGCCGGTGGCCTCGGTCGGCGCGCTGACGGTGCGCCCGATCGCCGCCGACCAGCTGGCCGCGGGCTCGCGGGTCGGCCGGGACGAGCTCTTCCGGCTGGACTGGGTGCCGGTGAGGGCTTCCGGCTCTGCGGAGTTCGTCGAGGTCGCCTCGCTGGCGGAGGTACCGGTGGACGTCCCGCCGGTGGTCGTGATCGAGATGGCCGCCGCCGAGGCGCACGCGCGAACGGCGCAAGCACTGGAGCTCGCCCAGGCCTGGTTGGCGGAGGAGCGCTTCGCAACCTCGCGGCTGGTGTTCGTGACGCGCGGCGCGGTGGCGGGCGAGGACCTGTCGGGCGCAGCCGTGTGGGGGCTGGTGCGGTCGGCGATGACCGAGGAGCCGGGCCGCTTCGGCCTGGTGGACCTGGTGGGGGAGGCGGAGCTGCCGTCCGCCGCCCTGGGCCTGGACGAGCCGCAGCTGCTCGTCCGTGACGGGGAGACTCTCGCGGCCCGGCTCGTCCGCACGGAAGCGGCGGCCGACGCGGCGGCTGTGTGGCCGAGCGAGGGCACGGTCCTGATCACGGGCGGAACGGGCGGCCTCGGCCGTCTGCTCGCCCGGCACCTCGCGGGCGAGCACGGTGTGCGCAGCCTGCTGCTGGTGAGCCGTCGCGGCGCGGACGCCGAGGGCGTCGACGCGCTGCTCGCCGAGCTGGCGGAGTGCGGGGCGCAGGCCGCCGTCGAGGCCTGCGACGTCGCCGATGAGGCCGTCATAGCCGACCTGTTCGCCCGCCACGACATCCGCGCGGTCGTGCACACCGCCGGCGTGCTCGACGACGGTGTGATCGCTTCGCTGACCCCCGGGCGCCTGAGCGCCGTCCTGCGCCCGAAGGCGGACGCGGCGTGGAACCTGCACCGGGCCACCGAGGGCCTCGACCTCGACGCCTTTGTTCTCTTCTCCTCCGTGGCCGGCACGTTCGGCAGCGCGGGCCAGGCCGCCTACGCGGCGGGCAACGCCTACCTGGACGCCCTGGCGGTCCACCGCCGCTCGCTCGGCCTGCCCGCCGTCTCGCTCGCCTGGGGCCCCTGGTCCGACGTGGCGGGCATGACCGGCACGCTCACCGACGCCGAGCGCGAGCGGATGACCCGCGCCGGCGTGCCGCCGCTCGACCCGGAGCACGGGCTGGCGCTGTTCGACGCGGTCGCCACCGGTGCCGAGCCGGCCGTCCTGCCCGTCCGGCTCGACCTGCCCGCCCTGCGGGACCGGGGCGACGTCCCCGCCCTGCTGCGCGGCCTGGTCCGGACCCCTGCGCGCCGGGCGGCCACGGCCCCCGCCGCGATCGACCTGACCCGGCGGCTGTCGGGCCTGGGCGGTGAGGAGCGCCGTGAGGCCCTCCTGGATCTGGTGCGCGACCAGATCGCGCTGGTGCTCGGCCACGAGGGCCGGTCGACGGTGGACCCCTCGCGGGCCTTCCAGGACCTCGGCTTCGACTCGCTGACGGCGGTCGAACTGCGCAACCGGCTGCGGACGGTGACCGGTCTCCAGCTGCCGACGACCGTCGTGTTCGACTACCCGACCGCCCACACGCTCGCCGGCTTCCTGCTGGAAGGCCTGTTCGGCACCGCGGAGACCGTGGAACTCCCGGCGGCCCTGCCCGTCCCGTCCGACGATCCGATCGTGCTCGTCGGAATGGCCTGCCGCTACCCCGGCGGCGTGGCGTCGCCGGAGGACCTGTGGCGTCTGGTGGCCGACGGCGTGGACGCGGTGTCGGAGTTCCCGGCCGACCGCGGCTGGGACGTCGAGACGCTCTACGACCCGGACCCGGACCACAGCGGCACGTCCTACACCCGGACGGGCGGATTCCTGCGGGAGGCGGCGGCGTTCGACGCGGCGTTCTTCGGGATGAGCCCGCGCGAGGCGCTCGCGACGGACGCGCAGCAGCGTCTGCTGCTGGAGACCTCGTGGGAGGCCTTCGAGCGGGCCGGCATCGACCCGGTGTCCCTGCGCGGCAGCCGGACCGGCGTCTTCGCGGGCGTGATGTACGCCGACTACGCGAACCTGCTCGGCGGCGGTGAGTTCGAGGGCCACCAGGGCAGCGGCAGCGCCGGAAGTGTGGCCTCGGGCCGGGTGTCCTACACCCTCGGCCTGGAGGGCCCGGCGGTCACGGTCGACACGGCCTGCTCCTCCTCCCTCGTCGCGATGCACCTCGCCGCCCAGGCCCTGCGCAGCGGCGAGTGCACGCTGGCCCTGGCGGGCGGCGTGACGGTGATGTCCACCCCGGCGACGTTCGTCGAGTTCTCCCGGCAGCGGGGCCTGGCCGCGGACGGCCGCAGCAAGGCCTTCGCCGAGGCGGCGGACGGCGTGGGCTGGGGCGAGGGCATCGGCCTGGTGGTGCTGGAACGGCTGTCGGACGCCCGCCGCAACGGGCACCGGGTGCTCGCGGTGCTGCGGGGGAGTGCCGTCAACCAGGACGGTGCGTCCAACGGCCTCACCGCGCCGAACGGTCCGTCGCAGCAGCGCGTGATCCGCCAGGCGCTGGCGAGTGCCGGGCTGTCGTTCGGCGACGTGGACGCCGTCGAGGCGCACGGCACGGGCACGACGCTCGGTGACCCGATCGAGGCCCAGGCGCTGCTCGCGACGTACGGCCAGGACCGCGAAGTCCCGCTGCTGCTGGGCTCGATCAAGTCGAACATCGGCCACTCCCAGGCCGCGGCCGGTGTCGCCGGCGTGATCAAGATGGTGCTGGCGATGCAGCACGGAGTGCTCCCGCAGTCCCTGCACATCGACCAGCCCTCCACCCACGTCGACTGGACGGCCGGCGCCGTCGAGCTGCTCACCGAGCGCACCGACTGGCCGGCCACCGACCACCCGCGCCGCGCGGGCGTGTCGTCCTTCGGGATCAGCGGCACCAACGCGCACGTCATCCTGGAACTGCCCGAGTCGGCGGAGCCGGAGAAGGAGGCCGCACCCGGCCTGCTGCCGTGGGTGGTGTCCGCCAAGTCCGAGGCGGCGCTGGACGCACAGCTCGCGCGGCTCACGAATGCCGGGGAACTGCCCTCCGCGGACGTGGCGTTCACCTTGGCCGGGCGGTCGGCGCTGCCGCACCGCGCGGTGCTCGTGGACGGCGTGGCGGTGGCCCGAGGGGTCCCGGCCGACGGCAGGACAGCGTTCCTGTTCTCCGGGCAGGGCTCGCAACGCCTCGACATGGGGCGGGAGTTGTACGACCGGTTCCCGGTGTTCGCCCGGGCCTTCGACGAGGTGTGCGGGGCCCTGGAGCTTCCGCTTCGGGACGTCGTGTGGGGCTCGGACGAGGAGCAGCTGAACCGGACCGCGTACGCCCAGGCCGGGCTGTTCGCCGTCGAGGTGGCGCTCTACCGTCTCGTCGAATCCCTCGGTGTGCGCGCCGAGTTCCTGGCCGGGCACTCGATCGGTGAGGTCGCTGCGGCGCACGTCGCCGGAGTGTTCGGCCTGGCCGACGCCTGCGCCCTGGTGGCCGCCCGCGGCCGTCTGATGCAGGCGCTGCCGTCCGGCGGCGCGATGCTCGCCGTGCAGGCGACGGAGGACGAAGTGCGGCCCCTGCTGGGCGACTTCGTGTCGATCGCCGCCGTCAACGGCCCGCGCTCGATCGTCGTCTCAGGAGCGGAGGACGCCGTCGCGGCGATCGAGGCGCACTTCGCCGACCGCCGGACCACGCGCCTGCGGGTGTCCCACGCGTTCCACTCGCCGCTGATGGACCCGATGCTGGCGGACTTCCGCGAGGTCCTCAACGGGCTGACCTACCACGCCCCTTCGATCCCGGTCGTCTCCAACCTGACCGGTGAACTCGGCGACGAGGACCTCTGCACCCCCGACTACTGGGTGCGCCACGTCCGCGAGGCCGTCCGTTTCGCCGACGGCGTCCGCACCCTCCACGAGGCCGGCGTCCGCCGGTTCCTCGAACTCGGCCCCGACGCCGTCCTCACCGCGCTCACCGCGAGCGCGCTGCCCGACGACGCCGACACCGTGGCCACCCCCGCGCTCCGCAAGGACCGGCCCGAGGAGGCGAACCTCCTCCAGGCCCTCGCGAGCCTGCACGTCCACGGCGCGAAGGTCGACTGGCGGGCCCTGCTCGCCGGAGCCGGCCGGCACCTCGCCGAGCTCCCGACCTACCCGTTCGAGCACCGGGACTACTGGCCGACCGGCCTGCCCGCCGGCCGGGGCGCCGAGTCCGCCGGGCTCAGGAACGCCGAACACCCGCTGCTCACCGGCTCGCTGGAGCTGGCCGACAGCGACGGCCTGCTGTTCACCGGCCGTCTGTCGGCGCGGTCCCACCCGTGGGCGGCGGACCACGTCGTCATGGGCTCGGTCCTGGTGCCGGGCACGGCGCTGGTCGAACTGGCCGTGCGCGCGGGCGACGAGATCGGCTGCGACGTCGTCGAGGAGCTGACGCTCGCGGCGCCGCTGGTCCTCCCGGGGGCGGGAGCCGTGCAGCTCCAGGTCGCCGTCGGGGCGCCGGACGACGCGGGCCGCCGGCCCGTGACCGTGCACTCCCGGCCCGGTTCGGGCGGCCTGCACCCGTGGACCCTGCACGCCGGCGGCGTGCTCGGCACGGGCGCGGCACCGGCGGCGTTCGACGCCTCGGTGTGGCCGCCGGCCGGCGCCGAACGGGTCGACCTGACCGGCCTCTACGACGGCCTGGCGGAGGCCGGGTTCGGGTACGGCCCCGCCTTCCAGGGCCTCCGGACGGTCTGGCGCCGGGGCGACGAGCTCTTCGCGGACGTCGCCCTGCCCGAGGGCGTCGAGGGCGGCGCCTACGGTCTGCACCCGGCCCTGTTCGATGCCTGCCTGCACACGCTCGCCGTGGGCGGCGGGCTCGGCGAGGGCGGCGCCGGGGTGCCGTTCGCGTGGGAGGACGTCGCGCTGCACGCCTCCGGGGCGTCCGCGCTGCGGGTCCGGCTGGCGCCGTCGGCGTCCGGCGGGCTGGCGCTCGCCGCGGCCGACACCGAGGGCCGGCCGGTCGCGTCGGTGGGCTCGCTCACCGTCCGGCCGATCGCCGCCGAGCAGCTCGGCGCCGCCGCCCGCCCGGCGGGCCACGACGCACTGTTCCGCCTCGACTGGGGGCCGGTGCAGGCGCCCGCCGACGCGGACGTGGCGTCCGTCGCCGTCGAGCCGACCGCGCAGGCGCTGACCGAGCTCGCCGCCCGGTCCGACGTGCCGCCGGTGGTGCTGGCCGAACTCCCCGCCGGCGGTGCCGAGTCGGTGCACGACCGGGTCGCTGCCGTCCTGGAGATGCTCCAGACGTGGCTCGCGCACGACGGGTTCGCCGCCTCCCGTCTGGTGTTCGTCACGCGGGGCGCGGAGTCCGGCGCAGACCTCGCGGGCGCCGCGGCCTGGGGCCTGGTGCGCTCGGCGGCCTCGGAGGAGCCGGGCCGGTTCGGCCTGCTCGACCTCGCCACCGCCGAGACCGCGCTGATCCCCGCCGCCCTCACCGCCGCCCTCACCGCCGAAGAGCCGCAACTTCTCCTCCGCGACGGCGAGTTGTTCGCCGCCCGCCTCGCGCGGGAGGAGCTCGCGACCGAGGCCCCGAGCTGGCCCACCGAGGGCACGGTGCTGATCACCGGCGGCACCGGCGGCCTCGGCCGCCTGGTGGCCCGGCACCTCGCCGCCGAGCACGGCGTGCGCAGCCTGCTCCTGGTCAGCCGCAGCGGCGCCGCCGCCGACGGCGTGGCCGAACTGGTCGCCGAACTCGCCGGGCTCGGCGCCGAGACGGCCGTCGAGGCCTGCGACGTCGCCGACGAGGCCGCCGTCACCGGGCTGTTCGCCCGCCACGACGTCCGCGCGGTGGTGCACACCGCGGGCGTCCTGGACGACGGGACGATCGGCTCGCTCACGCCCGAGCGCATCGGCGCCGTCCTGCGCCCGAAGGCGGACGCCGCGTGGAACCTCCACCGAGCCGCCGAAGGCGTCGAGACCTTCGTCCTGTTCTCCTCGGCGGCCGGCACGCTCGGCAACCCCGGCCAGGCCAACTACGCGGCGGCCAACGCCTTCCTGGACGCCCTCGCCCGCCACCGCCACTCCCTCGGCCTGCCCGCCGTCTCCCTGGCGTGGGGTCCGTGGACCGGCACCGGGGGCATGACCGGCACCCTCACCGAGGCCGAGGCCGAACGACTGGCCCGGGCCGGCATGCCGCCGCTCACGCCGGAACTGGGCCTCGCCCTGTTCGACGCGACCACGGCCGGCACGGCACCCGCCGTCCTGCCGCTCCGCCTCGACCCGGCCGCCCTGAGCCGGCGCGGCGAGATCCCGCCGCTCCTGCGCGGCCTGGTGCGCGTGCCGGTGCGGCGCGGCTCGGCCGCCGGCGCGGACGGCGGGACGGGCGGCGGCGCCGAGTTCGTGCGACGGCTGTCCGAACTGCCGGGCACCGAGCGGCGCGAGGCGCTGCTGGAGGCGGTCCGCCGCCAGGTGGCCGCGGTCCTCGGCCACACCGAGGCGTCCGGGGTGGACCCGCAGCGGGCCTTCCAGGACCTCGGCCTCGACTCCCTCACGGCAGTCGAACTGCGCAACCGCCTGGGAGGGCTGGTGGGCCTGCGGCTGCCGGCGACGCTCGTCTTCGACCACCCGACGGTGGCGGAGCTGGCGGACCACCTGTTCGAGCGGCTCGGCCTGGAGCCCGAGCCCACCGCGGGCCCGGCCGCCCTGCTGGCCGAACTGGACCGGCTGGAGCAGGCGTTCGGGACGACCGAGGTGGACGGCTCGGACGACGCGCTGTTCGACCAGGTGTCCGCCCGGCTGGAGGTGCTGCGCTCGAAGTGGCTCGCCGCCCGGAGCGCCGCCGTCGCCGACGGGGCCTCGGGCTCCGGGGCCTTCGACTTCGAGTCGGCCTCGGACGACGAGATGTTCGACCTTCTGGACAACGAACTGGGCCTCGCCGACTGACCCGGCCCCACCCCTCCCCGCGTCGCGGGAGTCCACTCCTGGGCTCCCGCGACGCCTTCTTCGCGTGCCATCCGCCGACCGGGGCGGCACCGGACGATGCGGGTTTCTTCACCGACCTCGCCCTGGATCTGGGCGGCCCCGGTCCGCACCATCTGATCGGCGGGTACGCGCTGCCGGTCCAGGACACCGTGGAGCTCGAAGTCGCGCGGTACGACCATGCGGAGGCCCACGAGTGGCTGCTCCTGGCGCAGATCGACACCGACGAGCGCGCCGCGATGGTGTGGAGTGACGGCGGTGCGCTCTACTGGCTGATCAGGCGGCAGGACCTGGCCGAGCGGCGTTTCGACCGTGCCCGATTCACCTCGCAGTGCTGATCCCGCGGCGAGTCGGTGGAGGCGGTCCCACGCCCCGGCCGTCCGGCGGTGGCTCGATCCGACCCCCACAAATCGCCCAACAACGATCATGGCGGCGCCCCCCAGCGATCCAAACATCAGTTTTGGACACTCTCCTAGCCTCCCCGGGCGCACAGTTGGCGGCAGCGTGCGGCCGAGGGCGCCGCACCGCGGGCCGGGAGGCGGACACATGGGAACGACGATGCTCGGGGACCTGCTCGACGAGGCGGTGCTGATACTCGACGGCGCGGTCCGGACGGACGCGCGCCAGGAGGCGGAGGAACTGGCCGCGCGGGTGCTCGGCGTGGACGCGGCCGGGCTGGATCCGCGGAGGGAAGTCGACGGCAGATCGGTACGGCGGCTGCGGGAGCTGGTGGGCAGGAGAGTCGACGGCGTACCGCTCGGTCACCTGACCGGGCGGACCGTGTTCGCCGGGCTCGAACTCCTCGTCGGGTCCGGCGTGTTCGTGCCGCGGGTGCACAGCGAGCTCGTGCTGGCAGCCGGCCTGGCGGCCGTTGCGGAGACGGAGGAACCGACGGTCGTCGACCTGTGCGCCGGCTCCGGCGCGATCGGACTCGCCCTCGCCCACGCACGGCCGGACGCCCGGGTGCACGCGGTCGAGTTCGACCCCGTCGCCGCGGACTTCACCCGCCGCAACGCGGCCCGCCGCGCCGCCCTCGGGGACACCGGGGTGACCGTCCACGAGGGCGAGGCGGCCCGGGCGGGCGAACTGACCGGGCTGGCGGCCGAGGCGGACCTGGTCCTCGCGAACCCGCCGTTCATGCCGGACGCGGCCGACGTGCCGGACGAGTTCGGCCGCTACCAGCCCCGGCAGGCCGTCTTCGGCGGCGCCGACGGCCTGCGGGTCGTCCGCCAGGTGGTGGAGGCGGCGGCGGAGCTGCTGCGACGGGGCGCCACGCTGGTGGTCGAGCACGGCCACCTGCACGGCGCGACGGTGCCGGCGCTCCTGCGCGAGTCGGGCCGCTTCGCCGAGGTGTCCTGCCACCCGGACCACGACGGCTGGCCCCTCTACTCGGTGGCGGCCCGGACGGGCGCCCTCCCCACCGCCGACCGAGGCTGAAACCCGCGTAAGCACCTCCGGGGCCGGCTCTCTTCCCGAGAACCGGCCCCGGTTGATCCCGAGCAGTGACGGAGCGGCCCTGCCCTCGGGTGCGAGGGCAGGGCCGCGAAGCATGGGCTGAGGCCAGAGGCTGGACCGCGTTTGTGCGCAGGAAGTCGGCTCGGCCGACTTCCTGCGCACGGCCAGGACGGGCAGCGTGGCTCAGCGTGGCGTCAGCGGCCGCCGGAAGCCGACCACGGCGAGCCAGGCGCCGACCCCCGCCACCGCAGCGCCGAGCAGCAGGGCCCACACGGCGGTGCCCGTCCCGGGCAGGCCCAGGGCGAGGGCGCGCGTGGAGTCGATGGCGTACGTGAGCGGGTTGACGTGGGCGACGGCGGCCAGCCAGTCCGGGAGGTCGGCGGTCGGGACGTAGGCGCTGGAGGCGAACATCAGCGGGAGCACCGCGATGATCGCGAGGTTCTGGATCGGCTCGGCGCGGCGCAGCCAGGCCGCCGCCGCGATGAACAGCCAGCCGAGTGCCCAGCTCATGAACAGCGTCAGCCCGATGGAGGCCACGACCGCGCCGGCCCCGCCCCTGGGGTTGTAGCCGAGCACGAGGATGCCGAGCAGCAGGATGATCACGGCCTGGACGGCGGCGCGCACCAGCGTGGTGAGGCTGCGGGCGACGAGCAGCGAGCTCGGCGCGACGGGCAGGCAGCGCAGCCGCGCGACGATGCCGTTCTGCAGGTCCTCGACGAGGCCGACCCCGGACTGGACGGCGGACTGCACCGCGTTGTCGACCAGGACGGCGGGCAGGACGAAGTCCAGGTACGTGACGTCTGGCGGGAAGTGCGGCGGGAGCCCCATTCGGCTGAACACCTGGGAGAGCACCACGAGCGTGATGACGGGCTGGAGCAGGCCGAAGAGCAGTACCGCGGGGTCGGTCACGAGCGCGCGCAGCGACCGGCCGGTGAGGATGCGGACCTGGGTGAGCCGCGAGCTGCCGCGCCAGGCGGGCGCGGTGGGCGTCGACGTGCGGGGCGGTCGGCCGGTGTCGAGCGTGGTGGTCACCGAGCGGGTCCTTCCGGGCTGACGAGGCTGGCGGGGCTGGCGAGGCGGGCGGCGCCGTCGGCGCGGTGCGCCAGGGCGAGGTAGACGTCGTCCAGGCCGGGCTCGCCGAAGGTGAGCTCCGCGGCCTCGATCCCGACCCCGTCGAGTGCCCGGACGACGGCGGCGATGTCGCGGGTGGCCTCGATCGGGACGACGAGGGCGGTGCCCTCGCGGCCGGTGACGGGGGCGAGTCCGGCTCGGCGCAGTGCCTCGGCGGCGCGCTCGGAGTCGCTCCCGGGGTCGCTCCCGGCAGGCCCGTCGAGGACGACGGTGACGGTGCGCCGGCCGACCTGGGCCTTGAGCTCGGCCGGGGTGCCGTGGGCGACGACGCTACCGCCGGAGAGCACGGTGATGGCGTCGGCGAGCCGATCGGCCTCGTCGAGGTACTGGGTGGTGAGCAGGACGGTGGTGCCCTCGGCAACGAGGCCCTCGACGATCTCCCAGAGGCCGAGCCGGCTGACCGGGTCGAGGCCGGTGGTGGGTTCGTCGAGGAACACCACCTCGGGTCGGCCGACCAGGCTCGCGGCGAGGTCGAGGCGTCGGCGCAGCCCGCCGGAGTAGGTCTTGGCGGGCCGGTCGGCGACCTGCCCGAGGTCGAACAGGGCGAGGAGCTCGTCGGCGCGGGTCCGGGCGACGCGGCGGCCGGCGCCGAGCAGCCCGGCGAGCAGGAGGAGGTTGTCGCGTCCGCTGAGCCGGCCGTCGACGGTGGCGTACTGGCCGGTGAGGCCGATCCGGCGGCGGACCTCGGCGGGGCGGCGCCGGACGTCGAAGCCGGCGACGCTGGCCCGGCCGGTGGTGGGCGCGAGGGCGGTGGTGAGGACGCCGACGAGGGTGGTCTTGCCGGCGCCGTTGTGGCCGAGCAGGGCGAGCACGCTGCCCCGGGGGACGGCGAGGCTCACCGAGTCGAGGGCGCGGACGGTGCCGAAGGTCATGCCGACGTCGACCGCCTCGATCACGAGGTCGTCGTCGGCCGCGGCGGGCGGGGGCGGGGCGGTGCGGGCGGGCATGGTCGGGTCTCCGTACGGGGGATCGGCAGGGGCTCGCGGGGCTGTCGGCTGACGGGGTCAGCCGACGGGGTCAGTCGACGGCGTCCATCAGGCGGAAGAGCTCCTCGTCGGTGGCCGCGTCGAGGTCGGGCCCCGGGCCCGGGCGAGCCGGCCCGGCGGGTGCGGCGCAGCGCCGGGCGAGGTCGCGCAGCCGGGTGGCGGTGGCCGGGTCGAGGGCGGTGCCGGCGGCGAGCAGCGCGGCGAGCCGGTCGACCAGGTCGGCGGCGGTGGGCTCCGGTGCGGCTCCCCGGTCGAGCCGGGCGCCGAGGGCGCGGACGACGGCGGCCGGGGACGGGTGGTCGAAGACGAGGGTCGCGGGGAGGGCGGTGCCGGTGGCGGCGGCGATGCGTTCGCGCAGCTCGATCGCGTTGACGGAGTTGACGCCGAGGTCGGAGAACGCGTGGGCGGCATCGAGGTCGTCGGCGCCGCACCCGAGCACGGCGGCGGTCTCCGCGAGGACGAGCTTGAGGAGGAGGGCGTCGCGCTCCTCGGGGCTCGCTGTTGCGAGCCGGTCGTCGAAGATCGGCACGTCGGCCACGGTTACGGCCACGGCCGGCGGCGTCGGGGCGGCGGCCGCGAGCCAGTACGTCTGCCGCTGGAACGGGTACGTCGGCAGCGGCACGGGCCGGGCGCCGGGCAGGACGGCGTCCCAGTCCACCGGCACGCCGTGCTGGTGGAGGCGGCCGGCGGCGGCGAGCAGGGCACGCGTCTCGTCCGCCTGGTGCGCCGAGCCGCTGGCGATGACGGCGGCCGACGGTGCGGGGTCCTTGGCGGCCAGGCACTCACCGAGCATGGGTGCGAGCGCGGCGGCGGGTCCGAGTTCGAGGTAGGCGTCGACGCGCTCCGCCTCCAGCCGCGACACGGCGTCCCGGAAGCGGACCGGCTCCCGGGCCTGCCGCACCCAGTGGCCCGGGTCGCGGGCCTCGACGGCGGTCAGCGAGCGCCCCGTCACGCCGGAGACCAGCGGCACGGCGGGCGCGGCGAACGACAACCCCTCCAGCACGTCGCGGAATTCCGCCAGCATCGGCTCCAGCAGCGGCGAGTGGAAGGCGTGCGACACACGCAGCCGTGTCGTGCGCCGGTCCGCGAAGTGCGCCTCGATCGCCGCGACGGCGCCCTCGGCGCCCGAGACGACGACGGACGACGGCCCGTTGACGGCCGCGAGCGAGACGAACTCGCCCAGCAGCGGCAGGACTTCGTCCTCCGTCGCCCGGACGGCGAGCATCGCGCCCCCGGCCGGGAGGGACTGCATGAGCCGTCCCCGGGCTGCGACCAGCGTGCACGCGTCCACCAGCGACAGCACTCCGGCCACGTGCGCGGCGGCGATCTCGCCGACCGAGTGCCCGGCCAGCAGGTCGGGCCGCACGCCCCAGGACTCCAACAGCCGGTGGAGCGCGACCTCGTGGGCGAACAGCGCGGGCTGCGCGAACTCCGTCCGGTCGAGCAGCGGTTCGGGACCGTCGTCCCACAGGACGGGGCGCAGCGGCCGCTTCAGCAGCGGATCCAGGACGCCGCACACCTCGTCCAGGGCGGTCGCGAACTCCGGGAAGGCGGCGGCGAGTTCGCGCCCCATCCCGGGCCGCTGGCTGCCCTGCCCGGCGAAGACGAAGGCGAGCCGCCCGCCGCCGTCGCGCCGACCGGTCGCGGGGGCGACCGGCGAAGTCTCCCCGGTGGCGAACCGCCGCAGCGCGTCCACGAGTTCGGTGCGGTCGGCGCCGACCAGCAGCGCCCGGTGGCCGTGGACGGCCCGGGTGGTGACCAGCGCGTGCGCGAGGTCCGGCAGGGCGTACGAGGGGTGGGCGGCGACGTGCTCGGCCAGCCGCCCGGCCTGGGCCCGCAGGGCCGGCTCGCTACGGGCGGAGAGCACCAGCGGCACGGGACGGTTGCCGCAGCCCCCGGAACCCCCGCAGCCCCCGGAACCCCCGGAGCCCTCGGAACCCCCGCAGCCCCCGGAACCCCCGGAGCCCTCGGAACCCCCGGAGCCCTCGGAACCCCCGGGCACCGCCGGCGCCTCCTCCAGCACCACGTGCGCGTTTGTCCCGCTGATCCCGAACGACGACACGCCCGCGCGCCGCGCCCGACCGGCCTCCCGGGGCCACGGCTGCGCCTGCGTCAGCAGCCGGACGGCGCCGGAGGACCAGTCCACCCGGGTGGTCGGCTCGGTGACGTGCAGGGTTCGCGGCAGCAGGCCGTGCCGCAGCGCCTGCACCGTCTTGATCACGCCGGCCACTCCGGCCGCCGCCTGGGCGTGCCCGATGTTCGACTTGACGGACCCGAGCCACAGCGGGCGGTCCGCCGGGCGTGCGCCACCGTGCACGGCCAGCAGCGCCTGCGCCTCGATCGGGTCGCCGAGCGAGGTCCCGGTGCCGTGGGCCTCGACGGCGTCGACGTCGCCGGGGGCGAGCCCCGCGTCGGCCAGTGCGCGGCGGATCACCCGCTGCTGCGCCGGGCCGTTGGGCGCGGTGATGCCGTTCGAGGCGCCGTCCTGGTTGACGGCCGAGCCGCGGACGACGGCGAGCACCGGGTGCCCGTTGCGCCGTGCGTCGCTCAGCCGCTCCAGGACGAGCAGGCCCGCGCCCTCGGCCCACGCGGCGCCGTCGGCGTCGTCCGAGAAGGACTTGCACCGGCCGTCGGGGGCCAGGCCGCGCAGCCGGGAGAACTCGACGAACGACCCCGGCGTGGCCATCACCGCGACGCCGCCGGCCAGGGCGAGCGAGGACTCGCCCGAGCGCAGCGAGCGGCAGGCGAGGTGGAGGGCGACGAGCGAGGAGGAGCACGCGGTGTCGACGGTGAGCGCCGGGCCCTCCAGGCCGAAGCAGTACGAGATCCGCCCGGCGAGCGCGCTGCCGGCGGTGCCGATCCCGAGGAGTCCCTCCAACTCCGCAGGGGCGCCGGCACCGTAGTCGTGGTACATCGCACCGGTGAAGACGCCGGTGCGGCTTCCGCGCAGCCCGGTCGGGTCGATGCCGGCGTGCTCCAGCGCCTCCCAGGCGGTCTCCAGGAGCAGCCGCTGTTGCGGGTCGGCGGCCAGCGCCTCGCGCGGGGAGAAGCCGAAGAAGGCGGCGTCGAACCGCCCTGCGCCGTCCAGGAATCCGCCCCGGCGGACGTAGGACGTCCCGGGGTGCTCGGGGTCGTCGTGGAAGAGGCCGTCGAGGTCCCACCCGCGGTCGGCGGGGAACGCGGAGTCGGTGTGGGTGCCGTCGGCGACGAGCGTCCAGAGGTCGTCGGGGGAGGAGACACCACCCGGCAGCCGGCAGGCCATGCCGACGATCGCGACCGGCTCGTCGGAGGCGTCGTACGGGCCCTCGTCCGGTCGGTCCGGCGCCGCGCCCGACAGCAGGGACGCGACGGCGGCCGGGGTGGGGTGGTCGAAGCCGAGGCTCACCGGCAGCGGACGGCCGGTCTCCTCCGCCAGCAGGTTGCGCAGCCGGATGGTGCGCACCGAGTCCAGCCCGTACGCGCGGAACGCCGTGTCGGGGCCGATCGCCTCGTCCTCCGGGCCCCGTTCCATGACCTCGGCCGCGCACGAGCGCACGAGGTCCAGCGCGTCGCGGTAGTCGAGCGCGGACGGACCGGGGACGGACGCCTCCTGGGCCACCAGCTCCTCCAGCGACCGGCGGTGCAGCTTCCCGGCCGGGGTGCGCGGGAGGTCGTCGACGGTCACCAGTTCCAGCGGCATCTTGTACTCGGCGACCTCCCGCTCACGGAGGAAACCGGTCACGGCCCGCAGCCCGATCGCCGGGTCCGCCGCACGGGTGAGCACCAGGCACGGGATCTCGCCGAGCCGCGCGTCCGCCCGCCCGACGACGGCGAGCGGGCCGATGCCCGGCATCGCCGCCAGGAGCTCCTGGACCTCGGTCGCGTCGAACTTCCGCCCGCCCACGTTGATCAGCTCCGCCGCACGTCCGTGGAAGCGCAGCAGCCCGTCCTCCGCGAGGCTCGCCCGGTCGCCCGTGCGCAGCCAGCCGTCCGGCGTGATCGCCGCGCGGGTCAGCTCGGGATCCCGGTAGTAGCCGCGGAACATGCTCGGGCTGCGGTACTGGAGGTCGCCCGGTGCGCCCGGGGGCAGTTCGCCCCCGTCCTCGCCGATGACCCGCACGCGCGCCCCGGTGGTCGGCCGGCCCACGCTGCGCACTGCGGCCCCGTCCGGGTCGGCCGGCGAGGTGCGGGTGCCGGTGCCCAGTTCAGACATGCCCCACACCACCACCAGCTCGCCGCCGAGCGCCGCCCGCACGTCCGTGGCCAGCGCGGCGGGGATCGCCGCCCCGGCGGTGCGCACCTGGTGCGGCCGGAATCCGGCGGGCCGGCCGGTGCGGGCCAGCGCACCGACGATGTCGTGCAGCTGCGCCGGGACGGCGAACACCGCACTGGGGGCGGTGCGCCGGGCCAGCGCGAGGAAGCGCTCGGGATCCCAGCCGCGCAGCAGGACCTGCCGGCAGGCCCGGAACAGCGCGGTGTGCAGGGACTGCAGGCCGAACAGGTGGGTGAGCGGGCAGGCCGTCAGGATCGCGTCGGCGAAGGCCGCGCCGCCTTCCTCGGCGACGGGGGCGGTGTTGGAGAGCAGTCCGTCGTGGCTGTGCAGGCAGATCTTGGGCCGCGCCGAGGTGGTGCCGGAGGAGGGGAGAAGGACCAGCGGCTGGTCCGGTACGACCTCGACCGGGTGCGGTTCCCGGCCCGCGTGGTCGGCCATCGTCCGGGCCAGGGAGCGGACCCCGGGCGGCAGTCCGTCCGGATCCCCCGCGACCAGCACCGCCCGCAGGGACGGTACGGCCGCCGGCAGTTCGCGGGCGGTGGCCACCGCCTCCGGCGCGAACAGGGCCGCCACCGGGTCCACCCGGCCCAGCAGTGCCCGCACGTCGGCGGCGCCGTACCCGGCGTGCACCGGCAGCATGACCGCGCCGACGGTGGCGACGGCCAGGTGAGCGGTCTGGTACTCCCAGCAGTTCGGCAGCTGGACCGCGACCACCTCACCCGGGCCCACGCCCAGCTCCTGGAGCGCCCGGGCCAGCGACGCCACTTCCGCCCGCCACTGACGCCAGGTCAGCTCGCGATCGCCGTCGACCAGTGCCACGGCGTCGGGGTCGCGCCGTACGGCCGCCGCGAACACCCCGGGCAGGGTGTGACCGCCCAGCGCTCCGGGAGCCCCGGAGGCCGGATCGATCGTGTAGTCATCGCTGTGGACGGACACCTTCACTCCCGGGGTCGGTGCGGGTTGCGCTGTCATCCTCGGCCCCGGCCCGCCGGGAAAGCCCTAGAGGCTAGAGCCGACGCGATGCGGCGCGGGGAACGGCCGGGACCTGCTCGGGGAACGTGGTGTCCAGCAGCGCCAGCAGCGGGCGGGCCTTCACCACCGTCTCGTCGAACTCGGCCTCGGCGTCGGAGAGGGCGATGATCGCGCCGCCCACCCCGTAGCGCAGCCGCCCCTCGCTCACCACGGCGGTGCGGATGACGATGCTCAGATCGGCGGCGCCGGTCAGCGAGAGGTAGCCGATCGCGCCCGAGTAGATGCCGCGCGGGCCGCCTTCCAGGCGGTCGATGATCTGCATGGTGCGGATCTTGGGCGTGCCCGTCATCGAGCCGCCGGGGAAGGCCGAGCGGATGCCGTCAACCGCGCTGTACCCGGGGTGCAGCCGCGCCCGTACGGTGCTGACCAGCTGATGGACGGTGGTGTACGTCTCGACGTCGAAGAGCGGGTCGGCGACGACGGATCCGGTCTCGGCGCACTGCCCGAGATCGTGCCGGACGAGGTCGACGACCATGAGGTTCTCGGCCCGGTCCTTCTCGCTGGTCGCCAGGTCGGCGACGAGCAGGGTGTCCTCCTGCGGGGTGGCGCCGCGCGGGCGGGTGCCCTTGATGGGCTTGGACTCCATCACCCCGTCCGGCCCGATCCGCAGGAAGCGCTCGGGGGAGGAGCTGAGCACGGACAGCCCGCCGAAGCCGAGGAAGGCGGCGAACGGTGCCGGGCTGATCCGCCGAAGGGCTCGGTAGGCCTGCCAGGGGTCGAACGCGGCCGGGGCGTCGATCATGTTGGTGAGGCAGACCTCGTAGGTCTCGCCGGCCCCGATCTCGTCCTGGCAGGCGTCGATGAGCTGGAGGTAGGCCTCACGGGGGTGGCGCAGCCGTAGGTGGGCCGACTGGCCGGGCGGGTTGTGGGCCGGCGGGTCGGTGCGCGGTGCGGGGCCGGTGAGCCGGGCGGCGGTGTCCCGCAGCCAGGCCCTGGCGGGCTCCTCCCGGCCGTCCTCGGCCAGGGCGAGCAGGTGTGCGGCGCCGGTGCGGTGGTCGAGGACGACTGCCCGGTCGGCGAACACCATGACGGCGTCCGGGTCGGGCGAACGGTGGGCACGGTCGCCGCCGCACTCGGCCTTGAGCTCGTAGCCGAGGCAGCCGACCCAGCCGAGCGCGAAGTCGAACGGCAGCTCGGGCACCTCCACGTGCAGCGAGCGGAGGTCCGTGTCGAGCCAGTGCAGGAACTCGTCCTCCAGCACCCGCGTGCCGCCCTCGGCCGTCACCGTGACGGTCCCCCGGGAGACGTCCGCGCTCGCCACCCGGGCGAGCGGGCCGGAGGCGTCGCCCATCACGGAGACCTGGCCGAGCCGCCCGCCGGGGAGGCTGCTGTCCAGCCAGAACGGGTGGCTGCCGATGCGGAAGAGCCGGTCGAAGACGGTTTCGGCGTCCCACCGGGTCTCGATCTCCCGGGTCAGCACGGTCAGTTGCCGGGTGGCCGGGAGCGGAGTGCGGTCGGGCCGGGTGCGGGGCCGCGGTACCGCGGGGGCGCGTCCGCGGCCGTGGCGGTGCGCGTGGTTGAAGCGCTCGGCGAGGTCCCGGAAGTTCGAGAGCAGCTGGTGCCCGGCCTCGGTGCCGATCGACTCGGGGTGGAACTGCACGCCCCACAGCGGGAGTTCGCGGTGGCTCAGGGCCATCAGCACGCCGTCGTCGGTGGCCCAGGCGATCGGTTCCAGCACAGGGGGGAGGTTGGTGACGGCGAGCGAGTGGTAGCGGACGACCTCCAGCGGATTGGGCAGGTGGCGGAAGAGCCCGCTGCCGCTGTGCCGCACGTCCGAGGTGCGTCCGTGCCGGGGTTCGGGCGCCCGGCCGACGGCGGCGCCGTGGGCGAGGGCGAGACCCTGGTGGCCGAGGCAGACGCCGAGGACGGGCAGCCGGCCCTCACGGGCGATCCCGGCGCAGTGGCCGAAGTCGGAGGGGTTGTGCGGGGTGCCGGGGCCGGGGGAGAGGACGACGGCGTCGAAGTCGTCGAGCAGCTCGGGCCGGAAGGACGGGTCGTCGTTGCGGATGACCTCCGGCTCACGCCCGTTGACCTCGGCGAGGTAGTGGAACAGGTTGTAGGTGAACGAGTCGTAGTTGTCGACCAGGAGAGTGCGCATCAGTGGTCCTTGTCGTGCCGTGCCGCCGGGCGGGGCCGGCTGCAGCTCAAGGGCGGGGCGGCCGGCGGTTGGTCAGCGGAGCGCGGCGAGTGCGGAGGCGATCTCCCGCAGGACCGCCGCCTGCTGCTCGGCCAGGAAGAAGTGGCCCCCGGGGAGGACCTTCAGTCGGAAGGCGCCGGTGGTGTGGTCCTGCCAGGTCCGGGCCTCGGCGATGGTGGTCCGTGGGTCGGCGTCCCCGGTGAGCGCGGTGACCGGGCAGCCGAGGATGCGCTCCGGCCCGCAGGTGTAGAGCTCGATGGCGCGGTAGTCGGCGCGGATCGAGGGCATCGCCATGCGCAGGATCTCATCGTCACCGAGCAGTTGGGCACTGGTGCCGTTTAGCAGCTTGAGCTCGGCGATGACCGCCTCGTCGTCCTGGCGGTGCACGTTCTCGGTCCGGGTGGTGGACGGGGCCCGCCGACCGGAGGCGATGACGGCCCGGGGTGCGTGGGTGCCCTTCTGCTCCAGACGCCAAGCGGTCTCGAAGGCGAGGACGGCGCCCATGCTGTGGCCGAAGAAGACGGTGGGGCGGTCGTCCAGGGTGAGCAGCTCGTCGGTGATCCGGTCGGCGAGGGTGTCGATGTCCTCGATGCAGGGCTCCAGACGGCGGTCCTGTCGGCCGGGGTACTGCAGGGCGATCACCTCGGTGTCGCCGGCGAGGGCCGCGGAGACGGGGTGGTAGAAGCTGGCGGAGCCGCCGGCGTGCGGGAAGCACACCAGGCGCACGGGTCGGTCGGCTCCCGGGTGGAAGCGGCGCAGCCAGAGCGTGCTCGATGTGCCGGGACTGGTCATGGGTTCGGTCCTCTTTCGGTGGGGGTTCAGTCCCGGTGGACGGTGATGGCGCCGGACGGGCAGAGCATGGCCGCCAACTCGACCGCGTCCGGGTGTTCGTCGGCCGCGGCGGGGTCGAGCACTTCGACCACGCCGTCGTGGTCCTGGTCGAAGACGGAGCCGGCGTTGAGCACGCACTGGCCGGCGCCGACGCAGCGTGCGGTGTCGACGGTGACGCGCATGGAGATCTCCTGGGACGGTGTCGTGGGCGGGGCTACCAGCGGACCGGCAGCGCGTGCAGGCCGCACAGCACGCCGTCGTACTTGAACGGCAGTTCCTCGGCCGGCACCGCCAGGCGCAGGCCCGGGATGCGCTCGAAGAGCCTGCGGTAGGCGATCTCCATCTCGATCCGGACCAGGTTCTGGCCCAGGCACTGGTGGACGCCGTAGCCGAAGGCCACGTGGTGGCGCTCGGTGCGGGCCGGGTCGAAGGCGTGCGGGCAGGCGAAGGCCCGCTCGTCGTGGTTGGCCGCGGCCACCAGCGGGATGATGCCCTCGCCGGCCCGGATCGACTGGCCGGCGATCTCGACGTCCTCGGTCGCGACCCGCAGGGAGACCAGGTCGGCCACCGAGTGGAGGCGCAGCGTCTCCTCGACGACCCGGTCGTCCCCGATCCACTGGGGGTTCTCCAGCAGGGTGAGCACGCCGAGCGCGATGTTGTTGGCGGTGGTCTCGTGCCCGGCGATGAGCAACAGCATCAGGACCCCGGACATCTCCTGGGGCTCGATCGCGCCGGTGGCCAGCAGCCGGCTGATCAGGTCGTCACCGGGCCACTTCTGCTTGATGGCGACCAACCGGTTGATGTAGCGCAGCAGTTCGCGCGAGGCGGTGTCGCGCTGCCCGTCGGTGGAGGCGCGGATCGCGACGAGGGTGCGGGTGCGGGATTCGAAGAAGTCCCGGTCGACCGGTGGCACCCCGAGCAGTGCCGAGATGACCAGTGACGGGACGGGCAGCGCGAAGTCGGCGACCAGGTCGGCCTCGTCGCCCGCGGCCAGCATGCTGTCGATGCACCGGTCCACGGTCTGCTCGACGGCGGGCCGCAGCTCCCGGACGCGGCGGACGCTGAACTCGGGGATGAGCGCTTTGCGGAAGCGGTCGTGCTCGGGTGAGTCCAGGCCGACGAACCATCCGGGTATCTGCTCCTGGCGGGGCACGCCCATGGTCTGGCTGATGTTGGGGAAGCCCGGGTGGTCGGGGTTGGAGCTGATCCTGCGGTCGGTCAGGACGGCGCGGACGTCCTCGTGCCGGGTGACCAGCCACACCCGGTTCCCGTTGGGCAGGTGGCACACCACCAGGCCCCGCTGCTCGCGGTAGTCCTGGTAGCGGGGCGGCGGAAAGGCCTCGCCGGGCCTGCGCAGCGGGAACTCGACCACCCGCGGTTCGGCGCTCGTCATGTCGTCGGGTCTCCCTCGGGTGCGGTGCGCTTCACGCCATGCCGTAGAACGCGCGGACCCGCTCGATCACGCGGTCCTGGTCGGCGGTCGTCAGGGCGGTGTAGGTGGGCAGGTAGAGGCCGTCGGCGGCGAAACGGGCCGCGTTGAGGCTCGGCCAGGACGGATCGAGGTAGCCGGGCTGGCGACTCATCGGCTGGAAGAACAGCCGGGTCTCGATGCCCTCGGCGGTCAGGAACTCCCGGAGCTCGGAGCGGCGTTCGGCCCGCAGGTCGTACATCCACAGCACGTCCCGGGGCGGCATCAGGGTGATCCCCGGGACGTCCTTGAGGCCCTGGTCGTAGCGCCGCTCGATCTCCTTGCGGGCCGCGAGGAACTCGTCCAGGCGCTCGGTCTGGGCGACGGCGACGGCGGCCTGCATGGCCGTCATGCGGAAGTTGTAGGCGAGCTTCTTGTGCAGGAAGCTGTGGTCGGCGGTGAAGGCCATGGCCCGTAGGTGGGCCAGCTGGCCGGCCAGGCGGGGGTCGTCGGTGAGGCAGATGCCGCCTTCACCGGCTGTGATGATCTTGTTGGCGAACAGCGAGAAGCAGGCGATGTCGCCGACCGGCCGGATGCCGTGGGCCTCGGAGGAGTCCTCCACGACCCGCAGGTTGTACTGATGGGCGATCTCCATGATCGCCGTCATGTCACAGCGCCGGCCGTAGACGTGCACCGGCATGATCGCCTTGGTGCGCGGGGTGATGCGCTCCTCGATCCGTGTGACGTCGATGTTCAAGTCGTCGGCGCAGTCGACGAACACCGGGGTGGCGCCCGTGTAGGTCACCGCCCAGGCGCAGGCGATCATGGTGAACTCCGGCACGATGACCTCGTCGCCCGGGCCCACGCCGAGCGCGCGCAGTGCCAGCGTCAGGGCCGCGGTGCCGGAGGAGCAGGCGACACCGTGGGCGGAGCCGTTGTACTCGGCGAAGGCCTCCTCGAAGTGCCGGACGTACGGCCCCTGGGAGGAGATCCAGCCGTCGCCGATCGTGCGGGTGACGTACTCCAGCTCCCGCCCGTCGAGGCTCGGCCGGGACACGGGGATGGTGAAGGGCATGGGGTCCTCACTTCGGGACGGGGCATCGCGTGACGGGGTGCCGTACGGCGATCGCCGTACGGCGGGGAGGCTCGTGGACGGTCGAGGGAGGGGTCAGGTCAGGGCCGGCAGTCCGAGCAGCAGGTCGGCCGCCGCCGCCCGGCCGCCGGCGGCGCGCTGCGCCTCGCCGATGCGTGCGGCCCGCTCGCGGAAGGAACGGTCGCCGAGCACGCGGGTGAGCTTGTCCACGACGTCGTCCGGGTCGAGGTCCTGCGGCCGGTCCAGCGTCAGGCTGATCCCGAAGTCCTGCCCGCGCACGGCCTGGTCGTAGCAGTCCACCCACAGGGGCCGGACCACCAGCGGCTTCCCGAAGTACACGCCCTCGTGGTAGCCGTTGCCGCCGCCGTGGGTGAAGAACACCTCCACCCTGGGGTGGGCCAGCACGTCCAGCTGGGACGGCAGCCAGCTCTCGATCCGCAGGTTGCCCGGCAGCTCCTCGCGCGGCGGCAGGAGGTGCTGCTGTTCGGCGGGCAGCCGCCACAGCACCTGGTGCCGGCCGTCCAGGCGCCGCGCGACCTCCACGAGGTCGCGGACCTGTGGCCGGGTGAGCCGGGTGATCGTGCCGAAGCCCATGTAGACCACGGAGGACTGCGAATCCAGCCAGCCCATGACGCCGGTCGGGTCGTCGCCCGGCGAGGCCTCCGGCAGCGGCGGCACCATGGCCCCGAGGAGCTTCACCTTCCCGGGAATATCGAACGGATAATCGAGCTCTCGCACAGAATTGCAGAGCACCATTTCCGCACGGTCGATCCGGGTCATGGGGCTGGGCTTGGGCAGGCCCAGCTCCTTGCGCAGCCGGGCGTCCTCGGAAAGCACCTTCCCCATCGTGGGGTGGAGGAACAGTGCGAGCGTACGGAGCTTGAAGAGGCGGTTGTACAGCTTTTGACCGAAACTCATCGGGTAGGGCAGGCCGGAATGCGGGACGGGGAAATCATCCGGCGTGTAGGAGGGCCCGAAGGGGCTGTGCGAGGTGAGGACGTTGCTCGGCAGGAACGGGACGCTCAGGACGAAGGGAATGCCCCGGGTCAGCGCCAGATCGACGGCGAAGGAGCTGACGCAGTCGATGACCATCAGGGCCGGCTCGCACTTGTCCACCACCGCTGCGAGCCGGCGGTACTTTTCGGCCTGCAGATCGGGTCGGTAGGACTGACGGATCACCGCCCGGTGCGCCCTGAACCGTGAGGGCTGAGTCACCTGGCGGTACACCTCGTCACTCCAGCTGACCGCGGACAGTTCGGAGAAGACGTCGCCGAGGGAGGCGAACTCCACCGCGGACCGGTCCGCGAGGCCCAGGACCTCGGCGCGCCGGGGCTCGTCGGTGGCGAACCAGAGGTCGGGCACGCCCCGTCGGGCCAGCTCACCGGCCAGCACCAGCAGGGGGTTGAGCAGGCCGCTCTCCGGAAGGCTGACAAACAGGATCGGCCGTTGCGCGGCGCTCATCGGACTCCCTCGGGGCGGGATCGGCGGTCGGGACTGCACCCCACCTTGGTCTCACGCCAGGCTCCGGGAATTCCTTAGTCCTCGGCCCGACCGGTGGCCGTCGCGACTCGATCCTCCGCTTGTGTCCCGATTTGACCGGAAGCCGTGAGTTGAGGAAAAGTAACGGTTCGTTCAAGATTTCTTGCGGACGGTGCCCGGTCGCCGGGTGGTGATCCACCGGTTCCAGGCGCGGATGAGGCCCCGGCTGCCGTCGTTCGGGTGCCGGACGGGTTCTTGACGGGTCCCATATATTCCTTCACAGGGGGCTTCGGTACGCTCATTCCCCGTCAGCCGCAATTCGCGGTTCGTTCCAAGCGTGGCCACCGGAATATTCGGGATCGTCATCTAACCTCTCCTCAGTACACCCACGGAATCGGCCTGGGTGGGCGCCGGTCGACGTCGATCGGCGTGTTGGCCGGTATCCGTGCTTCCTCGCGGAGTTCGCTGCGGCTCAGGCTGCCGGAGAGGGCGCCAGGACATCCCGAGGAGATCCAACCGCACTCGTGCCTTGAAGGGATCCGACTTTCCGTGGTGAATTCCTATGCAGATCAGGCCGGTGCTGTCCGGACCATCGAGCCCGCCCGCGTCCAGGGGGACGTCGCGGGGTCGCAGCACAATCCGCTGACCGGACAGCCCGGCCTGACCATGGCCCAGCTCGACCGGGCCCTCACCATCCGGCAGGCGAACGACGCCTTCTTCTGGCAGTTCGGGCGTTCCTCGACGGACCTCTGCGGCCGTACCTTCAGCGACCTCGTGCACCCGAGCGTCCAACAGCCTCTGCTGCGTCAGTTCTCCGGGCTGATCGAAGGGCGGCGTGACCGCTTCGCCACCGACGTCATAGCAGTCGGTCCGCACGACGAGACGTTCACCGTCCCGCTCACCGCCGTCATGGTGCGCGGCGGGCTGCCTGACGAGTCGTCGATCCTGGTGATGATGCCCGACGGGCGTCCGGAGTCGGGTGGGTCCGAGGTCGTGGCCGGCCAGAAGAAGTTGCTGAGCGAGATCGACGCGAAGATCCTCGAGGGCATCGCGGCCGGCGTCTCGACCGTGCCGCTCGCCGCCCGGTTGTACCTGAGCCGTCAGGGCGTGGAGTACCACGTGACGTGCCTGCTGCGGAAGTTGCGGGTCCCCAACCGCGCCGCCCTGGTCTCCCGGGCCTACTCGATGGGGGTCCTCAAGGTCGGGGTCTGGCCGCCGAAGGTCGTGGAGAGCTTCATCAAGTAGCGGTGTTCCGCCAGGCCCGCGGGGGCTGCGGGGCGTCTCGGCGGGTGGGGCGGATCAGCGTGTCGTACGAGTGATTTCCGGACAATCACTGATCGGGGGTGTGAACCGGCCCCGGTGTCCCTGCCCCGGGCCGACGGGATCACCCGAGGGCCCGTCACCGCCGGGACGGCCTCGGATGTCGATGCCCTGTCAAGGGCTTGACGCGGCCCTGGTCCAGCGCGATCGTGAGGGCCGAGATTCCGACATGTTTACGTGTGCCCTTGCACACGGGTGCGGCGGCCGGCCCGTCGCCGGGGGAGGGCAGCGCGTGGAGCTGGAGCTTCGGCATCTGAGGGTGTTGTGCGCGATCGCCGACACCGGCAGCGTGGGCCGGGCCGCCGCGGCGCTCGGTGCCTCGCAGCCCGCGACCAGCACCCAGTTGCGCCGGATCGAGGCCCACCTCGGTGCGCCGCTGTTCGAGCGCACCACCACCGGTGTGGCGCCCACCGGCTTCGGCGTCGAGGTGCTGGCCGCGGCCCGCGACGTGCTGGCCAGGGCCGACGGCCTGGGGCGAAGGGCGGTGGCGGGCCTTTCGCCGGGCGGCCGGGAGTTGCGGCTCGCCGCCACCAACTCGCCGGTGCTGCCCGGCCTGCTCGCCAGGGTGCGGAGCCGGGTGCCGGAGCTGCGGATCACCGTGAGCAGCGTCTACCGCTCCTCGGACATCGTCGAGTTGCTGGAGCGGGGCGTCCTGGACGCGGCGATCGCGGTGGACTACCCCGGCATGGAGCTACGGCACTCGGACGCCGTGGCGATCCGGGGCATCGTCACCGAGCCCACCTTCGTCGCACTGGCCGCCGGGCACCGGCTGCGGCGCCGTACCGAGGTGGCGCTCGCCGATCTCGCCGACGAGCCCTGGTTCGTCACCCCGGACGACGGCGCCGGCTGGCCGGGGGTGTTCTTCGGCGCCTGCGCCGCCGCGGGCTTCGCGCCGGCGACGGTGCACGAGTTCCTCGGCGACCGGGCGGAACTCCAGGACATGATCGCGGCCGGTCTGGGCGTCTCCACCGTGCAGGCGACCGCCCGGCCGCTCTCCGCCGTGGTGATCAAGCCACTGGCCGGCACGCCCTTGCGGGCCAGGTACCTGCTCGCCTGGCGGCCCGCGGCGGTGGGCGGCGAGTTGGGCGAGACGCTGTTCGAGGCCGCGGCCGCGGCCTACCGGGATCTGGCCGAGGCCTCGCCGCACTTCCAGGCCTGGGCGGCTCGGACCTACTGGGGCGCCCGCCCGTAAGCGGCGCGGAACCGGGCGGGGTCAGTGTTATGGGCTGCCATGGCATGTCATATGACCTGTGACATTGTAATGGCGTCGTTGCGGTGGCACGCTTCACCCCGGATCCCCCAGGACTGGGCCTGAAAGCCCAGCGAGTCCGTCCCCCGTGCACCTTGACCCCCACTCAGAAGGATCACCCGTGCGACCGCGCATACCCCTCCGCACCCTCGTGGCCGGCTTCGCCGCCGGCTGCGCCACCGCCGCCTGTCTCCTGCCCGCCCCCGCGGCCGTCGCCGCCCCCGCACCGGCGCCCGCCAAGACACCCGCACACTCCTCGCCGACCGTCCCCCAGCCGCTCGGCGCCACCCTCTCCGATGCGGGCACCTCCTCCGACGCCTTCGGCCCGGCCGCAACCCCGCTGACCCCGAATCAGCTGGCGCAGGCGCAGCGCCCCCTGCCGCCCGGCACCGCCGTCCAGCTCTCGCCGAAGACCCAGGCCCCGGCGGCGCGGCCGAACGCCACCCGCTCGGCGACCGCGGCCACGGCGAGCTGCACCCCGGCGGACTTCGGCACTCGCACCGGCAGCGCGCTGGTCTCCTTCATCGAGGGCTCGACCCCCGACTGCGTCAACACGCTCT
The DNA here is from genome assembly GCF_044768305.1 of Kitasatospora sp. NPDC101155. Classification (NCBI taxonomy): domain Bacteria; kingdom Bacillati; phylum Actinomycetota; class Actinomycetes; order Kitasatosporales; family Streptomycetaceae; genus Kitasatospora; species Kitasatospora sp. NPDC101155. Next base: position 4,185 of record NZ_JBIWPN010000064.1, on the reverse strand, counting down.
TCAACCTCACCGGCAGCGACGCGGGCAACGCCTTCAAGGAATCGCAGATGCTCACCGTCGCCGACGCCTACCGGGCGCTGGCATCCGGCTACACCGGCGACGACTCCACCGGCATCTGGCAGCTGGAACTCTTCCTCCGGGCCGGCTGGTACGTGCAGTCCAACAACGCCGGCTCGGTCGGCAGCTACGACGCGGCCCTGACCGCGGCCAACCAGGCGGCCCTCGACGCCTTCTTCGCCAGCGCGCACTGGCAGGACGTCACCGCGGCCAACGCGCCGGTGCTCTACGACGCGCTGGTGCTGACCGACAGCGCCAACCTGCAGGCCTCCTACCTGAACGTCTACAAGAAGGTGCTGACCGGCTACACCAGCGCCTACGACTCCGTCGCCGGCATGGACAAGGCCGTCAACGCGGTGCTGTTCGCCCCGCTGTGGCGCGGCAACTGGAACCCGGCCTTCGTCAACGCCGTGGAGGCCGACCCGAGCATCCTCAGCACCATGGGCAGCTTCGCGACCGCCCACAAGGATATGGCGTCCGGCCCGGCCGGCTTCCTGGTGGTGAACACCGGCAACGACCTGGGCCGCGCCGCCGGCGACGGGGGCGCCGCCGGCGCCGCGGCCGGCCGACAGGTGGCGGCGCTGCTCGCGGCCACCCCGATCACCGGCCCGACCGGCCCGCTCTACGTGCACACCGCCTACGACGCCAACCTGTACGACGCCGCGAACTGCTCCGTCTACGGCATCTGCAACCTGCCGGCCAAGCTGACCGCGGCCGTGCTGCCGAACCAACTGGTCTGCGACAACCGCACCATCGAGACCGAGAACCTGACCGCGGACGAGCTGAACACGGTCTGCACCAGCCTGCGGGGCGAGGACACCTTCTTCCACAACCTGGTCAAGGACAGCGGGCCGGTCAACCCGTACGGCAAGACCATCGACCTGGCCGTCTTCGCCACCCAGGCGGACTACCTCACCTACTCCTGGGCGATCTTCGGCAACTCCACCAACAACGGCGGCCAGACCCTGATGGATCCGACCGACCCGAAGAACCAGCCGGTGTCGGTGATGTACCGCAAGGCGTGGAACGACGGCTTCCCGGCCAACGTGTGGAACCTCAACCACGAGTACACCCACTACCTCGACGGCATCTACGACATGAAGGGCACCTTCGCCGACGAGCTGACCGTGCCGGACATCTGGTGGGTCGAGGGCATCGCCGAGTACGAGTCGTACGCGTACCGCGGCACCACCGACACCCAGGCGATGGCCGAGGCCGCCAAGCACACCTACAAGCTCAGCACCATCTTCCAGAACACCTACGACAACTCGGACACGGTGCGCACCTACCCGTGGGGCTACCTGGCCGTCCGCTACATGTTCGAGAAGCACCCGGACGTGATCTCGACCATGCTCGGCCACTTCCGCACCGGTGACTTCCAGGGCGCCTACCAGGTCTACAACGGCCTCGGCACCGCCTACGACGCCGACTTCGACAGCTGGCTCACCGCCTGCGCGGCCGGCGCCTGCTACGCCCAGGGCCCGACGGCGCTGTTCGGCTCCTCCGTCAACGGCGCCACGGTCAGCCTGACCGACAAGTCCGTGCAGACCGGCGGCGGCAGCATCACCGCCTGGCACTGGACCTTCGGCGACGGCAGCACCTCCGACCAGCAGAACCCGGCCCACACCTACGCGGCGGCCGGCACCTACACCGTCGCCCTGACGGTGACCGACAGCGCCGGCCGGACCGCCAGCACCCCGGCCTCGGTCACCGTGACCGCCGGCGCGGCCCTGCCGACCTGCACCGACCCGCGCACCGACGCGCTCGGCCAGAACTGCTCGCGCTCCGGTGTGTCGGCCACGGCGGGCAACACGGCCCACTTCTACCTCTGGCTGCCGGCCGGCACCACCACCCTGAAGGTCACCAGCTCCGGTGGCACCGGCACCGCCGCACTCTACTTCGACCCGGACACCTGGGCCTCGCCGAGCGCCTTCACGGCCTCCTCGACCAACCCCGGCACCGCCCAGAGCCTGACCGTCAGCAACAGCACGGCCGGCTACCGCTACGTCAGCCTGTACGCCGTGACCGACTTCTCCGGAGTCACCGTCAGCACCCAGTTCTGATCCGGCACCGGCTCCGGCCCCGGCGTCCGAGACGCGTCGCCGAAGTCGGCCGCCGGCGCGGCCGGTTGCCCCCTCCCTGCGCGGGGAGGGGGCAACCGGCGTTGGCTCACGCCACGTTGACGGCGGTGTCGTCGAGGACGAAGGAGGTCTGCTTGGTGTAGTCCTCGGCCCCGGTGAACTCGAGGGTCACGGTCTGGCCGGCGTAGGCGGACAGGTTGAAGCTGTGCTGCTGGTAGCCGGCGGCCGCGTTGACGTTGGAGTAGGTCGCCAGGGTGGTGCCGTTCGCGGTGACCTTCAGTGTGTCGAAGGCGGTGGTGTTGCTCGCGGCGGTGTCGATGTGCAGCCAGAAGCTGAAGGTGTAGCTGCTGCAGCCGGTCGGCAGGGTCACCGTCTGGGCGAGCGTGTCGGTGTTGGTGCTGCCGTACCCGTCCAGCCAGGCGTCGTAGGTGCCGGAGTGCGGCGGCTCGCTGGAGCTGCTGTTGATGGTGCTGGTGCCGCTGGTGTTGGTCTCCGTCCAGCCGGCCGTCGTACCGGCCTCGAAGCCGGGGTTGGTGAGCAGCTGGGCCGCGGTGCAGCCGCCGCTGCCGGAGGACTGGACGGTCCAGGTGAAGGTGACGGAGGAGGACGGACCGGTGGAGTCGGTCGCGGTGGCCGTCACGGAGTAGGTCCCGGCGGTGGTCGGGGTGCCGCTGATCAGACCGGTCGCGGTGTTGACGCTCAGGCCGGCGGGCAGGCCGGACGCGGCGTAGCTCAGGCTTCCGCCGGCCGTGTCGGTGGCGGAGAGCTGGAGGCTGGTGGCGGTCCCGGCGGTGGCCGTCCGGGCGCCGGGGTTGGTGAGGGTGACGCTGCCGGTGGTGCCGCCGCCGCTGCCGGCGGCGAGCCAGGCGGTGGCGTTGAGGCCGAGCGCGGCGTCGGTGCCGGCCGGGTCGTTCCAGCCGTTGTAGAGGGTCTTTCCGGATTCGCCCGTGCCGTCGTCGATGGCCGAGCTGTCGCCCCAGAGCGCGACCCGGCCCTTGCCGAAGCTGCTGGTGGCGAAGAAGGCGCCGGTGGTGCCGGAGTAGCCGGTGCGGTAGACGATGCCCTTGACGGAGGGGTTGTCGGCGGGCTTGAGGGTGAAGGTGGTGCCGTTGCGGATGATGCTGCCGGTGACGGTGCCGAAGGGGCCGTGCAGGACGGGGTCGGTGGCGTCGTTGACGGCGGTCGGGTTGTCCGTCTGGATGTTGAGCAGGTCGACCGAGAGCCCGAACGGGTCGTTGCTGTTGACCGAGTTGGTGGTCATCAGGTCGTTGATGATGGCGGGGGAGTCCCAGCCGTCGTTGTTGCGGTCGCTGCCGGTGTGGTCGGAGATCAGGAACAGCCCGCCGCCATTCTGGACGAACGTCATGACCGCGGTCTTCTCGGAGTCGCTCAGCCGGATGTTCGGCTCGGGCAGGACGAACTCGTCGAAGTTGGCGAGGTCCAGCGCCCCGCCGGTGCCGTAGGTGATGGTGGAGCCGCTCGGCAGGGTCTTGAGGCTGTACTGGCCGGTCTTCTGGAGAGCGACGCCCCAGCTGGAGATCGCGCCCGTCCAGTCGGTCTCGGACTGCGGGTTGGCGTTTTCGCCGAGCGGGTCCGGCTGGCTGGTGCTGATGATCCAGTCCGCGTTGCCGGCGGTCTCCGCCTTGCTGTTGTCGAACAGGACGCGGTGCTTGGTGGTCGTGGCGGTGGACGTCACGGTCGCCGCTTCGGCCCGGTGGGGTACGGCGCTCGCGCCGGCGAGCACGGTCAGGGCGACGGCGCCCAGGGCGAGCGGGCGGATGGCGCCAGTGTGTCTGAGCATGGGTCAAGCTCCTTGTGCCGTGGGGGTACAGGGGGCGGTGCTACGCGCGTAGGCGCGCGGGACACCGTCCCATGATGGGGTAATCGGAGCTTGAACGGAACGCGACGAATCAGAACTTCACCGGATTTCTGCCGAGGAGGCCCGGGGCTGAAGGACTCCGTTGGGAAATTCGCAAACCGCTGATGAACAGTTGTCCGGGCTGCCATGATCGGCCTGTTCGTCGATCGAGGGTGGGACTGGGTGTCG
>NZ_JBIWPN010000063.1:0-35494 GCF_044768305.1 Kitasatospora sp. NPDC101155 | reverse complement strand
TCGATCTCAGGCTTCAGCACCTCAAGATCTGCACGGGGGACGGCGTGCACTGCGTCAGGCACCCCGAGGACGCCCACGGATGGAGCAGAAGAGCCGCAAAACAGGAGGTACCGCCAGTTGCGGGAAGCGCGAACGGACGTCCACCCGGCTCGGGACGGCGCCCAGTGCGGCGGCGTCCGTGTCGCCCACGGTCATCGCCAACTGCCACGGCCCGTCGGCGACGGCGGCCGTGCAGGCGCGGTAGAACTCCGGGTGACCGTTGAAGACGGTGCCCAGTGAGACGTACAGCAGTGGTGCGTCAGGGTCGGGCGGTGACCAGTGCTCGGCCTGTTCGCGCCTGCCCATCGAGGGGCCGATGAAGTGGAAGCGTTCGTCGAAGCTGTCAGCGGCCGGCTGGAACTCCCGTGGGACGAACACGAGGTTGAGCTCGTCCGCCATCGTCATGGTGTCGGCGACACCGAGGGGACGCCGTACTCGGTGGAGAATGCCGCGCAGTCGGCGGCGAGCGAGACCATCGCCGGATCGTCGGCGTCGAGCCCTGCGGTCAACTGCCGGTCCAGTGAGTACGTCTCGTTCGACGCGAGGTGAGGGAAGCACTGCACGGCCGGGATGCCCAGGCTCCTGGCGATGATGCGGGCGGGCCAGTTCGTCGTGTCGTAACAGATTGCGTCCACCGGCTCCGAGGCACAGTACTTCTGCAGCACCAGGTAGGTCGCACTCATGGCCGCGAAGTAGTGGCGCAACCAGCCGGCTACAGTCTCCGGGCCGATCTTTGACGGTGGCGTGAACGGGGCCAACGGCGGTAGTTCCAACCAGCGTGCGCCGGCGTCGGTGACCGCGGCGGCGTGGCCTGCCCCGGTGGCGTAGTCCACCTGGTGCCCGCGCCGTACGAGTTCCTCGACCAATGGCAGTATTGGGTTGATGTGTCCATGGCCAGCAAGGGTCATGAAGAGTAACTTCTTCGGCACGGGGGACACCCTGGCAGCGCCGGCGCCGCTGCGCCATCGAGATTCGCGACTCGTCGATGTGGCCACTGGTGGCGACCGCTCGCGGGCTGGCCGCCCCCTCCGGCTTACATGACCGCACCGTCTGTGCCGGGCGCCATGGTCGTCAGGCGTCGGCGGCAGATATTTCAGCCTTTATGTGAAAGTGCAGGCGCCGGCCCGCCCGGCTCAAAGCCGGGCGGGCCATCCGGCCCTGTTGGTATCGATGCATTCGGGCTACCGTTGGCAGTGGGCAAGAGAGGAAAACGTAGAAGGCTCAACGGATACGGTATCTGAAATGAACGGCAAATCCATGCGGCACCCAGGAATGCGACGGACGAGCGGTCTGACCGCCGCCGCCCTGATGGGGGTTGGGACGCTTCTGGGAAGCGGTGGAACGGCCCTTGCGAACGCTGCTCCGGCCGCGCTAAGCGCCCCTCAGTACGTCGAGCAATCAAACCCGCCCCAACCGAATAGCTGGGATTCCGGCTACCAGGTTGGCTTGCAACTCGGCCACCAGGCGGCCAATGTCGACTTCAAGCACGGCCAGACGAGCCGCGCATTCACGAAGTACCCCACGGTGTCAGGAAATGACCCTCGCTACGTCTATCAAACAGGGGTCTTGGCGGGCACTAAAGATGGATATACTGAACAAATGGAATCTCTCATGGGCAAGGCGGTCGGACCCGTTCTGCCCTTTAATCCGGTTCCTGAGCACCCGTACTATCCGGGGCCGGCGGAGAAGGGGAAACCATCTCCGAGCTGCGGTTGGTGCGCTCCTGGCCCCAACACGACCAACCCGAACACGACCAACCCCAATACGACCAATCCGAATACGGGCGGCTCGTCCACGACCGGTCCCAACACGACGAGCCCGAATACGGGCGGCTCGTCCACGACCGGTCCCAACACGACGAGCCCGAATACGGGCGGCTCGTCCACGACCAGCCCGAACACGAATGGCCCGGACATGGGCGGCTCGTCCACGACCAGCCCGAACACGAATGGCCCGGACACGGGCGGCTCGTCCACGACCAGCCCCAATACGACCAGCCAGTCCCCAACCGGCTCGTGACCTGTACAGCCAGTGGTGTAACTCGTGCGGTGTGAGTTACCGGCGACCGTTGAAGAGTCGGCCGTCGAAGGCTATGCCGAAAGCCTGGAGGGGTGGGCTTCCCGTGCACGGTCCGGCGATTGTGGCTGGCAAGGTGATCAATGATCATCAACGTTGCGGTGCCGAAACCGTAGTCTCCTGGGCGGCTGCGGAGTCCGCAGCCGCCCAAGACCGGTCACTTGACCAGGCGTGACCAGTCGCCCGGCTGCCCCGGATCCAGCTGGCGCAGCTTGTCGAGGACCTTCGGGTCCTGGGCGTCCAGCCAGTCGGCGACCTGGCGGAAGGAGACGCAGCGGACGCCGGCCCGCTTGCAGACGCTCTTCATCACGTCCTCGATGGCCTGCATGTAGATGCCACCGTTCCAGTCCTCGAAGTGGTTTCCGATGAAGAGTGGGGCCCGGCTGCCGTTGTAGACGCGTTCGAAGCCGGCGAGGTAGCTCTCGCGGGCCTCCTTCTCCCAGGCGGCGTACTTCCTCGGGTCACCCTTGGTGGTGTTCCCGGACTGGCCGGCGAGGAAGTTGAAGTCCATCGAGAGGCCCTGGGTCTCCTTGGCGGGGAAGGGCAGCATCTGCAGCGGGAAGTTCCACATGTCCTGCTTCTTGACCGGCCAGACCTGGAACTCGCCCGGCGAGCTGGCGTCGTAGCGGAAACCCGTCGCCTTTTCGGCGGCGAGCAGGTTCTTCTGGCCCTCCAGACAGGGGGCGCGGCCGCCGACCAGCTCCTTGGTGTAGTCGAAGGGGAGGGGCGGGAGGTCCTTGTAGCCGGTGTTGGTCTTCCAGTTGGTGACGAAGGAGACAGCCTGGTCGAGTTCGCTCTTCCACTCCTCGGTGCTCCAGTCGCCACCGCCCTTGGGGCCGCAGAAGTGGCCGTTGAAGTGGGTGCCGATCTCGTTGCCGTCCTGCCAGGCCAGACGCAGCTGCTCCAGGGTGTCCTTGACGTGGGCGTCGGTGGCGAAGTCGATCGAGGCGGCGCCGGGGTCGTGCTGGGGCGCGCGGTAGAGGGTGCGTTTGGACTTGGGCACGGTGTAGATGCCGGAGAGGAAGAAGGTCATCTGGGCGTTGTTCTCCACGCCGAGCTTGCGGAAGTGGGAGAACAGGTGGTCGTCGCCTTCGAGAGCGCCGTCCCAGGAGAAGACGACGAACTGCGGTGGCTTCTCGCCCGGTTTGAGCTTCTCGGGGGTGGGTTGCTTGGGCTGGGGGCCGGTGTAGGAGGTCGAGCCGTCGCCGAGGACCTTGACCTGGCCGTCCCAGGTCGGGGTCGGGGCGGGGGAGGGGACGGAGGCGGGCGTGTCGTTGGTGGTTGGGCTGGGGTCGGGGCTTTGGGGAGCAGCGGACGGTCTGCTCCCCGGGGCGGATCCTCCCGTTGCCAGGGCGAGGGCCGCGAGGACCCCCACCGCCAGCAGACCGGCCGTGCCACGAGCAGTCCGCACCCATACCTCCATAGTTCGATCAGAAGAACACTTGATCGATGACTATTTGGGCGGGTGAGGTTGCACGTCTCACAAGTTCCTCACGTTTGACGTCAGCTGATGTGCTGCCGGAAAGCCTCGGCGCCGACGAGGGTGTAGAAACGCCGGACCCGGTCCGAGAAGCCGGGCATGCGCAGGTACTCGTGGTACGTGAGGTCCCAGAGGCCCCAGCACTCCAACTGGAGGAAGTGCGGGCTCTTGGCGTCGATCAGGCGGATCTCGTACGCGGTGCGCGGCGGCTCGTTCTTGCGGATCCAGGCCTGGGCGTGGGCGTAGGAGTAGAAGCGGAGCGGCTCGTCGGCCGGGGGGAGGGCCTTGACGAGGAGGTCGGTGCTGCGGTCGCGGATGACCCAGGCCTGGTAGGAGGCGCCGTGCGGGGCGTCGGCGGGGACGGCGGTGTAGCGGTCGGTTGTCATCGGCGGGTCGCCACCTGGATGAAGCCGGAGGCCTTCTCGACGCGCTCGGCGAACTCGTTGAACTCGCCGTCGATGGGGGAGATGGTGGCCTTGCTGGGGATGAGGATCGCGCCGGCGCGGTTTTCGAGGAGGCGCTGGAGGGCGGCCTGGAGCATGGGCCGGTGCTCGGGCCCCTTCACGGCGGCTTCATCGTCCACGACGATCAGCGAGATGTCCCAGCGGAAGGCGTGGGCGTAGGCCTCGCACATGCGCAACTCGCGCTCGGGGAAGCGGGAGTTGGTCTTGGCCAGGTAGATGACCACCTGGGGGCGGTGCAAGGTCTGCGGGGGCGTGGGACAGCTCACCGCTGGCTCCTCTCTGTAGCGAAACGACTACCAGTAGTGCCCACTGTCGGCTAAGCTTGGGAATCGTTCAACTTGCCTGTGTTTCAAGTGGAATTGGGCGTGTGCTGTGAACCGCAAGGAACTTGACCCAACGTCGTCTCCGCGTGAGTCCTTCGGCGCGCTACTCCGCAGCTCGCGGGAGGCGTTGGGTTGGACCCAGCAGGACCTGGCCGCAGCCATGGGCTACTCGGACAGCTACATCTCGGCAGTGGAAACAGGTCGCAAATCCACCAGCCGAGACTTCGTCAGAGCGGCTGACAAGGCGCTCGGGACTGGGCAGACGCTTGAGCTGATGTGGGTCGGGATGAGGAGGAGGGGATTCCTGGAGGGCTTTCCGGAGCACGCTGGACAGGAGGCCCGTGCGTCGGAGATCAGGATCTTCGAACCGAACCTCATCCCTGGGCTCTTCCAGACCAAGGCCTACGCCTCCGCGAGGGAAGCGGCGGCAGTGCAGCGAGGAAGTAGCACTCAGGATCAGGCTGAGGAGCGAATGAAGTTCCTCGTCGCGCGACAGCGGCTGCTGAAGCGCGCGGAGCCACCGGTCATCCACGCGGTGATAGACGAGAGTGGCCTCCGTCGCCCGGTGGGCGGTGCTGCGACGATGCGCGCACAGCTTGATCACCTGGTCGAGATGGCGATGAAGCCTCATGTGATCTTCCAGGTGGCCCCGTTCAGCTTGGCTGAGCACGCCCCGTTCCGCGCCTTCGTCACGTTGCTGACGTTTGCCGATCGCTCTGTGGTCGGCTACACGGAATCTGCGGAGAACGGCTTTGTCGTGCGGGAAGACGGGACTGTCAGGGCATGGGAAAGGGCCTACGATCGGTTGCAGGTGGAAGCGCTGACCAGAGCGGCGACCCTCGACCTGATTCACAAGGCCCGAAAGGAACTCTGACCCATGACCCGCCCAGACCTGTCCCGCGCTTCCTGGTTCAAGTCGTCGTACTCCGACAACGGCGGTTCCTGCGTAGAGGTCTCGCCCGACTTCCCCGGCGTCGTTCCGGTCCGTGACTCGAAGGACCCCGAGGGGCCCGCGCTCGTCTTCCCGGTCGAGGTGTGGCGATCCTTCGTTGCCGCGACTGCCGCCGGTGAGTTCGGCGACATCTGATCTGCGACCTACCCAAACGAACCCTCGGGCTGCCCTGCCCGGGGGTTCGTCGCGTCTCGGGTGGCATTGACAGGGGGCGGCCCCGAGCTCGATGCTAAGCAAGCGCTTAGTCATCGATTCGCCGTCCGAGGAGCCGCCCGATGCCCGAGACTCCCGCCGACCCGCCGGGCCTGGACCTGGCTCGTCTCCGCACCCACCTGGACCGCGAGCTGCCCGGCACCGTCCAGGGCCCGCTGTGGGCCGACCTCATCGAGGGGGGTCGCTCCAACCTCACGTACGTCCTCACCGACGGCGCCTCCCGCTGGGTCCTTCGCCGTCCCCCGCTCGGGCACGTCCTCGCGACCGCCCACGACATGGGCCGCGAGTACCGTGTCATGTCCGCCCTGAGCGGCACCGGGGTGCCAGTTCCCCGCATGCTGCTGATCGACCACGACACCGACGTGCTCGGCGCGCCCTGGTACCTCATGGAGTACGTCACCGGCACGGCGCACCGGGACCGTGAAACGCTCGCCGCTCTTGGTGAGCAGCGCGTCAACGCGCTCGGCCGCCGTCTGGTCGAGACCCTGGCCGCCCTGCACCGGATCGACCCGGCCGCCGTCGGCCTCGCCGACTTCGGACACCCCGACGGCTACCTGGAGCGCCAGCTGCGCCGCTGGTCCAAGCAGCTCGCCGCCTCCCGCAGCCGCGACCTGCCCGACCTCGACCGGCTGCACGCCCTGCTCGCCGAGCGCCTGCCGACCTCGCCCGCGCCCGCCCTGGTGCACGGCGACTACCGGCTGGACAACGTCCTGGTCGACGACGACACGATCACCGCCGTCCTCGACTGGGAGATGTCCACCCTCGGGGACCCGCTCACCGACATCGGCCTGCTCGTGATGTACACCGAGCTCGCCGGCGTCGGCGGCGGCATCATCCCCTCGGCCATGACCGCCCCCGGCTTCCCCAAGGCCGACGAAATCGTCTCCTACTACGCCGAGCTGACCGGCCGCCAGGCCGCCGACCTCGACTGGTACGTGGCCTTCGCCTCGTTCAAGCTCGCCGCCGTCGCCGAGGGCATCTACTTCCGCTTCCAGCAGGGCCGCACCCTGGGCGCCGGGTTCGAGCGCGCGGGCGAGATGGCCCCGATCCTCGCCCGGCACGGCCTGAGCACCCTCAAGGAGAACTGAATGGACTTCGCCTACGACGCCCGGACGAACGAACTCCGCGAGCAGCTGCTCGCCTTCATGGACGAGCACGTCTACCCGGCCGAGCCCGTCCTCGCCGAGCAGCTCGCCGACCCCGCCCGCGGGGCCTGGGCCGTCCCGCCGGTGATCGCCGAGCTCAAGACCGAGGCCCGCAAGCAGGGCCTGTGGAACCTCTTCATCCCCGGCGAGCACGGCGCCGGGCTGACCAACCTCCAGTACGCGCCGCTCGCCGAAATCACCGGCCGCAGCCCCCAGTTGGCCCCGCCCGCACTCAACTGCGCGGCCCCCGACACCGGCAACATGGAGCTGCTCGCCGAGTTCGGCAGTGCCGAGCAGAAGGAGCGCTGGCTGCGCCCGCTGCTGGACGCCGAGATCCGCTCCGCCTTCGCGATGACCGAGCCCGAGGTGGCCTCCTCGGACGCCACCAACGTCGCCACCCGGATCGTCCGGGACGGCGACGAGTACGTGATCAACGGCCGCAAGTGGTACATCACCGGGGCGATGAACCCGGACTGCAAGATCCTGATCGTGATGGGCAAGACGGACCCGGACGCCGAACCGCACCGTCAGCAGAGCATGATCCTCGTCCCGCGCGACACCCCGGGTGTCACCTTCAAACGCGGCATGACGGTCTTCGGCTACGACGACTCCGACCACGGCGGCCACGCCGAGGTGCTCTTCGAGGACGTCCGGGTGCCGGCGGAGAACCTGATCGGCGAGGAGGGCACGGGCTTCGCCATCGCCCAGGCCCGGCTCGGCCCCGGCCGCATCCACCACTGCATGCGCGCCATCGGCATGGCCGAGCGGGCGCTGGAGCTGATGTGCCGCCGGACCAGCGCGCGCGTCGCCTTCGGCCGTCCGCTCTCCGACCGGGGTGTGATCCAGGACTGGATCGCCGAATCCCGGGTCCGCATCGAGCAGTTGCGGCTGCTCGTCCTCAAGACCGCCTGGCTGATGGACACCGTCGGCAACCGCGGCGCGCACGCCGAGATCCAGGCCATCAAGATCGCCACCCCGATCACCGTCGAGTGGATCCTCGACAAGGCCGTCCAGGCCCACGGCGCCGGCGGCACGGGCCAGGACACCCCGCTCGCCCAGCTCTGGGCCGGCGTCCGCAGCCTGCGCCTCGCCGACGGGCCGGACGAGGTGCACAAGCGCTCGCTCGCCCGCCGGGAGCTCAAGAAGTACCGGTAACCCGGAACCGGTAACCCGAAGACGTCATACCTGGGCACCAGGGGTGAGTTGGCTCCACGGTATGACGGCTGCGGCCCGTCCGCGCCCGTACTGTCTCCCGCATGCCAGGTCGATATGGAGAGGTCGACCGGAGATGAGGGGAGACGTGATGGTCAGGCGGGGACGGGCCGTGGCAGCGGTACTGCTGGCAGCGTCGGCAGCGCTCGGACTGGCGGGCGCGCCCGGGGCGCTGGCGGCACCCGAGGACACCGGCGGCCAGCGGGCAGCCACAGCGTGGCTGCCGCGGCCGACCGGGCCGTACCCGATCGGCACCACCACCCTGCACCTCACCGACGAGGAGCGGGAGTTCCCGCTGAAGCCCGGGCGGCCCCGCGAGCTGATGATCGGCTTCTGGTACCCGACCGCCCGCCCCGCCGGCGGCGGCGACCGCGCCCGCTACATGGAACCGGCCGCGGCCGCGCACTTCGGCAGCGCCGGGAGCGTCGGCCGGGCGAACTACGGCTTCGATGCCGGCCGCACCGACTGGGCCGACGTCCGCACCCACGCGCGCGCCGACGCGCCCGCCCTCCCCGGCGGAAGGCGCCCTGTGGTGCTGTACTCACCCGGCCTCGGCGACCCGCGCACCTGGGGCACCGCCCTGGTCGAGGACCTCGCCTCGCGCGGCTACGTCGTGGTCACCATCGACCACACCTGGGAGGCCTCCGAGGTCCAGTTCCCGGGCGGCGACCTGGCCACCTCCGTCTTCCCCGAACTGATGGGCCGGCCCGACCTGGACATCGGGGCCGTGCTGCGCACCTCGCTCCGGACCCGCGTCGACGACACCCGCTTCGTGCTCGACCGGCTCGCCGGGCTGCGCCGCGACCGCAGCCTGCCGGCCGGCCTCGCCGACTCGCTCGACCTCGACCGGATCGGCATGGTCGGTCACTCCGCGGGCGGCTTCACCGCCCTGCAGACCATGCACGACGACCCGCGGATCGCGGCCGGGATCAACCTGGACGGGCAGCTGCACTTCCCCGGCCCGGACGGCAGGACCGGCGTCCACCTGCCCAGCGTCGCCCAGGACGGCCTGGACCGCCCCTTCCTGCTGATGGGCACGCGGAACGCGGACTCCGGCAGCTACCACCAGCAGCCCGGCTGGGACGCCCTGTGGCAGCACAGCACCGGCTGGCACGCCGACCTCACCATGGACGGCTCCCGGCACGGCTCCTACACCGACGCGCAGTCCCTGCTCCCGCAGCTCGCCCGCCAGGGCGCGATCAGCCCCGAGAAGCTGGCCGAGGACGTCGGCGACATCCGCCCCGACCGCGCCGAGCTGGCCACCCGCAGCTACGTCGCCTCCTTCTTCGACCGCTGGCTGCGTGGCCACGACGACCACCTGCTGGACGGGCCCTCGGCGCGGTTCCCGGAGATGACGTACGAGCGGTAGGGGAGTCTCGTCCGCGGTGGGTCACGCCGTGGCGAGCGAGACCTCGGTGGCCTTGATGAGCGCGACGACCGACGAGCCGGCCTCCAGGCCGAGTTCGGTCGCAGCGTCCTTGGTGATGGCCGCGGTCAGCTCACCGCCTTCGACGGACACCTTCACCGTCGCCATGGCGGCCCCCGCCGCCACGTCGACCACTGTGCCGGGGATCTGGTTGCGGATGCTCAGACCTGCCACCGGTCCGGTCGCGAGCGAGACCTCCGTGGACTTCACCATGGCGCGCACAGCAGCGCCCTCGGCGAGCCCGAGGTCCTGCACGGCGTCTGCGGTGACGGCCGCCGTGATCTCCTGACCGCCGTCCAGGCGGGCCTCCACCGTCGCCATCGCCTCACCGGTGGTGACGGAGGTGACCGTGCCGGGGATCTGGTTGCGGATGCTCAGGCTCATGGAGACCGACCTCGCGAGAGTGGGGGCAGGAACTCCTCCTGCCCTGCGTTGACCACCGTAATCACGTGGCCAGGAGCCTGCAGAAGCCTCCTCACGCGTGCGAGTGGGCAACGCCGAATCCGCCCGCAGATCGGAGCCCACCAATCCTCGGTGGACGGCACTGCGCGGGAAGTCGGCCGGGCCGACTTCCCGCGCAGTGGGCACGGCAACGGGGTATCAGGCGAGCGCCAGGCTGATCTCGTCGTTGAAGACCACCCAGTGCTGCCCGGGGTCGGTGATGTTACACGGCTTCGTGCTGACGTTCGGGGTGCCCCAGGTGTTGGCGAGGCAGTAGGCCGGGTCGAAGGTGAGGGAGATCTGCTCGCCCGAGACCGTCCAGTACTGCCCCTGGTCATTGGGGTTGCACGGCTTCGTGGAGACGAACGGGGACTGCCACGTGTTGGCGAGGCAGTAGCCCCGCGCGTTGCTGAGGGAGATCTGCTCGCCCGAGACGGTCCAGTGCTGGCCGGGGTCGCCGGTGTTGCACGGCTTCGTGCTGATGTTCGGGGTCTGCCAGGCGTCGGCGAGGCAGTAGGCACCGGGGGTGCGCGGGGTCGAGTGGGTGGCGTCGGAGGCCCCCGCCTGACCGGCGGGCAGGAAGGAGGTCGTGAGTGCCAGGGTGGCGACGGCGAGAGTCTTGCGGAGGGCGATTGCCATGGGGGCAGTTCCGTTCTCGCTGAGGGCCGTGCGGTTCGCGCACGATCAGGGTGTGATGTCACAGCTCAGGCCCGAGTGCGATGCCAATTGGAACATCGCTCGCCATCGAACTAACAGAGCCGGGCGGTGCATTCACCTGAACGGGTAGCCGCGGAGGATCTGGCGTTGACCTCGCCGGGCATGACACAGAGGACTGTCTGACAAATGATCACCTGACTGGTTCGCATGTGGTCAGACAGCCATCAGCGGATCTCCGAGCCCGGGTTGGCCTCGTCCCAGGCCGCGCGCGAGTCGACGATCGCGTCGTGGTGGTCGTAGGACCAGTCCACCATCGCCCGCACCAGGTGGGTCAGGCTGTGCCCGAGCGGCGTCAGCTCGTACTCCACCTGCGGCGGGACGGTCGGGTGGACGGTCCGCGACACCAGGCCGTCGCGCTCCAGTCGGCGCACCGTCAGGGTCAGCATCCGCTGGGAGATCCCCGGCAGCGCCCGCTGCAGCTCGCGGAACCGCCGTACGCCCTGGGCGAGTTCGACCACGGCCAGCACCGACCACTTGTCGCCCAGCCGGCTCAGCAGGTCGCGGATCCCGCAGTCCACGCCGTCCTCGCACCACACGACGGGACGGGGGGTGGTTACCGCGGTGTGCCCTACTGACATGGAAGTGCCTCCTTACGCCGGACGCCCAGGCTATCGAGGATGGTCGGGTAGCCAACGGCCGATCATCCCTGGAGGGGAACCATGCTGCTCGTCACCGGTGTCAACGGAGGTCTCGGCGCCCTCGTACTGGAGAGGCTCGGCGGGCGCGAGGGCGTCCTCGCGGGAAGTCGGACGCCCGAGCGGGTGCCGGCCGAAGTACCCGCCCGGCTGGTGGACTTCGACCGGCCGGAGACCCTGGCGGAGGCCTTCGCCGGGGTGACGACCCTGCTGCTGATCTCGGCCGGCGCCGCCGAGGACGACGTGGTGATCGCCCGGCACGGCGCGGTGATCGAGGCGGCGGAGAAGACGGGCGTCGAGCACGTCGTCTACACCAGCCTCTCCGGCGACGGCGACCACCTGCCCTACGCGCTCGCGCACCGCTGGACCGAGCGGCGGCTGCGCGAATCCGCAGTGTTGCGATGGACGGTGCTGCGCAACGGCCTCTACGCGGAGCTGCTGGCCGCGATCGCCGCGCCCGGCCCGGACGGGGTGATCACCGCGCCGCTCGGTACCGGACGGCTGGCGGCGGTGGCCCGGGCGGACCTCGCCGAGGTGGCGGTCAACGTCGCCCTGGCGCCCGCCGCGCACGCGGGCCGCACCTACGAGCTGGTGGGGGAGCGGGCGGTGGGCGGCGCGGAGGTGGCCGAGGTGCTCGGCGCGGAGTACCGCCCGGGCGGGCTGGGGGAGGCCCGCACGGCGGTGGCGGCCTCGGACGCGCTGGACTTCCAGGTGCCGATGGTGGTCGGCACCTACTCGGCGATCGCCCACGGCTTCCTGGCCGGGCCGGGCGGGCCGGGCGACCTGGCGGCGCTGCTCGGCCGCCCGCCCCGCCCGGCCCTGGAGGTCATCGCGGGGCGCTGACCTCGTCGGCGGCCTGCGCGACCCAGTCGGGCAGCGGCTCGCGGCAGGCCAGCCAGACCTGCGGCACCCGCGCCAGCCCGGTGCGGGCCGCGACCACGCCGCCGGTGATGGCGCAGGTGGTGTCCACGTCGCCGAGGCCCTCGGCGGTGGTCCACAGCGCGTCGGTCAGGCTGTCCAGGTGGTGCGCGGCGGACCACAGGGCGAAGGGGACGGTGTCGCTCGCCGTGATCCGCTGTCCGTTGCCGAGGAGGTCGGCCGCCCGCCAGGGCTCGGTGTCCGCGGGCAGCCCGGCGGCGCTGTGCAGCCCGTCGCGGACGGTGCCGGCGGGGGTGCGGTCGGCCACCGCTGCCAGCAGCTCGGCGCCGGCGGGCGCGGGCCCGGTGCGGCCGCGGGCGGCGAGGGCCGCCGCCAGGGCGACCGCGACCGCCCCGGCCACGCCCTCGGGGTGTGCGTGGGTGACCTCGGCGGACAGCGCCGCCTGCTCCGCCGCCTCGTCGAGGTCCGCGCAGAACCAGGCACCCAGCGGTGCCACCCGCATGGCCGCGCCGTTGCCGAGACTGCCCTGACCGTCGAACAGCTCGCGCGCCCCGGTGCGCCAACTCCCGGGCTGCTCGGCCAGTTCGGGCAGCAGCAGGTGCATGCCGTGCCCGTAGCCGCGGCTCGGGTCGGCCAGGTAGGTGGCCCCGAAGGCCTTGGCGAGGCGCTCCTGGTGCACCGCGTCGAAGGCGGTGAGGACCCCGTACACCGACAGCGCCATCGCGGTGTCGTCGGTCCAGTGCCAAGGTCCTTCCTGCGGCGTGCGCCGGGCCCGGATCTGGTCGAACGCCTCCCGGGGTGTCCGGAAGAGGGGGAACCAGCGCTCCCCGAATCCGTCCCCGAGGGCCAGGCCCTCCAATGAGTCGCGAGCGGCGGAAAACGATGTCATCCCGGCATCCTGGCAGGGGCCGGTTCCTTCCCGCACCCGGATTCCCGGCGCCCCGCGGGGGACGCCGAGCCGGCCGAGTGGACCGCCATCCTCGACCTCGACCAGCTCGACCCCGACGCCGACCCGCTGGAGCGGGCCGAGCGCGCCCTGTTGCGGACCGTCCTGCCGGAACGCCTGAAGCCGCTACTCCCCGGCCGGCTACTGCCTGGCCCGCTACTCCCCGAGGACGGCGATCCGGCCGGTGCTCAGTCCGTGGGCCACCCGCTGGACGGCGTCCGCGGCGTCGGCCAGCGGCACCCGGGCACTGATCAGCGGCCGGACCACGCCCTGCTCGGCGAGCTTGGTCAGCTCGTCGTGGGCGGCGCGGACCGCGCGCGGGTCGTGGGTGTTGTAGAGGCCCCAGTGCAGGCCCAGGATCGAGTAGTTCTTCACCAGGGCGTGGTTGAGCGCCGGCGCCGGGATCTGTCCGGCGGCGAAGCCGACCACCACGATCCGGCCCTCGAAGGCGACGCACTTGGCGGAGCCGGTGTAGGCGTCGCCGCCGACCGGGTCGAAGACCACGTCCGCACCGCGCCCGCCGGTGGCCTGCTTGACGGCGGCGACGAAGTCCTCGGCCGTCCGGTCCACCACCAGGTCGGCACCCAGCGAACGCGCCGTCTCCGCCTTGGCCGCGCCGCCGACCACGGCGATCACCCGCGCCCCCGCAGCCCGGCCCAGCTGCACCGCCGCGCTGCCGACCCCGCCGGCCGCCGCGTGCACCAGCAGGGTCTCGCCGACCCGCAGCCGGGCCCGGCGGTGCAGGGCGAACCAGGCGGTCTGGTAGCCGATGTGCAGTGCGGCCGCCTCGGCGTCGTCCAGCGCCTCGGGCGCCGGGAACGCGGCCGCGGCGTCCAGCAGCGCGTACTCGGCGAAGGCGCCGTGCGGCAGCACCGGGTTGCCGATCACCCGCTCGCCCCGCCGGGCGCCGTCCGCGACCTCGCCGCACAGCTCCACGCCGGGCGTGAACGGCAGCGGCGGGCGGACCTGGTAGTGCCCGCGCACCATCAGTGCGTCCGGGAAGTTCACCGCCGCCGCCCTGACCCGGACCAGCAGCTGGCCCGGGCCGGCCACCGGCCGCGGCACGTCCTCGGCGAGCCGCATCACCGTGGCCGGCTCGCCGAGCTCACCCACCTGCCAGGCCCTCACAGCGCCTCACTCTCCTCCAGGCCCCGCTGGAGCCGGTTCATCCCGACGATCCAGCGCTCCGGTTCGCTCGCCCGGATGCGGTAGTACTCGGCGACCTCCGGGTGCGGCAGGATCAGGAAGCGGTCGTGGCGCAGCGCGTCCATCACCTCCTCGGCGACGTCCTCCGGGTCCAGCGCCGTCGGGGCGAGCAGTGCCTCGCCGACCGGACCGGTCGAGGCCAGCATGTCGGTGCGCACGCCCTGCGGGCAGAGCGCGTGCACCCGGATGCCCCGGTGGCGGTAGGTGGCGGAGAGCCATTCGGCGAAGGCGAGCGCGCCGTGCTTGCTGACCGCGTACGGGGCCGAGCCGAGCATGGTGAGCAGCCCGGCGGCGGAGACGGTGGCCAGGAACCGGCCGTTTCCGCGCTCCAGCCAGCGGGGGAGCAGCAGCTCGGCGGCCCGAACGTGCGCCATCACGTTGACCTCCCAGGCGCCGGCCCAGGCCGCGGCGGGGGCGTCGGCGCCGCCGACCGGGGCGACGCCGGCGTTGGCGCACCACAGGTCGATCTCGCCGAGCGAGGCGCGGGCCCGGCCGACCAGGGTGGCCAGGCCGGTGGCGGAGGCGGCGTCGCCGGGCAGGGCGGTGCCGCCGCACTCCTCGGCGACCTTGCGGGCGGCCTCGGCGTCCAGGTCGTTGACCACGACCCGGGCGCCGGCCTCGGCGAAGGCCTTGGCCAGGGCGGCGCCGATGCCCCGGCCGGCGCCGGTCACCACCACGCCCTGGTCCGCCAGGTCGTCTGTCACAGGCCACCGCCGAGGGTGACGCCGCCGTCCACCACGAGGGTCTGGCCGGTGATCCAGCCGGCGTCGGAGGAGAGCAGGAAGGCGACCGCGCCCGCGACGTCCTCGGGGACGCCGAGCCGGCCCAGCGGGTAGGCCTTGCTGACCTCCGCCTCGCGACCCTCGTACAGCGCCTCGGCGAACTTGGTCTTGACCACGGCGGGGGCGACGGCGTTGACCCGGATGCCCTGCGGGCCCAGCTCGGTGCCGAGTTCGGTGGTGAGCCGGATCAGGGCGGCCTTGCTGATGCCGTACACGCCGATCCCGGGCGATGAGCGGATGCCGGCGATCGAGGCGACGTTGACGACCGCGCCGCCGTGCTCGCCCATCCACGCGGCGTGCGCCCGGCGGATCCAGGCCAACGGGCCGAGCACGTTGACGGCCATGATCTTGGCGGCGGCCGCGTCGTCGGTCTCCAGCACAGGCCCGTAGACCGGGTTGATGCCGGTGTTGTTGACCAGGTGGTCGAGCCGGCCGAAGGCCTCCAGGGTGCGGGCGATCGCCTCCTCCTGGTGGGCCGGGTCGTCGGCCTTGCCCGCGACGGCGATCGCGTTGTCCGGGCCGCCCAGGTCGCGGACGGCCTCGGCGAGCGGCTCCGGGTTGCGGGCGGTGAGGCAGACCTTGGCGCCGCGGTCGACCAGCTCGCGCGCGATGCCGAGGCCGATGCCCCGGCTCGATCCGGTGACGACGGCCACCTGGCCCTTGAAGGAGTGCACCACGGAGGGTCCTGCCTTTCGCGCGAGGATCCTGAATGCCGGATCCTGAGGGACGGGCGCTGACTAAGCGCTTGCTCAGCATGGTGTCGGTGCGGGAACCTGTCAACAGTCGGCGGGCGCCACAGCCCGCCGGTCGACCGGCCCGACGGTCCGCACAGCGGTCGGCGGGAATGCCTGTACGAGTCTTCTGGGAGGATGGCGGCATGACCAGCACGCCGATCGCCGACCTCTGGCCGACCCTGCCCGGCGCCGACACCCGCCCCGAAGCGGCGTACCGGCTGCTCCAGGCGGCCGTCGAGTCGTTCGCGGAGCGCGGCTTCCACGCCACCACCACCCGGGACATCGCCACCGCGGCCGGGATGAGCCCGGCCGCGCTGTACATCCACTACCAGTCCAAGGCCGCGCTGCTCGCCGAGATCAGCCAGGCCGGGCACGCCGCGACGCTGGCCCTGGTCCGGGCGGCGACGGCCGGGGACGGCGGCCCGGCCGAGCGGATGCGGCGCCTGGTCGAGGACTTCACCGTCTGGCACGCCCGGGCCCGGACGGTCGGCCGGGTGGTCAACTACGAGCTGCACGCACTGCCCGAGGACGCCTACGCGGTGGTCGCGGCGCTGCGGCTGGACATCGAGCGCGAGGTCAGCACGCTGATCGAGGCGGGCGTGACGGCGGGCGAGTTCGAGGTATCGGAGGTGCGCACGGCGGCCCGTGCGGTCACCTCGCTGGGCATCGACGTCTCCCGCTGGTACACCGAGCGCTCCACCGAGACGCCGGAGGAACTCGGGCGCCGCTACGGCGAGTTGGTGCTGCGGATGCTCGGCGCCCGGCTCTGACCGGGAAGCCGGGAGGGCTTGCGGAGAGGGCCGCTCAGGGCTGAGCACCGCGGGCTCACGCCGCGCCGATCAGCAGGCGGACGGCGAGCCAGCCGACCAGGGCGGCCGAGCCGAGGGCCGTGAGCAGGCGGCCGCGGGGGCCGGTGAGCGCCCGGCCGAGCAGCGCGCCGCCGGAGGCGAGCAGGAGCTGCCAGCTGGCGGAAGCGGCGAAGGCGGCGGCGGTGAACACCGCCCGGGCGAGCGGGCCCGAGATAGCGCCGTCCCGGCTCCCGCTGCCCAGGACGAGGGCGGCGAAGTAGAGCACGGTCAGCGGATTGAGCAGGGTGATCCCGAGCAGGGTGAGGTAGGCGCGGAGCGGGCCGGGCGGTGCCTCGGCCGCGAGCGTGGCGGTCGTCCGGCGGCTGCGCAGGGCGGTGGCGGCGGTGCGGGCGGCGAGCGCGAGCAGCACCAGGGACGAGGCGAGTCGCAGCGGCCCGGCGACCGGTTCGAGCAGCGGCGCCAGGCCGGTGCCGCCGACGGCCGCGAGCAGCGCGTACAGCCCGTCCGCGGTGGCCACGCCGAGCGCGGCGCAGGCGCCGGTGCGCAGCGAGCTGCGCGCGGTGAGCGAGACCAGGTAGGCCCCGACGGCCCCCACCGGTACGGCCACGCCGTACCCGGCGAGCAGCCCCGCGACCAGCGCGGCGCTCACGCGTGGGCGCGGTCGGGCCTCCGGGGACGGCCGGGCTGCTGCTGGACCGGGGCCGGGCGTACGGCGGTGGTCACGGGCAGCGGGCGGGCGGGGGTGTCGGTCATGCGCCGATCGTCGCGGCCGGAACACCAGGGCGGCAAGTGGGTTTCCGCGGCCGCAGGGTAGCGTGGGGCACTCCGGTGACCACGTGTGCGAAGGAGATCCGATGACCAGTCAGAACAACCCCGTGCGCGCCATGTTGGCGGAGGCCTGGGCCTCCTGGGCCGAGCGCGGCGCGGCTCTGGCGGCGGAGGACTGGGACCGGCCCACCCGGCTGCCCGACTGGACCGTCCGGGAGCTGTACGCGCACGTGGCGCCTGTGCCGGAGATGTTCACCGGGCTGCGGGTGGCGGTGCTGGACGGCCCGGCCGAAGTGACGAGCGGGGCGGGCATCCTGCGGGCGTACAACCGGCCGGGCGGGATCGCCCACACCGCCGCCGGGCAGGTCGCCGACCTGGCCAAGCAGGCGGCCGAGGCGGCCGAACCGGCCGTGCTGATCGCCCGGTTCGGCGTCGAGGGTCCGGCCGCCCTGGCCGGACTCGCCGACCTTCCGCCCAGCACGGTGGTGGCGCACCCGCTGCTCGGCAGTGCCACGGTGGGGGCGCTGGGCGAGGTGGCGCTGATGGAGGCGACCGTCCACCTGCTCGACCTGATCGCGGCGGTCGGCGGTCCGGCGCCCGCCGAAGGGGCCCTGAACTTCACCCGTGACCTGCTGGCCGAGGTCGCCGATCCGGTGGCGTTCATCGAGGCGGCGGCGGGCCGCAGTGCGGGGCCGGTGCTGCCGGTGATCCGCTGATCCGGCCGTCCCTTCTGTGTCGTTCTCGCTGGTCAGTCGTATGATCTGCACCAGGAAACGGCAGCAGTGGGGGGCGGCAGTGGATTCGTTGTGGGGCCTGTTGTGGTTGGCGCCGGCCGTGCTCTACGGCGGCGGGTCGGTCGCCGGCCGGGTGCGCAAGGGGCTGAAGGTCCGCCACAACCGGAAGCTCGAACTGCTCGACGCCCAGCACCGCCAGCGCCTCGCGCTGGAGGAGGCCAACCGCCCGCCCGAGCCGGTCTGCGGCTGCACCCACCACCTGGCCAAGCACGACAAGCAGGGCCGCTGCCACGAGGTGGTCGAGACGCCCACCGCCTGGGACGCCGACCGCCGGCCGGTGCGCTACGAGCCGGGGCAGTGCAACTGCCAGCAGTACGTGGGCCCGGAGCCGCTGGGCACGGTGTTCGCCCCGGAGCTGGTGGACCCGCGCTGATCGGCTCAGGCCGGTGGACCCGTGCTGAACGGGGAGCGGCCGCCGCACCCACGGTGCGGCGGCCGCTCGTTCGCGTCAGCCGAGCGCGAGCGCGCTCAGGCGGTCGGAGGCGCCGTTGAACAGGTCCTGGTCGCCGGGGAAGGTGCCGGAGTCGGCGAACTGCCAGAAGGTCTGGTAGCTCCAGCCGTTCGGCAGGGTGCCGACGGTCGAGGAGTAACGGGCGATCCACAGCGGGTTGGTGGCGCCGAAGCCGCCGTAGTTGCCGGTGCAGCTCGACCACCAGTTGGTCGTGGTGTAGATGGTCGGGTAGCGGCCGGTGCGGTAGTGGACGGTGTTGCTGAAGTCCTGGATCCAGCTGACCATGCCGCCCTGGCTGAGGCCGTAGCAGCTGGCGCCGTAGGGGTTGTACTCGATGTCCAGCGCGGGCGGCAGGGTCTGGCCGTCGGCGGACCAGCCGCCGCCGTGGTCGACGAACCAGTTGGCCTGGGCGGAGCCGGAGGAGTTGCCCGGCAGTGCGAAGTGGTAGGCGCCGCGGATCAGGCCGGAATTGTAGGAGCCGTTGTACTGCTGCGCGCAGTACGTCGACCGGTCCGGTGAGCAGATCGTACAGGCCTGGGATCGTCGCGAGAAGCCGGGAAGGTTCGGCGGCTGGCTGCACGATCACGTGAGCACCATCCATGCGGGTGACGCTTCGAAATCATGCTCTGAGCTGCAGGGATGTCCCATGCTGCGCCGCACCGGGAGCTCTTCGGCGGGCGCCGGGCGGTCGGGTGCAGTCAGCGAAGAGGGCCCGCGGAAGGTCCTGCCGGCGCTCTCGTAGCCGCGCGATCCCGAGAGCGAGTGAGTCTCATGTCTGAGCTCGTAAGACAGGGTCTGCTCGTACTTATGCTGACCTCTTGCTGACCGATCTGATGGTCTGTCAGCTGGCCTCCGCGTCCGGCGTTCCACGCGGACGAGTTGCTCACCCGCGAGGACAGCCCGTGGCGGCGCGTGTTGTGGTGGGGGCATGACGAAGCGTCAACTGCGCACGTACGTCCTCGTGATGGTGCCGTTGAAGTCCGCCACCAGGTAGGCGCTGCCGTAGCCGTCCGCGACGTAGACCAGGAGGGACGGCCCGGTATCGGCCATCCCCGGGGAGTTGCGGACGATGATGTGGTGTCTGGTCGGGTGGGCGATGCCGAGATCGGCGTCGGCCCGTTGCAGGAGGGCCGGGAGAATGTCCCAGTTGACGGCCCGGAGGTCCACCGGCTTCTCACCGAATGTCACGGTGCCGGAGCTTCGACCGGAGGTGGTCTTGCCGTCGCGGTACACGAAGCTGTCGTAGAGGTTCGGGTTCGCCGGGGTCGGGACGGTGGCGTACCCGGAGTCCTGCTCGACCGAGAACTCCAGGACCGTGCTGCCCCCCATTTTCTGGTTCATGGACTGGATCACGCCGCGGACGCCCGCCGGTGTGAGCAGGCCCGGATAGGCGGGGGGCGGCGTGTCGGTGTGGCCGTCGGGTGCGAAGTGCTGGATGGCGTAGCCGATCGTCAGCATCAGAACCGAGACCAGCACCGCGGAGCCGGACCGGAGCGCGCCCCGCCACCGGGCGGGCCGGGCCGGGCCGGCCGCCGGGCGGTGCTGCGACGGGGGCGCGTCGAAGAGCGGGGGAGGCAAATCCGAGGGGATCGTGGGGTTAGCTCCGTCGCCCGGCGTCTGTACCAGGGTCTGGGGAGGGGCGGTGGCGGCGGGCCAGGACAGTCGTGCGGTGCCCACGTCGGCGGCCTTGACCTCGGCCTCGGCGAGCAGCTGGTCGAGCCGCTCGGCGTCGGGGCGTGCCGCGGTGTCCCGCACGAGCAGGGCGGAGAGCGCCGGGGCGAGCGGGCCGGACCGTACGGGCGGTGGCACCGGGTCGTCGAGCACGGCGGCGAGGGTGGCGAGGCTGGTGCCGCGCCGCAGCGGGTGGTGGCCCTCCACCGCGACGTAGAGCATCATCCCCAGCGACCACAGGTCCGAGGCTGGGTTGCCTTCCTCGCCGCGTATGCGTTCGGGGGCGATGTACTCGGGCGAGCCGATCAGCGAACCGGTGGTGGTCAGGCTGGTCGACTCCGAGAGGCCGGCGATGCCGAAGTCGGTGAGCACCGGGGTGCCGTCGGGGCGCAGCAGGACGTTGCCGGGCTTCACGTCGCGATGCTGGATGCCGGCCGTGTGGGCGGCGCTCAGCGCTGCCAGCACACCGCGGCCGAGTCTGGCCGCTTCCCACGGGGACATCGGGCCCTGCGTGAGGCGGTCATGGAGGGAGCCGCCTGTCACCAGCTCCATGACCAGCCAGGGGTGCGGGAATTCGGGCAGGTCGACGATGTGGTGGATGGTCACCACGTTGGAGTGGTTGAGCCGCGCCAGCGAACGGGCCTCGCGCAGGACCCGCTCGCGCATCACCGCCACGGCCCTGGGGTCGCCTTCGAGGAGCGCCGGGTCGGCAGGGCGCACTTCCTTCAACGCGACCTCGCGGTGCAACGCGGTGTCGCGGGCCCGCCACACCAAGCCCATGCCTCCGCCGCCGAGCCGCTCCAGCAGCTCGAACCGGCCGTCGATGAGCCGCATGCCCAGCCCTCCTGTGTTCATGGCGGCCATCGTAGGGGCAGGCCCCCGGCCTCTGTCGGGCCCGTTCCCTCGGCGCCGGGGCAACGCGCCGGCCCCGCCGCTCGCGCGACGGGGCCGGCAGCCGGAGTCCTCAGGAGTCCGTCACGGGCAGACGTAGTGGGGGTAGGGCTGACACGTGTTTATGAGGCGCGGGGGAAAGTTGGTGTACCACAGGGGCCGGTCGCCTTGGAAGATCGCCATGTTGCCCTCCTGGATGGAGAGGACGGCACCGGGACTGCCGGCGGTACCGCTCGACCAGACCGGGCTGTTGCCCCAGTTGTAGACCACGAGGTTGCCGTCGCCCTGCATGGACAGGTGGTGGCCGGTGCCGACGGTCCAGGAGGCCCAGATCGCTGCGCCGTCCTTGTAGAGCACGACGTTGCCGTCGGTCTGCATGGTGAGCACGGTCCGGCCGCTGGGCGTCGTCCAGGACTGGTTCCAGTTGAGGATGCTGCCCGCGACGACGTTCCTCCAGGGGTGGGCTGGCTGTGCATCTGCTGGAGCTTGGTTACACGTGGGTCTCGGTCTTCTGCTTGTGACGTTCGTAGGGTGTCTGGCCGCCTGAAAGGCGGTCCAGGCGCGCTCGTACATGTGGGCCGGTAGCGCGCGCTCGTAGAAGTCGATGTAGGAGCGGAACAGGGCCTCCCAGTCCTGGCGGTCGGACGGGGTGAGTCTGCCGATGCTGACCACGTGTTTCCCTTCGCTGGTGGCGGAAGTTCAGGCGGGGTGTGTGAGGCCGTCGACACGAGGGTGGCGCTCCCGTGCTGCCCTGTTGGTGCTGATCACCTGTGCCGTGACGGGCTCACCATGCTCGCCCCCGCCGACGCGATCAAGGAGTGGCGGGCCTCAGGCCTCGGCCCCGGTGCGGGCGCGGAGGCGGCGCACCATGCGGGCGTCCTGGAAGCCGACCGCGCGGGCGGCCGTCTCGGTGGTCGCGCCGTGGGCGATGAGGTGTTCGGCGCGTTCGACGCGCAGTTCCTGCTGGTAGCGCAGCGGGGTGAGCCCGGTGGCCTCGGTGAAGTGACGGGTGAGGGTGCGTTCGCTGACGCCGGAGGCGCAGGCGAGGTCGGTGAGGCTGAGCCGGGTGTCGAAGCGGGAGTCGATGAGGTCCTGGACGCGGTGGACGGCGTCGACGAGGTGGCCGCGGTGCCGGAGCATCGCGCTGGCCTGCTGCTCGTCGCCGTTGCGGCGGGCGTAGACGACCATCTCGCGGGCGATCCGGGCGGCCGCCGCAGGGCCGTGCCGGACGGCGACGAGGTGCAGCGCGAGGTCGATTCCGCTGGCGATGCCCGCCGACGTGACGACCCGGTCGTCCACGACGTAGAGCACGTCGCGCACGACGCTCGCCCGCTCGTAGCGGTGGGCGAGTTCGTCCTGGAGGTCGTGGTGGGTGGTGCAGCGCCGGCCGTCCAGCAGCCCGGCGCGGCCGAGCGCGTCGGCGCCGGCGCACACGCTCGCGACCGTCCCGCCGGCGGCGTGGTGCGCGGTGAGCCGGTCCAGCGTGGCCGCGGTGAGCACGCCGTTCGACCGCAGGCGCGGCGCCCGCCAGCCCGGCACCACGACGAGGTCGCCGCGCGCGAGCCGCGGCCACGCGGTGGCGGCCCGCAGCGCGACGCCCTGTGCGGTGGGGACGTCCTCCTGCTCGGCCACGTACGCGGTCTCGTAGTCGAGGCCGTGGTCGGCCGCGGTGGAGAACACCTGGGCGGGCCCGGCGAGGTCCAGCAGGTGCACGTGCGGGACGAGCAGGAAGACGACGCGGGTCACGATCCGGTCAGCTCCTTCACGGTGGTGACGGTGGCGAAGCGGCCGGCCAGAGCGTACTCGGTGCGGGCGATGATGTCGTCCGTGGAGAGGGTGCGCGGATCGGCGAGGACCTCCGCGAGGCTGCGCCCGGCGGGGGCGTCGCGGTGCTCGATCGGGTGGGTGGCGGTGGCGTCGGTGACGAAGGTGACGTCGTAGCCGAGGTCGCTCGCGACCCGGGTGGTGGTCTCGCAGCACTGCTCGGTGCGGATGCCGCTCACGACGACGCCGCGGACGCCGTGGTGGGTGAGCACCTGGTGGAGGTTGGTCGTGGTGAACGCGTTGTGCGAGGTCTTGGTGACGACGGGCTCGCCCTCGGCGGGCGTCAGGCCGTCGATCAGGTGGACGAAGCCGAGGGCTGGGTCGAAGACCGTGCCGGTGCCGGGCTCGGCGTGCAGGACCCAGACGACGAGGTCGCCGCGGCCCCGGGCGTGCTCGACGAGCTCGTTCACCCGGTCGACGATCGCGGGGTTGGACACGGCGGCCCAGTTCTCGCGCTGCCGGAAGGATTCCTGGACGTCGATGACGAGGAGTGCGTTCTTCATGTCTCGATCCTGGCCCCGCCGGGGGCCAGGATCGAGACATCATCGGGCCCGGATGCGGAACGATCCGGTCAGGCGATTCCGGTGTGGTCCGGCCAGATGGTACCGGCGTGCTCGGAGCGGGTCAGCCGCCAGAACAGGTCCTCGCCGCCTCGCCGCGCTACGGGGACCTCGTCGGCTACTGGACCGGCTCGCGCGCGGACGCGCCGGACCAGCACATCACGGCCTGGCCCGCGTTCCCTCGGTCCGATGCGAAGCCACCGTGCTGGTCGCCGCCATCAACGAGGGCTGTGAACAGTGGGTCGTTCGGTAGAGACGGCTCTCGCCTGGGTCCGGGTGGGCCGGTCGGTGCTGAATAGACTGGGTGGTCGTCGGGGCCCCGTCCAGTGGTGCGCCGGTAGGAGGGGGTCCTTGTGGCGGCCGAGAACGGCAGCGCGGAGCGTGAGTTCGATGTTCTTGACGCTCGGGTGATCGACGCGGTCGAGCGGCTCGGGGACGCCGGGCGGGCGATGCTGCGCGACGCGGCCAAGGGTGAGGGGCTTTCCGTCACCCAGGCGCAGTTGCTGTTGCGGGTCACCACCCCGACCGCGGGAGCGCAGAGCACCGGCAGTTTCGCGCGGTGGCTGGAGGTTTCCGCGCCGACGGTCAGCGATGCCGCCTCCGCCCTGGTCCGAAAGGGACTGCTGGAGGCCGTACCGGACGTCAACGACTCCCGGCGGTCGTCCTGGGTGCCGACGGGTCCGGGCCGGGAGGTCGCCGAACGGCTGCACGGTTGGCGGGATCCGCTCACCGCGGGTCTGTCCGCCTGCTCACCGGAGGATCGGGCCGTCGCACTGCGGGTCCTGCTGGAGACCATCGCCTCGCTGAACCGCATGGGGCGCATAACCGTCGCCCGCACCTGCCTGACCTGCCGCTTCCTGCACGATGAGCACCCGGACGGGCGGGCGGGTGAGTGGTGCGGGCTGCTGAAGGCCCCGCTCGGCGCGTCCGACCTGCGCGTCGACTGTCCGGAACACCAGCCGGCGACGCACTGACCTTCCGTCAATTTCCGCTCGGCGAGCGCGGGCAAGCCCTTGCGTGACACCTGGGTGAGTCGGTAGCTTCGAGGTAGTTAGGACTCCTAATTCAGAGTCCACGGACCCAAGGATTCGAGGACGGCCATGACGCCTGCGCCCATTCCCGGCTACCACTACGACGGCCCCGAGCAGCCCGCCTCCCCGGTCGCCGCCGGCGACTTGGAGGGCCTCGCCGCGGCGACCCTGTTCTCCGACGCGGACGTCGCAGCACTCAAGCTCGCCGGCGAGGTCCTGGCCGACCAGACCGAGCGGATCCTGGACGTCTGGTACGGCTTCGTCGGCTCCCACCCCCACCTGCTCGCCTACTTCGCCACTCCCGAGGGCGCGCCGATCGACGAGTACCTGGCCGCCGTGCGCCTCCGGTTCGGGCAGTGGATCGCCGACACCTGCACCCGCCCGTACGACGCCCGCTGGCTCGCCCAACAGGAGGAGATCGCGCTGCGCCACACCACGGCGAAGAAGAACGTCACCGACGGCGCGCGGTCCGTCCCGCACGTGCCGCTGCGCTACCTGATCGCGTTCATCTACCCGATCACGGCGACCATGCGGCCGTTCCTCGCGGCCAAGGGGCACGCCGAGGAGGAGGTCGAGTCGATGCACCAGGCGTGGTTCAAGGCCGTCACGCTCCAGGTGTCGTTGTGGTCCCGCCCGTACGCCAGGGCTGCCTGGTAGGCCGGGCAGACCTGGCGGCCGGCTGGGCCGACCTGCGAGTGGAATCGTACGGTCAACCCAGCCGGCGGATCGTGAACACGAGCCGGGTCGCCGTTGGAGTTCTTGTTGCTGGTGAACGCGGTGGTCGTCGCGCCAGGGGCCCGACTGGTGGTGGGCTTCGGGGCGGAGGCCACGGTGCTGTCCGGCCGCTAACCGTTCCCGCGTGCGGTGGGTGCCGGTGCGGCCGCCATGGGCGGCTGGCGCGACACGACTCACGGTGTCGGCCTACACGTGATTGTCGCCAGCCGCACCTTCTCCTCTGGAAAAGGGCTACACGCCGTGATCAGCTTCCGTTTCGGCATCAGGGACGACAAGGGCCCCGCCAGCCCTGTCGATCTCGGCGACATGACAGTGGTCGGCGCCACCGGCACCGCCACGTCATCGGACGCCCGTCCCGACATCTGGCGGCGGTCAACCGATGGGGTCGAGCGAGTGCTCGCGGTCGGGGTTCCACTCGCCCGGCCCGAAGGTCACCCCGGGACGGGCTCGGCGTAGGCGAGCAGGTCGTCGGTCCGGGCGGCGAGGCGGATGTTCCAGGTGCCCTCGACCTCGTGGTCGGGCCAGGCGGTGGCGAGCAGGCCGTCGCCCGCGTAGTACGCGAGGTACCGCTGCTGCGGGCCAGCGAGCCTGCGCAGTGGGGCGAGCAGCTGAGCGAGCTGAGCTGGTGTCAGGTGATCGGCGCTCGCACCGTGGCGGGTGGCCTCGACGGTTTCGTAAACGAGAAGGAGGAAGAGGAAGCGGGAGAGTGTCAGGCCCGGCTCCAGCGGCACCCACGGCTCGTGCGCGCCGGCGGACAGCGCTGCGACGAGCACGCGACCGAAGCCCTGAACGTGCTCACCCGCATGAACATCGTCACCGGCAAGGACCTGCTGGCCTTCGACGTGGGGGACCTCACCGACTACGCCCGGGCCCGTCGCGACAACGGCCGCACGGTGACAGCCCTGCCCCTCGCCTACGACATCCTCCACGCCGTCGGCGGTCTCAAGGACTCTCCACCGACCCTGCGCGAGGCCCAGGCCCGCGGCCAGCTCACCCCCGCAGAGCTGATCGACCGCCACCCGATCGCCAATCGCGCGGTCCGCGACGTGCTCGTCCACTACATCGCCGAGCGATCCGCAGTCCTGGACTACGGCTCCCTGGTCAATCACGCCCAGATGCTGGCCGACCTGTTCTGGGGCGACCTGCAACGCCACCACCCAGCGATCTCCTCGCTCAATCTGCCCGATGAGGTGGCCCAGGCATGGAAGTCGTCCGCCACTACCGGCAGTTCATCGACCAGCGCAGGACCCACCGTCCCAGCGCGGAGTACCGCGAGCCCAGCGGCACCGAGTGGCAGGACTTCCGTGACCACTTCAGCCTCCGGAAGGTTGCCCTCGGCACCTGCGACCGGCCCTACGGGACCCTTTACGCACGACCGACGGCGGCGACGGCATGGTGCCCGTCCGGGACCCGCTCAATCCCGAAGTGCTCCTGACAGTCCGTCACCTATCCACAGCATTAAGCTGGCTGGAACCCGACACGGTCATGCCGGTCGCTCATGGCAGTATCGCCGCCGCCGAAACGCTCGGGCCGTCCGCTGGGTGCACCTCCTCGTCGGCCGGGCCGGGCCAGATGGCCGAGATGTCGTCGCGGTGCTCGTGCGGCAGCAGTACCGGGCGTACGGGCACCGGCTCGGTCACGCCGCGCCGGGCCGCGGTCCAGGGGCAGCAGCGGCCGGTGTAGCTCATGGTGGCCAGGACGAAGACCTCGTCCGCGTACACCTCGACGTACTCGCCGATCGTCAGGATCCGCAACGAGCTTGGCTCATGGCCGAGTTCGGCTTCAGTGAGCAGGCTGCCGCCGGGGCCGTGCACCTGGACCCGGCCGTCCGTGCAGTCCACGGTCAGCGCCGGCTTGCCATCGTCGGACCGCAGGACGACCGAAGTCGGCCCGTCAATCGCCACGTCCCCCGCCGCGTGCAACACCGGCCGGTCGGTGGGCTGGCCGAGCCAGTGGTCCAGGCTGTGCCACCACTGCAGTCGAGGAGCAGCGCCGTCCGGAAGCACCAGGGCCTTCGGCTGGGCGAGCATGCCACGGCAGGACGCCCCCTGGTCCTGCAGTCCAACCCGGCGGGGCACGGTGTGCAGCACCACCCGGGTCCCGTCCGGAGCGCCTACCACGCGTGGTGCGTAGGCGCCGGACGGGCCGAGGGGGCCTCGTCGCTCCCATGGGCCGTCCAGGCGCGGCGCGGTCCAGGCTTCGACCTGCCGGGTGGCGCCGATGCTGCCGAGCAGCAGCCAGCCGTCGTCCACCCGTTCCAGCACCGGGCACTCCAGCTCGTCCACGTCCCCCGGAGAGATCAACGGCGGGTGCACCTCCCAGTGTTCGAGGTCCGTGGAGGTGGCCAGCCCGACGCAGCCGCTGCGCGCCACCGGGAGGGAGGCGTCGCTGGCGCAGAGCACCATGGTCCAGCCGGTGCCGTCGTCGTTACGGACCACGAACGGGTCGCGCCAGGCCATACCCTCGCCGGTGCGGTACCAGCGCGCATCGGCGCGGACCACCGGCTCGGCGCCGTGCCGCTGCCACCCGGTGCCGTCCGTACGGTCCGACCAGGCCAGGCCCACCGCCTGAAGAGGCCAGTTGGCGGGCGTGAGTCCTGAGACGCCGGTGTAGAACATCGCCATCCCATCCCCGTGTGGGATGGGATGCATGGTCCACACGGCCTGCTGGTCGAAGCGGCCGGGCAGGCCGGCGCCGAACGCCGTGCCCTGGGCCTGCCACCGCACCAGGTCGCGGGAGGTGGCCCGGCCGTAGGAGGTCTCCATCCGGGCGGCGTCGAAGTGCTCCGTCCACGGGCCCTGGAGGTGCAGGACGGTGTAGCCGTCACCGTCCGGGAGCACGGCGAAGTCATTGAGGCAGAGGCCGGGCGGTGCGTAGCGCAAGGAACAGCTCCTGTCGGGCGATGGAAGCAAGCGTGTGCGTACGGAAGTACCTCGCATCCTTGCCTCCGGCGAAGTGCCCTTAGTAGATCCGAACGCAAACGCTTGCGCAACTGCCCTGCCCGGTTTACGGTCTGGTCACCCGCGGATTACAGCGATGTGTCCGAGCCGAAAGGAGCCAGAACCGTGACGGTGAGCATCACCGATGTCGCGAACGCGATGGGTGTCTCCGCCTCGACCGTCTCCCGCGCGCTGCGCGGACGAGAGGGCGTGTCGGAGGAACTCCGCGCGCGGATCGTGGCCGTGGCCGCCGAACTCGGCTACACGGCCTCGCGCAGCGCGTCGAGCCTGGCAAGCGGCCGGACGTACAGCATCGCCGTCCTCGCGCCGTACGTCGGCCGATGGTTCTTCGGCACGGTGCTGGACGCGGCCGAGCGGGTGTTCAGCACCGCCGGGTACGACGTGGTGCTGTACAACCTGGGCTCGGCGGAGACCCGCAACCGGTTCTTCGCCGAACTCCCGCTCCGCAAGCGGGTGGACGCGGTGTTGTCGATGCTGCTCCCGACGGAGGACGAGGCCGAGCGGCTACGCTCCCTCGGCATCCCACTGGCGATCACCGTCGGCGGCCCCCGGCCCGGCTTCACCACTGTCGGCATCGACGACCGCGCGAGCGCCGAACTCGCCGTCCGGCACCTGGTCAACCTCGGCCATCGCCGGATCGGCCTGATCGGCACCCGCTCGACCGCCCCGCTGCACTGGACCACCCCCGACCTGCGCCGCCGCGCCTACCTGGACGTGCTCGCCGATGCCGGCATCGAGTACGAACCGGCCCTGGAGGCGGACGGCGAGTACACGGTCGACGGCGGCGAGCGCGCGATGACCGATCTGCTCGCCGCACGGCAGCCACCGACCGCCGTGTTCGCCGAGTCCGACGAGATGGCCATGGGCGCGTTGCGAGCCCTGCGCGCGCACCGGCTCCTCGTACCGGACGACATCTCGATCGTCGGCTTCGACGGCCACGAACTCGCCGACGTCGTCGGCCTCACCACCGTCGCTCAGCCGGTCGCCGACCACGGCACCGAGGCCGCCGGTCTGCTGCTGCGGCGGCTCCAGGCCGCCGACGACGTCCCCGACTACCTCGAGCTCCCCACCCGTCTGATCGTCCGCAACACCACCGCCCCCCACCGCAACTCCCGTAACGGAGGAACCTCATGACCGATGCCAGACGAACCCTCCGGCTGGGCCTGCTGCTCACCCTCCCCGCCGTCACCCTCACCGCCTGCGGCGGCACCGGCACCGCGGCCAGGACCACCGCAGGCAGCGGCACCGGCACCATCAGCATCTGGGCGCACCAGGGCCAGGACAGCGAGAACACCGCCCTGCAGAACGCGGTCGCCTCCTTCAACAGCTCGCAGAGCGAGGTCAAGGCGACCCTCAAGTTCGTTCCCGAGAAGGACTACACCAAGACGCTGACCGCCACCAGCGCCTCCGCCCTCCCGGACGTCCTCGAGTTCGACGGTCCGGCCATGGCCAGCTTCGTCTACAACCACAAACTCGCCCCCGTCACCGACTACCTCTCGCCCGGCACCGTCGCCAACGCCACCGACGCGATCAAGGCCCAGTCCACCCTGGACGGCAAGCTCTACGGCCTCGGCATATACGACTCCGGTCTCGGCATCTACGGCAACAAGAAGCTGCTCGACGCCGCAGGGGTCAAGTACCCCACGGGACTTGACGACCCCTGGACCGCCGCCGACTTCACCGCCGCACTGCAGAAACTCGCCGCCGCCAACCCCAGCCACAAGGCGCTCGACGTCAAGGAGGACTACGGCCTGGCCACCGAGTGGGGCAGCTACGGCTTCTCCCCGATCGTCTGGTCCGCCGGCGGCGCGCTGATCAAGCAGGGCAAGGCCGCGGGCGCTCTCGACACCCCGGCCGTGGCAGGCGCGTTCAAGACCTTCCAGTCCTGGAGGCCGGCCATCGACCCCGACACCGACGGCAACGCCTTCGCCAACGGCCGGGTCGCCCTCAGCTGGTCCGGCCACTGGAGCTACCCCGCCTACAGCAAGGCGATCGGCTCCGACCTGGTGGTACTGCCGCTGCCCGACTTCGGAAGCGGCCCCAAGACCGGCCAGGGTTCCTGGGCCTGGGGGATAGGCGCCGGATCGAAGAACGCCAAGGCCGCCGGCAAGTTCCTGGACTACCTGATGGGCGACACCAACGTCAGCGCCATGACCAACGCCAACGGCGCGGTGCCCGCCACCAAGACCGTGCTGTCCAGCAGCCCGCTGTACAAGCCCGGTGGCCCGCTCCACCTGTTCGCCCAAGGGCTCTCCCAGCCCTGCGGCGACAGCGACATCAACAAGTCCTGCGTCGCGGTCACCCGGCCCGTCACCGCCGGATACCCGGTCATCACCGCCCAGTTCAGCCAGGCGCTCAACGCCGTCTACGGCGGCGCGGACCCGCAGAGCGCCCTGACCAAGGCCGCCCGGGCGATCGACCAGGACTTCAGCGACAACAACGGATACTCCCTCAGCAAGTAGCCCCACGCGGCTGGGCGGCCCGTCCCCTCGGGCCGGCTGCCCGCCGGGAACAGGACCCTGTCCATGTCCATCACCGCCAGATCCCGAACCGTGCCGACACCGGCACCCGTCGCCGTTCCCGAATCGACCGCCCGGCGCCGGGCGGGCCGAGACGGACTGCACGGCCTGCTGATGTCGGTCCCCGCCCTGGCCGGACTGATCGCCTTCGTCGCCGTCCCCTTCGGCTACGCCGTCGTGCTCTCCCTCTACAACGCCCGGCTCGGCTCCGACCGCCCGCCCGTCTTCCTCGGCCTGGAGCAGTACCGCCGGATCTTCACCGACCCGGACCTCTCCGGCCAGTTCCTGCACGCCCTGCTCAACAACCTCACCTTCGCCCTGGCCGTCGTCCCGCTCCAGACCGGCCTCGCCCTGGCCCTCGCCGTGCTGCTCAACCGCAAGCTCAAGGCGATCGGCCTGTTCCGCTCGGTGTTCTTCCTGCCGGTGGTCTTCCCCATGGCCCTGGTGGCCGTCATCTGGCGGCTCATCCTCGCCCGCAGCGACCAGGGCATGCTCAACTCCCTGCTCCACCACCTGAGTCTGGGCCACTGGGGGGCCTTCGACTGGCTGGGGTCCTCGCTGACCGCCATGGCCTCGGTCGTCGTCCTGTCCATCTGGCAGGGCGTCGGCTTCCAGATGGTCATCCTGCTGGCCGGGCTCCAGTCCATCCCCGGCGAACTCTACGAGGCCGCCACCCTCGACCGGGCGTCCCGCTGGCAGCAGTTCCGGCACGTCACCCTGCCCGGCATCCGCAACACCCTGGTGTTCGTCGCGCTGCTCACCTCGGTGCTGTCCTTCCGGGTGTTCGACCAGATCTACATCCTGGTCCGCGGCGGCGGCCTCAACGAGAACGCCACCCGGACCGTGATGTACGAGGCGGTGAGCACCGCCTTCGACGAGAACAACATCGGCCGGGCATCCGCCGTCACGGTCGTCTTCTTCCTGATCGTCCTGGCGCTGACCCTCGTCCAGCGCCGCCTCGTCCGACCCGAACAGGAGGACTCATGAACCCGCCGATCGGTGGCGGCTCCACCGCGGGCAGGACGGCCCGCCGGATCGCCGACTACACCGTCCTGAGCGTGCTCAGCCTGGTCTTCGCCCTGCCCGTGCTCTACCTGCTCATCGGCAGCCTCAAGCCGTCCGACCAGGTGCTCGCCGGCCTGTCCGGCTTCCTGCCGACCCACCTGTCCTTCCACAACTACGCGGCCGTGCTGCGCAGCCTGTCCTCGGACAGCACCGGGTACTTCTGGCGGTTCATGGCCGTCTCGCTGATCGTGGCGTGCACCGTGGTGGCGGGCGGGCTGGTCGTCAACTCGATGGCCGCGTACGCGCTGTCCAGGCTGCGCTGGCGCGGCCGGCAGCTGGTGCTCACGCTGGTGCTGCTGCTGTTGCTGATCCCGTTCGAGTCGGTGGCCGTGCCGCTGTTCTACCTGTTCGCCGGCCAGCGGAACACGGTGTGGATCCAGGCCGTGCCGTTCATCGCCAACGCCTTCTCGATCTACCAGTTCCACACGTTCTTCCGGGCCATCCCGGCCAGCATCGAGGAGGCAGCGCGGGTCGACGGCGCGGGACCGTGGCGCATCCTCTTCCGGATCGTCTACCCCATGAGCAAGCCCGCCTTCGCTTCGGTCGCGATCCTCACCTTCCTCACGCAGTGGGGCTCGTTCCTGTGGCCGGTGCTCATGGTGAACGACCCGGCCGTACGGCCCCTGCCGCTGGAGATGAGCGTGTTCCAGGGCCAGCAACCACCGGACTGGGGACAGATCCTGGCCTTCGGCGTCCTGCTCGTGCTGCCCGTGCTGATCGTGTTCGCCTTCTTCCAGCGCTGGTTCATCCAGGGCGTCGCCAGCTCGGCCGTCAAGGGCTGACCGGCGGTTCCGAACGCGGCTATTTCATCGACCATTCGGTATGTCTACCATCGGTTGACGTATCGTCAGTGCATGAGTACCGGTTCGGCCATGGTGGACAACCGGGCCGGTCGGCCCTCGAACAAGGCCGTGCCGATGACGGGCAAGATCGACGGCCGGCAGTCGCGGCATGCGCACCGGCGAGGTGAGCTCATCCGCGCCGCAGCCGACTACGTCACCGAGAACGGTTTCGAGTCCCTGTCGATGCGCCCGCTGGCCGCCGCCATCGGCGTGACGCACGCGACCCTGCTGCATCATTTCGGCAGCAAGGAGGCTCTGCTGGGCGAGGTGCTCCATGAACTGCGCGAGCGCCACCGCCTGTTCATCGCCGCGGAGGGTGAGCGCCTTCGTGGGACCCCCGTCGACGAAGTGGTGCGGACGGCATGGCGGCACCTGAGCGCACCGTCCGATCGTGCCTACATGACCGTCGTCTTCCGCACCTACGGTTCGGCGCTCACGGATCCCGACACCTACGCGCCCTTCCTCGACGGAGCAAGCACCGACTGGATCAAGGTCGTTGGCGAGATCCTGGCTGAAGCAGGTTGCCCTGGACCGCGTGTTCCCGGCCTGGCGACCCTGATCGTGGGCTCCTTTCGCGGAATCCTGCTCGACCTCGTCGTCACCCATGACACCGCACGCGCCCAGCAGGCAATCGAGATTCTCGCCGCCACCGTCGCCAGAGAGTCGCAGGTTTTGCCCGGCGACTCGCAGCCGCAGTCACCTCCCGGATTGCCACCGACGGCCAGCTGCTGGTCTACAGCGCCAGCTCTCCGGAAACGGACCGAAGGGCAATCTTTCGCAGTGCCATGACTCTGCTCGCCCAGGACCACACCACCCCGGCCGCCGCGGTGACCGCTTGGCTGCAGGCGGTGTACCTGCTCTATCAGGCGCCGCGCATGAAGCGAGGCAGCGACGCCACGACCCGCACCTTCCTCATTGCCGCAGGCTCATACCTGCTGAGCCAGCCACCCGCACTGCTGCAGGACGTCGACCTGCGCGCCTACGTCCAGCCACAGGACCAGTTCATGACCGAGCTGCGAGCGGCGCAGACCAGCGTCAGGCGCATGCCGAGCCGCGAGACCTCTCGGCAGCGCGATGCTTACCCCGGAATCTCGGCCGCGCTTGAACTCGACGACCACCGGCACGTTGTCCTCGTCCAGCCCCAGCGTGTCGATCCGCCCCTGGTGCCACGGCCCGGTCGGGTACTCCGACGCCAAGAAGCGGACCCCCAGCATCTCCTCCATCGACGCCTCGACCCGCCGCTGCAGCTCCCGCTCCCGCGCCACCGTCGAACCCCGCAGCTCGACATCACGGCCATCGACATCCCGCCGGAACACCTTCAGATCGGCCACTCACGCCCCCCCTTCGCACGACCGTACCCAGTGACCAATCCAGAAGAGGAACGCGGTATTCCTCCTCGGCCTCGACTTCTTGGTTGTGCGTACGAAGACTGATGATGGCACGGGAAGGACCGGTCAAGGTGCGCTTCGCGGCGACCGGCCCATCGGCACTCGCGTGTCAGCATAGACCGAGCGGGGCCGACATCGAGGTAGCGCTTCATCAGGCACCGCCCAGGGATCAACTCCCTCCGCGAGCGCGGGGGTTGCTCCGGCATCGAGTCCGGCCGACGAATCCGGTGAGATGGGTGCCCATTACCAGGCTTAAGCGGCGCGGCCAAAATCGGCGAGTCCTTGATGATTGCCACGGATCGGCCGAACAGAGGAGAAATCCGTGCCGGAGCAGTTCATGAGTGTCAAGCAGACGGCAGAGTATCTGAACATGTCTCTTGCCTGGGTCTATCGCGAGGCTCCTCGGTTGGGTCTCTCCGCGTACAAGTTCGGAAGTGGTTGGGGAGGAGGTAGCCGTCCACGGTTCCGTACGTTTCGGCGTACTGCCCGATGGAGTGCTTGGGGCGGGCCGGCAGCGGAACGTCGCGGTAGTCACCGACCTTGCGGTGCTTCAGGCGGCTGTAGGCCTTGGAGGCCTGGTTGACCTGTTCGGTGACACGGTTGACGTTGTCGGCGACGATGTTGTTGATGTTGACGGCATACGCTTCGGCGTTGCGCAGACCGCAGCCGCGCGTGAGGTCGGTGACCAGGCGGAAGGCGTCGTCGCCCGCGGTCCGGCTCTGCTGCAACTGGGCGACGGACGGGATCACCGCACGCTTCGGGTCGTACTGAGGTGCCTTGACTCCATCGAGCGGGCTGTCCTCGTAGAGGCCGAGCCGGTGTGCGTCCAGCAGGATGGTCTTCAGGCTGATGAACGCGTTGGTCCGGGTGGCCATGCCGATGCCGCCGAAGGCGGGGAGGAGGTGGTTCCTCAGGAGGGAGTCGAGGTTCCGCAGCGAAGTGGGGGGCTCAGGTCGCGCTGGTCGGCTCACGCTGACTGGCTCGTGCTGAACGGGGAGCGGCCGCCGCACCCACGGGTGCGGCGGCCGCTCGTTCGCGTCAGCCGAGCGCGAGCGCGCTCAGGCGGTCGGAGGCGCCGTTGAACAGGTCCTGGTCGCCGGGGAAGGTGCCGGAGTCGGCGAACTGCCAGAAGGTCTGGTAGCTCCAGCCGTTCGGCAGGGTGCCGACGGTCGATGCGCAGGGTTGGCAGGCAGGCTGACCTCCGGTCAGGTCGGCGTGGCCCAGGGCGGGCGCGCCGGGCCCGAACCCGCGACCCGCACGGCGCGCCATCGGGCGGTGGCCGCCGCGCTGGGCCCGGCGGCCCGTACTGACACGCACTCATAGGGACGTTGTCGAATCGTTATCAAGAACTATTGTGGATCATTCGGGTAATTCGGCCGGGCCGTGACCCAGCTCACGAGGGCTTGTGCTATTGGCTCCGCGCCGTTTACGGTCCTTCTCGTTCGTCTCCGTACGAAACGAACCCCGCTCTCCGGAACGCCGAATCCTGCCGCCGGATCGGGCGGGCACGTGCATC
>NZ_JBIWPN010000062.1:0-37175 GCF_044768305.1 Kitasatospora sp. NPDC101155 | reverse complement strand
ACACGGGCGTCCCGCAGTTCGCAGGGGAGGACGCGGCCGGGTTCTTCGCCCGGCATCTGCGCTAGTCACGGGCCGTCCCCGCCGCCGGACCGGTGGCCAGCAGGTGCACGACCGCCCCGATCACGGTGGTCCGGCCATCGGTGGTTCCGGCCGGTCGGGCCGGCACTCGGCCACCGACGCCTCCATCAGCTGGGCTCTCGCTGTGAGGCACTCGGCCCGGACCTTGCGGATCGCGCAACGTGCTCGCCGCCACCGCGATCAACCTCATCGCATCGATGCCTGGCTCACCGACACACCACCCAGCAAGACAAGAACCTCGCACCTCGCCGCACTCGACCATGGGGCGGCAGCCCAGTGCGGGACCCGGTCGGTCCGCTGCCGGTTTCCACGCACCCTACGGAGCAGTGGCCAGCAGCCCGCCGCGGTCGAGCAGCTCGTGGAGCCGAGCGACGGGCAGCGACGGGTTGGCTGCGGCACTCTCGGCCAGCTCCGGATCCTCCAAGAGGGACGAGACCAGTTCGAGGGGAAGCAGCGGATTGGCTGCCGCAGCCCGGCGGACACCGGGCTCGGGGTCGGCCAGCAGTCGGACGGGCGGCTCGGCGAGGCTGCTGTCGGCGGCGGCCAGGGTGCGGACATCCGCGTCGGCGTGGTCGAGGAGGTGCCCCAGCCCGGTGCGCGGAAGCCGGGTCAGCGTCAGCAGGTACGGGCGATGGCGCGGCACGGACATGAAGGCGTCGAGGACGATCGCCGACGGCGCCAGCGGATGGTTGAGGGCCAGCAGGTGTCGGACCTGCGGATCGGGGTCGGACGCCAAGCCCTGTACCAACTCCCCCGGCAGCCACGCGCACGTCGCGGCGACCCGGCGCAACAGCGGCTCTTCGGATACCGCGCACGCCTCGTACCAGCTCGCCTCCGGCTCCAGGAACATCTCGCCGACCGGACCGACGCACTCGGACGTGTGCCCGACGACTCGGTCGAGGGCGGCGCGCTGCGGCCAGGTCCGCGGGAGCGGCTGCAGCCGGGCCCGGGTTCGTACGGTCTCGTCCGGGTCCTCGGCGAGTACCGCCAGCAGCGCCGGATCCAGATCGGCCCTGGCGGCCACCCGCTCGCGTACCCCCGGCTCGGGGTCGCGCGCCAGCCGGGCGACGACGTCGCCGGGCGTGTGGCGGTTGGAGGCGAGCGCCCACTGGTCGCGCCCCTGTGCGAGGCACTGCTCGGCCACCGTCTGGGAGACGGCGTAGTTGACGAGCAGCAGGGACCGGTAGTGGCAGTCGCGCTCCGGCAGGGCCGCTTCCATCGCTGCCGGATCCAGGTTCCGGCTGCTCTCACGTACCGCCTCCGACACCACGGGATCCGGGTCGGTCAGGAGTGCCTCGCGCTGTGCCGGGGTGAGCCATAGCCAGAGACTGGTGGCCTGGGCCCGCAGCTCCGGGTTCGGGTGCTGGACCATCGCGCGGCGGAACGACTGCGGGATCTGCCCGGAAGACGCCAGCTCCTGCTTGATCTCGTCGGCGGTGAGCCGCTGCTCTGGCCAGTCGTCGTTCCGCGCGGTCAGCAGGGTTTCCAGGACGTCGTCGGGAGGGGCTCGGCGACCCCCAGGCGAGGGCGCGGTCCCGCGGCCAGGGCCGCGCGGACGAACGAATCCGGGTCGTCGACCAACCGTCCGCGCTGAGCCGGTGCGGCGTGCCGGTTACGGGCGAAGGCACCGCGAACCGGCCGCTCCGGGTGGGCGAGCACGGCCTCGACGACCTCTGCGGGAAGCGTCCTCTCCCCGCAGAGAACCGTCCAGGCAGCGCGCGCCTGCGGGGCCAGGAGACGCAGCAGGACCTCGGACGGAGCGGCCGGGTTGGCGGCGACGCCGCGCAACCACAGCTCGGGGAGGGACGAGGAGGACATCGGAACATCGTCGCAGTGATCGAGACACGGCATCGGCGGGGGTCATGCTCCCCCGGATTTTCCGCGGAAAATTCCGGAGCCCACCGGCCGCCGGATTCGGCATGCCGGGCGCCCGCCGAAATCCGGTGGTCCCGCGGACTCGGCCGAGGTTCGATGTCCCTGCCACCAAGGACGGCAGTCGCGCGAGCTCCTCCAGACCGCCGACCACCCCGACTCACGCCGGAGACCGACCCTGATGACGGACCAGCTTCATGACGCGACGACGGAGAAGCGGTATGTCCACCTCGACCCGGACGGGTGCGGCGGAGGCTGG
Source organism: Kitasatospora sp. NPDC101155 (assembly GCF_044768305.1). NCBI lineage: Bacteria > Bacillati > Actinomycetota > Actinomycetes > Kitasatosporales > Streptomycetaceae > Kitasatospora > Kitasatospora sp. NPDC101155. The sequence continues at coordinate 34,966 of NZ_JBIWPN010000062.1, read as the reverse complement.
ATGTTCGTCATCGTGGCGGCCCCCACCGGCGTCGTCCACCAGAACCAGTGCGGCGGCTACGCCTGCGCGCAGTACGAGCAGGAGGGCTACCTCGTCCCGCTCTACGGAACGGACCTGGACGAGGACATGAACGAGATCTTCGTCGGCGAGCTGAAGAGATGGGGCACGCGTGGCCGGGAGTGGCCGGCCGGGGTGCTCGACCGGCTACGGGCGGCCGTCGACTCCCTGGGGATGTACGGCTCCGGTCACCACGACGCTCCCTACCCGCCGTCGCTGGTCCTCGACGAGTCCCGACTCTCGGAGGCGGCCGAGGCCTGGATCCCGGTCGTCACGCCCGACGGTCCCGGCGTACTGGTCTGGGAGAACTCCGACTAGCCGCTGACCGCCCCGCTCCGGGTCAACGATTTTCCGCGGAAAATTCCGGGACGCACTCCTGGCGGCGGCGACCCCATCGACGGGGTCGGCTGGCTCGCACGTTCTTCGCCGCGATCGCCGACTGTGGTTGCACGTTGCACGATCGCATTCCAATCACCGAGCCGCGCGGCCGCCAACCACTCATCCAACCGCCGCCACCACCGACTCGGCGAACAATCCAAGTCCTGTGCGAGCGTCAACGTCGCGGACGAATACACGTTCGCCAACTGTCCGGGCTTGTAGCGATCGCCGGTCTCGACACAGGGTCTCTTCACGCGAGAGGATCACCGGACCGGAGGCCGACTCCGGTCCGACACTGAGCCCCCTTCGACCCCTGAGGATCAGATTCATCCGGACGTCCAGGCCTGACCGCCCGCCATTGCGCCAGGGGCGCCGTTCCTGCGGCCGACCGATTTTCCGCGGAAAATCGGCCGGCCACGGTCGGGTGGCAACACCGTGTCCAGTGCCTCGAACCGGCGGACCGGCAACGCAACCCGGCTACCCCTGGCCCGACCGTGGAGCGCTGCCCTCAGCCCGGGCGATCACAGGGTTTCAGGTTCGACCGTTCGGTCGTGCCGGCAGCCACGGGCCGTGGCGGAACGCCGGCAGGACAGCATCACGATCGGGCTACCCGGCTTCGGGGCAACGGCCTGGCGGCAGGTGACGTGCCGCACGGTTGACTCTGGCCGGCTGCATGCGTCGGGTCCCGTCGACGGGACCCGGATTTTCCGCAGAAAATTTCGTGGTTCGAAGACCGCAGACGGCTCAGCAACTTGGGTTGTCTACAGCGTGCCGTCTCGCCGTCGGACACCTGCTCTCGCAGGCGGCCTTCGGCGGGTCCGGATTTTCCGCGGAAAATCGAAGCCGGGGGACCGCAGCTGTGGGCGTGACGGGCCGGGCCACCTCGACGCAGGCCGACTGCCGATCGCCCAGCCTCTGTCAGCTCTCCTCACCGACATCTCAGCAGGACGGTGACCCGGCCATATGGGCCGTCTCCGGCAGGCTCCGAATTTTCCGCGGAAAATCCTCCGAGCGGATCGCGATCACTCCCGGCGAACCCGGGCCGGTACCGAGAGGTGGGCCAGGTGCTCGGGCTTCCCTTCGATGCCCACGGGCGTCTCGTCGAGGTAGCGGGCACACTCCGCGTGCGTCTCGATGGTGAGGAAACCGCTCGGGTCGTAGAAGTCGACGAAGACGTTGTCGGAGACGCCGCTGGGGCCGGTGTTCGGGGGCGTCAGCTTCAGCTGGATGTTGTCGGGCCGCTCGCGGGAGCTGACCGTCCACCCCTGCCCGATCAGGGCTCGGTGGGCTTGCTCCATCGCCTCCGCGGCCTGCGGATGCGTGAGCCCGGTGAGAGTGAAGCCCGCGCTGATCGTTGCTGTGCGGGGCTCGTGCGGAGCGGTGTCCTCCAGGTCGTCGAGGACGTGGGCGAGCCCCCGTCCATGGCAGTCGTAGATGTCGGCCTTGACCCCGAGGCTGTTCCCCAGATCGAGCGCCAGCCCGTCCGGCACGCCGAGCGCGTCGTAGACGGCCATGGTGTGGTCGTTCAGATGCTCGGCGGTTGCGGCCGGATCGGCCACCGGGAACGGATCCCCCTCCCAGGCCCCGGTGACCTTCACCCCGCCGAACACCACCGCACCCGCCGCACCCACCACCGCGAAGACCGCGAGCGCGCGAGCCGCCCTGCGTCCCCGACGACGTTGCCGAAAGCCATTCCCCATGGTTCGTATCGTGGACGGCGCGGTCCGGCCGCTTCATGAGTACCCGTACTCAACTCCGCGTCCCGTATCCATTCCCCCGCCGGTACCGTGGCCCCCGGTGCGGAGGTCGCTTCCTCCCCACCGCCGACTACAGGAACGCCCACGCCGGCTGTTCCTCGGAGCCGTTCGGTTCCACGGGCAGGTGGGATGTCAGTGGCATCGGGGATGCTCTATGGCTGCTGTCATCCAAACCAGGGGGCCTTTAGGTGTCGATCCGTATCGCAAGCCGTCGCCGTGCAATGGCGTCACTGATCGCCGCGTTCCCCGGCGCCGAGATCATCGACGTGACCTCCAAGGGACCGGAACCGTGGGTGCGGTTGAGCCCGTTCTACCCGCACGGCGGTATCCCGGTTCCCTACAGCGACGGAGTGACCAGCCAGTCCGTGGAAGGGATCTGGCAAGCCCTCAAGGTTTTCCAGGACTCCGACGTCGACCCCGCGAGGCTGGGGATCACCACGATGACAGGGCTGAAGCGGACGGTTAGCCGGTACGGCCCCGTCCGAGGCCACCGAACCGGTCTGGACGGCGACCGGCTGCTGCCCTACGAAACGGCTCGACGCCGGATCTACCTGCCGGCCTACCGCTGGATCCTCGAGCACCGAGTCGCCGACCTGGTCGAGCTGCTCAGGCAAAAGGACGACGTCGTACTCCTGGACTACACCACCAACGGGGACGTCACCGACCCCACCAGCCCGCTCTCCCACGCCGCGCTCATCCAGCTGCACATCGAAGGGCGCTGGCCCGGCGAAGGTGACAGTGGGGCTTCCAACGGCATCAACGGTCGAATGGCATGAGTGCTCCCGCGCCGGGCACGTAGGTTGTGTGGCGGCGTCAGCGGCCACAGCCATGCCAGGGCGGGCCGAGCGACGCGCTCAAGAGTCGGCCTCCGCACCCCGTCAGAGCCGGCTGAGACCCGCCGATTTTCCGCGGAAAATTCTGCGGCCCCGGCAGCCTTGGCGGCGTCGTCTCTCCGAGGCATCGCTTCGTCCTCGGTTCCGGTGCTCGACGGCAGCTCCTGGACGGAACCGGATTTTCCGCGGAAAATTCTGCGGCCCCGGCAGCCTTGGCGGCGTCGTCTCTCCGAGGCATCGCTTCGTCTTCGGTTCCGGTGCTCGACGGCAGCTCCTGGACGGAACCGGATTTTCCGCGGAAAATCGCCGACTCCGATCCATGGACCGGATCCGCTGCCCGGGCCCCTTGAGGTCGCGGTCACGGGCGGCGGATCTGCGCCGGCAGGGCGAGGGCGGGCAGGTGCTCCGGCTTCCCCTCGAAGTCCACGGGGGTGTCGCTGGGGTAGCGGACGCACTCCGCGAACGCGCTGACTTCAAGGAAGCCGCTCCCGTCGTGGTACGCGACGAGGACGGTGCCGGAGACGGATCCGGGGCCGACGTTCGGCGGCTTGAGGTTCAGCCGGAGGCCGTCGAACTCCTCATAGGAGACGACCTTCCAGCCCTGCCCGGTCAAAGTCCGGCGCGCTCGCAGTGCCGCCTCCACTGCCTGCGGATGCGTGAGCCCGGTGACCGTGAAGCCCGCGCCGATCGCGGCGGTCCGGGGCTCGGACGGAGGGCTGTCAGACAGGTTGTCGAGGAAGCTCCCGAGCCCGCGCCCGTGGCAGCGGTACACGTCGGCCTTGACCCCGAGGCTGAGCTCTGGGTTCAGCACCGGTGCCTCCGGCAGGCTGAGGGCGTCGTAGGCGGCCAGTACCCGGCCGTTGAGGTGTTCGGCGGTGGCGGCCGGATCGGCCACCGGGTACGGCTCCCCCTCGACGGCCCTGCCGAGCGCCACTGCGCCGAGCACCACCGTGGCCGACAGGGCCAGGCCGGTGAGCAGGATGGCCGCCTTGCGTCGGCGACTGGGGCGCTGAGAACCGTTTTCCATGGCCCTGATCGTGCCCGGGGCCGGACAGCTGCCGCATGAGTATCCGTCCGGCCGTCACGTGGGTACGCGTACTCAACTCGTCGTTCCGAGTCTGTCGGCGAGGTTGTCAGGTGAGCATGTGGCAAGCCGTTTCGCGGAGCTGGTCGTCGAGGTGCTGCCGCCGGCCGGATAGCCAGGTGGTGTATCCGCTCATCAGGCGGCGTTCGCTGGTGGCCCAGTGCAGGAGCTGCGGTCGCAGGTGCCGGGGGTAGGGCGCTTCGATCCGGCGGAGTGTCTGGAGGGCGTGCACGCCCACGGGTCCCATGGGGTCGAGGAGCGCGGTCAGGAGGGGCCGCGACGGACGGGTCTCCGGTGATGTTCACGTGGGCCTGGGCGGCGTGCAGTCGGTACCGGGTGTTGCCGTTGTCGAGGTGGCGCTCGATCAGCGGCAGCAGTGGTGCGGCCGCCTCGCCCAGCCGGGCGGCCTCCTCCAGATGTCGTCCGGTGTCGGAGAGCCGCTGTTCCAGCAGGCGCAGGGCCGGGTGCGGGTCTGCGCCGAGGCGGGCCGCGGTCACGGCCGCAGCGACGGCGAGGGTGTCGTCGTCGGCGGTCGTCTGCGCGATGGCCTCCAGGGTGTCGAGGAGCCCGGTGCATGGCCCAGTCGCCGAAGCGGTGCAGGAGCGTCGGCGTGGGGTGGCGGTGCAGCAGGTGGATGAGGTCGGGCAGATGGGTACGGGCGGCCTCGGGGGAGAGGGCCGGGTAGAGCTCGTCGAGGCCGTGGCCGTCGGGGTGGCGCAGGGCGAGGCGCTGGTGCTCGGGGCGCTGGGTGCGGGCGGCGAGGGCGGCCAGTGCCCTCGGCCGGGGGTCGGGGATGTCGGTGAGCAGGCGCTGGTCGCCGAGGTGCCCGAGGAGTTCCTGGGCCTGTCCGTTGGTGCGTGCGTGGGGGAGGAGGCGGTCGCCGAGCGCCGGGTCGGGGTGAGAGGCGCCCGGCAGCCACCTGGCGATGGCGTCGAGGAGGGTGAACAGGTCCCAGGGGGCGTGGTCGTGCGCCAGGGCGGCGGTGAGCAGGCCGATGGTCTCGTTCTCGCGGTCGCGCCAGACCTCGGAGAGCCGCTGGGCGCGGCGTGAACCGCGGATCTGGTGGTCGCCCCGGGCGATCCAGCCGCGGGCCACGGCGGTGAGGGCGTCGGCGTCCCCGGCCAGCTCCCACAGGCGGCTGTCCACGGTCCCGATCCCGGGGGCGAACTCGCCGCTGTTGACGGAGAGCTCGGGGTCGCCGCCGGCCTCGGCCAGCACGGCGACCACCTCGGCCGGGTACGGCGCCTTCGCCCGTTCCACCAGGCCGACGGCGGCGGCCGCGCGGACAGCCGGCACCGGATCCGCGAGCGCCGAACGCAACCGGGGCTCGACAGCCCGAGCGTCGGGGTCGAGCCGGGTCAGCACGGTCAGCGCCTCCGACCGGACGGCGGCGGAGGGGTCGGACTCGAAACAGGCGGTCAGCTCGCGCAGTGCCGTCGGCAGGGTCTCGCCGGTCGCCCGGCGGGCGACTCGCACCGTGTTCCGGCGCACCTGCGGATCCCCGGTCCCGGCCAGCGCCGCGAGCACGCTCGCCCGCTTGTGGACGCCATGCACCGCGGCATGCGCGAGGAAGGGGACGGCCGTCACGGCAGCCGACGACAGCGAGCCCTGATGCAGCGCTTCGCCGAAGAACTCGTCCATGGTCTTGTGAGCCTGATCGGGGTCGCTCGAGTACAGGTCGAGTATCCAGCCCGGGACATCGCCGGCGCTCCCGTAGGCGTGTCTCAGCGACGACCAGTCGATGGTGTCCAACTCCTCAGGTGATCTTACCCGCGCACTCTAGACACCAGTAGGGACATCGGCAGGGGGGCGGGCAACCGCCGCCTCGCAGCTCACCGATTTTCCGCGGAAAATTCCTGCGCCGGCGGACTGGGACCGGACTTGGACGGAGAGGGGCCACGGGGTGCCGTCTGACGGCCCCTGAGCTCGCGACAAAACCGGCTGCCCGGGGAAACGGCGGCATGGGTCTGACGCGCCTTGACCGCCAGTGTTCGAACCAGCAATGTTCCTGATGGAGCTTGCCGAGCCGGGACCCAGCCGAGACGAGTACCGGTCACGGTGCCGATGTCAGGCAGGGGAGTCCGACAGGGCGGACATGGATGACCTGGTTGGGAGCGGGACACGACTTTGCACCCTCTGGAGTCGAGACTCCACCAATGACCGTCATTCAGCTCTTGTGCACCACGCCGTGCTGGAGGCTTTGAAGACAAAAGACACCAGTAGATCGATGATAAACAACACCGGCGCAGATGGCGGACTCATGGCCAAGCGGCGACGTGGCACCATGTGACGGCGCGCTGCTGTTCCTCGCCTTGGACGCGGCGGCCTGGCTCATCGGCCTCACCACCGACGTCGCCAGCGGTCGGGTCACCAACCCAAGCGCGTTCGACGACAGACCCCGGCGTCCTCGGTGGGCGGTTTCCACAGGCCTTCGGCTTCGAGCAGGCAGGATTCCCAGGACCGCCAGGGTGCGGTAGGAAGCCGGGGTCGGGCCGCCCGGCGCGCGCGAGGGGCTGGGTCAGTGCGGGAGGTGTTGTCCGCCGAGGAGCCGAAGGCCCTGTTCCAGTGCGCTGCGCTGAGTGTCGCTCAGGTCCGCGGTCAGTTCGTCGTCCAGGCTCCGGGCGGCATCAGCACAACGCGAGAGCAGGGTGCGGCCTTCGGGGGTGAGGTTGAGGACCTGCCGGCGGCGGTCCTGAGGATCTCGGATGCGTTCCAGGGCGCCGAGTTCCTGGAGTTGGTCGGCGAGGGCGACGACCAGGCTCGGGGCGACGCCGAGTCGCCTGGCCAGGTCCTGCTGGGAGGCGGCCGGTCCCGCGTCGAGTGCGGCCAGCAGGCCGGCGTGCTTGGGTTTGAGGCCCAGGGCCTCGACCCGCGCCGCGAACCGGTCGGCGGCCACGGCACCGAGCGTCCCCAGGTTGAAGACGATCGTGGCCCGCAGCTCTGCTGCTCCCTTGACATCACTCATGCACAGAATGATACCGTCTCATTATCGTTCACCGCTCGAATGATTTGCAGGGGGATTCAATGGACGTCCTGCTCGTCGCCAACGCCGTGGCGGCGCTCATCAGTGCCGGTTCGAGTGTCGCGGGGGTGCTTCGCCCCGGTCTCGCGCTGCCGGCGGGGGAGCCGGTCAACGCCGGGACCGACCTCTACGCCCGCGCCTACGCGGTCCGGGCCGTCCCGCTCGGGCTGGCCACCGCGCTGCTCCTGCTGACCGGCGCGCCCCACGGTGCCGCGTGGCCGATGCTGCTGGTCGCGGGGCTGGCCCAGGCCGGCGACTCCGCGATCGGCGCCCGGTACCGCAACCGCGGCATGACCTTCGGCGCCGGCGCCTTCGCTGTCCTCCACCTCGCCTCGGCCGTCTGGATCGCCCGATGACCGCCGGGACGGTTCTCGCGGCCGCGAGCGCGGCCCTCGCGTTCCTGCTGGAGATGTCCGTCTACGTCTCCGCGGGCTACTGGGGCTTCACCCGCACCGCCCGCCTGCCCCTGCGCCTCGCGCTGGCCACCGGCGCGGTGGCGCTCCTGATCGTGGCCTGGGGGCAGTTCGGCGCGCCGACCGCGACGCATCCGCTCCACGGCCCGGCCCGCGCGGTCCTGGAACTCGTCTGGTTCGGCGCGGGCGACCTGGCGCTGCTCGCCGCCAGGGGCCGCCGTGCCGCGCTCTGGTTCACCGCGGCCTGGGCACTGTCCACCGTCCTTCAGGCCGCCACGGCCTGAAGGACGGGAGGCCCTGCGGCTCCGGTGGCGGTCGGCGGAACGCTCCCGTGTTGCGCTCCGCCCGTGCGCTGAACGGGCGAAGGTGGCCCCGCGAGGCTGAGCGGCAACCCGATGTCAGACCGGCATGCCAACATCACACCACCACGAGGAGAAGGGGGAGCCACCGTGAGCTTCTTGGGGCTGTGGTGCCTGATACCCATGCACGCCGATGCCATCACTCAGTACTCGACGGACCTGGCCCCGGCCATTGAGGCCGAAGCAGCACTCCCTGCATCCAGGGACCTTCTGCAGCGGTGGCAGCAGGCGGGCAGCACGGAGGCGTTCATGGACGAGTTCCTCGACGCCGCCGGCCCGTCCGCACTGGACGAGAGGATCTGCCTCGTGTACGAGGCCTGGGAACGCGGCTACGACATGGCCCTGCCTCACCTCACGGTCGCCACTCGCAAGGCCCACCCGGCAGCCGCCATGGCCTTCGCCCTCGGACCTCAGCGCAACGCCGAACTACCCGGCTGGTTCGGAGACCTCGTCCTCACCCCCGAACAGGTCCTCCAGACCCTCCCTGCCGTCGAACGAGCCTTCACCTGGACCACCCGGACCCGGCACCAGGCCGAGCTGCTTCTCGCCGCCGCCCTCCACCCCGAAGGCGACCAGGAGGACATCGACGCCCTTCTCGACGGCGTTCCCCCGGTCTGGCGCGCCGCAGCACGCGCTGGCCGAGGCCTGCTCGGTGCGCACTTCATCCCCTGATCGGACGGCTGCTTCGACCGCAACCGCGCCCCGCTGGGCGGAGGCGACGACCTCGGCGAGATCGATGCTCATCCGAGGGCGCGGTCCGATCTGCCGCGAACCGCGGAACAGGCCCCCACTACCCTGGGGCGGGTGCTACTCGCCACCGTCCCGCGTACCGGTCTGAGCCCCGGCGGCCGGCCCGCCATCGATACGCCGTTCGGCCCGCTGCTCTTCACCACGGCCATCGGGAACACGGCCCTTCCGCCGCTGCCCGATGAACTGTTCGAGCTGCCGGGCGGCTGCACGGTGGCCCACTGGACCCGTCCCGAGGCCCGCGTCGAGCTGCTGCTGACCCCGTGCGACCCCGGGCTCGACCCTGAGAACTGGGGGCCGCTGACCGACTGCCACGCGGCGGTCTGGCGGATCGACGCCCACGTGCCGCTCGGGCGAGTGCGGTTCTCGGCGAGCCTGCCGGAACGGCTGCCGCAGGACGCCGCCGCGGGGTGGGACGGCGGACAGTCGCTGGCCGCGATCACGGTCGACGACGACAGCACCAAGCTCACCATCGGCGGCATGGACGAGGAGGCGATCTGCTGGGCTGCCGGCGCGGAGGTCCCTCGTCGGTGGGCTGAGCTGATCGACGAGGTCCACGACCGCTCGCACAGCACGTGGGGCGTGGACTCCGACCACCAGCACGGCATGATCTGGACGCTGCCCCCGCTGGAGGCCGGCGATTACTGCGAACTCCCGGTGGTGGCCGCCTGGGCTCCAGCCACGGATGAGACCGCCAACACCTGGTACGCCGTCCTGGCCTCGTCGACGGATCTGCTGCGGCAGGTTGCCGACCGCAGCTGAGGCGGAGATCCCGGCCCGGGGCCTCGGGCTACCAGTACCATCCCGCCGGCCCGACCTCAACGTTGCCGGCGGGATGCTCTGCGTCTCTACCGGTGCCCGCCGCTTCGGCTGGTGGGACCGGCCCAAGGGCGGCACCCGCGACGGGCACTGGCTCATCGGTTGCGGCATGGCCGACTGCACGCAGGGCCAGTTCCGGTTCGCCTCCAACGCCCGGTGCGGCTGCGGGCCGACGGCACCGCAACGGTCGAGGCCGGCTACACGGACATCGGCGCGGGTTCCACCACGATCTTCCCGCAGATCGCCGCGGGGACCCTCGGCATCGACATCGGCTCCGTCAAGGGGATCTTCGGCGACACGGACCTGCCGTACGCCGGTCCTACATACGGATCGGGCACCACGATCGGCATGGGCACCGCTGTCCACCTGGCCGCCAATGACGTCCTGCGCCGGCTCGCCGACGCCATGTCCTGGCCGAGCGACGAGGTGCGCGCCGACTCCGGCGCCCTCACCTGGCGCGACCAGCGCCGGTCATACGCCGACCTCCTGCGCGCGGCCGAGTTCGACGAGGTGGTCGGCAACGGCGAGATGGTGCTGCCCGGCCGTGCATCCGCCGACGGGGGAGCGCCTGGCGTCTCCTCCCGGACCTTCGGCGCCATGTTCATCGAGGTGGGCGTCGACCCGGATCTCGGCCTGCTGCGGCTGCGCCGTGCGACCGGTGTCTACAGCGTCGGTGCAGTCGTCAACGAGCGCACCGCCCGCTCCCAGCTGATCGGCGGACGGGTGTGGGGCTGGGGCATGGCAGCCACGGAGGCCAGCCGCTTCGAGCCGAAGCTGGGCCACTGGTTGTCCCAGGACCTCGCCGGCGTGCCGCTACCGGTGAACGCCGACATCCCGCCCCACATCGACATGTCCTTCGTCGACGAGTTCGATCCGCACGCCGGGCCGCTCGGAGCCAAGGGGATCGGGGAGCTGTCCGCCACCGGTATCGCAGCGGCCGTTGCCACCGCGGTGTTCGACGCGACAGGGCGGCGGGTGCGGGACCTCCCGATCACGCCCGAAAAGCTCTGGATCCCCGTATGTGAGCTCCGGGACCGTCCGGCTGTCGCCGGGATCGTGGTGAAGTGGCCGCCTGCGCCACACCTGATGCCGGCGTCGCGGTGCTCCTAGGGTGCGGCGGTCGCGGTGCGGTAGAACTCGGCTGCGGTGACGGTGGCAGGGACGCCGAGTTCGTCGGCGACCGCGCTGATCGCGGTAGCGCCGACGGCGAGGTCGGCCTGGCCGTCGGTGGTGAAGTACGGTGCGATGAACGTCTCGTAGTGGGCGCGGGCCTCGTCCGCGGTGTGTCGGCCGAGGAACGCCTGGACGTGCCGCACCGCGGTGTCGGGTTCGTGGTGGATCACCCGCAGGGCTCGCTGGTGGGCCCGTACGACGGCCTGGACCGCGGGGTCGTCCGGGTGGATGTGGGTGGGGTCGACGGCCACGCCCACGGTGGGAATCCGGAAGTGGTCGCCGATCCAGGCCAGCACCTGCCAGCCGTGCTCGGCGGCCACCGCCTCCGGTGCCATGGTGCTGCCGACCAGGGCGGCGTCGATGCCGCCGTCGTGCAGCCTGCGCAGGTCCATGCCGTAGTCGCCGGGCGCGCGGACGACGGTGTGGATGTCGCGGTCCGGGTCGAGGCCGACCCGGCGCAGCACGATCCGGGCGAAGCACCCGGGTGCGGTGTGGGGGGCATGTACCGCCAGCCGTCGGCCGGCCAGGTCGGCCAGGGAGGTCAGGCCGGGGCGGGCGAGGAACCAGAACAGCGGGTGGTGGGTGTTGACGGTGAGTGCGACCCAGGGGACGCCGTCGGCCAGTCGGGACAGCAGCGCCCGGCCGAGCCCGATGGTGGCGCCGTGGCGCAGCCGTTCCTCGTCCCAGGAGCAGCCGTCGCGCAGCGCGACGTGGACGCCCTCGTCGGCGTAGTAGCCCTGCTGGTCGGCGATGTAGGCGACCAGTTCCTCGTGCAGGCCCCGTCCGACGTAGGCGAGATCGATCGTGTACATGAACGTCTTCCTTGGTCGTGTCACTGCCGAGCGCCCGCGCGTGCCCGGCTGCCGCGCTCCACGGCGCCGAAATGAACGGTGTGCCGGATGCGGTCCGGCCGTCGACCGGACCGGGTACGGTCGGGCCCCGTGCGCGCGGGACGGCGGGGCATCAGTACATGGACATGCCGCCGTTGACCGCGGCCGTGGTGCCGGTCATGAAGGCGTTGTCCTCGCTGGCGTAGAAGGCCACCGCCTGGGCGACATCTCCCGGGCGTGCCAGGCGGCCCAAGGGGGTGGCGGCCACCTGCCGCTGCTTGTGCTCCTCGTCGATCACCTTCGCCATGCGGGTGTCCTCCACCGGACCGGGCTCGACGACGTTGACCGTGATGCCCCGCGGGCCCAGTTCCTGGGCGAGGTACCGGGCGAACTGCGCCAGTGCGGCCTTGGCCGTGCCCAGCGCGATCATGCCCTCCCGGGGCCGGCGGCTGAGGCCGGTACCGAGATAGACGATGCGACCCCAGCCCTGTTCGGTCATGGCGGGCAGAACGGCCCTGGTGACCGCGAACGCCGCACGCATCTCGCCGTCGAGCTTGCCGCCCAGTTCCTCCCACGTGATGTCCTGGAACGGCTTGATCACATACGGAGTGAGCGCGTTGTGCACGAGCACGTCGATGCCGCCCCATGCCGCCCGGACCTGCTCGACCATGCCCTCGACCGCCACTGCCTCGCGCACGTCGGCCTGTACGGCCATGGCCCGGCCGCCTGCGGCCTCGATGTCGGCCACGACCTCCCCGGCCGCCGTGCCGCTGCTGAGGTAGTTGACCACCACGCGCATGCCCCGCGCGGCCAGAAGGCGCGCGGTGGCCGCACCGATTCCGCTGCTGGCCCCTGTCACCAACGCCACCCTGCCGGCTGCCCCGGTCACGGACCCACCTCCTGCTCATCGTCGCGGGCCGTCGGCATGACCGCCCGAAGTCGTTCACCGTCGAGCCGCTGATGGACCACCGCGTCCACACGATGCTCCTCGTACCGGCGCAGCATCGCATCGCTCCGCCCCGTTGCGGCCCGAGCCGCGCCGATTGGCCCGGGCCCACGGCCTGCCGCGATCGGGAACCGCTACCACCCGCACACCGAACGGCCGCCCCGCGTGGCCTCGCCCTCCGCCCGCACCGTGCGCGACGCCGCTGCGAACCGTGACCACCGACGATCCCGTCGCCGGCCCGGGGACCAAGGGTTTCCGCGCATCACGGGTTGTCCGATCTTGATCCGCAGTGTCCTGAAGCCGAGTCGCTGCCTTGGCGATCTACGCTGTCACCGTTGCCCAATACGTTCGACGGCCCGGCGCCCTGGGGGAAGCCTCGAAGTGTTCCCAGGTCCCAGGATCGATCCGGCTGCCTGCAGAGGGGACAGTGCGATGGATGCTGACATCCGGACCAAGGCCGCAATCGAGGAACACTGGCGGGCATCGGAAGACGGGGATACCGAAGCCGAGCACGCCATCTACGCGGCGGACGCGATCCTCGACTACCCCCAGTCAGGTGAACGATTCCGGGGCCGCGCGACGATTTCGGCGCAACGTGGCGGACACCCGGCCAGTCGGCACTTCACTGTCCACCGGATCGTCGGCAGCGGGGATCTGTGGGTGAGCGAGTGCGTCATCACGTACGACGGGGTGCCCACCTACTCGGTGAGCATCATGGAATTCGCCCACGGGCATGTGGTGCACGAGACGCAGTACTTCGCGGACGCCTTCGGTTCGCCTGAATGGCGGACAGCACTCGCGGAGCCGATGCCGGGCAGGAATATCGCCAAGGCCTGAACCAGGGCCGGCTTCGATCGGCAGAAGGATCGCGCCGGGCGCGACACCGTTCCCCTCCTGCGCGCCGGCTGTGAGCGCGGGCAGTCGGGGGGCGGGGGGCTTCATCGGGTTTCGAGGATGTTCTTCAGGACGTCGAGGTTCTTCGCGACCGCGTGTTTGACCCGGGGGCCGGCGATCGCGGCAATCGGCTTGAGGGCTCCGGGGGCGGTGAGGTGGACGGTGTTGACCAGTCGGGTGGTGCGCTGGTCGAGCAGGGTCAGCCGGTAGGTGGTGGTTCCGGTGAGTGGGCCGAAGTCGCCTTCCGCGGCCAGCAGGTTCGGGGGGTCGTACTCGGTGATGCGGAAGTGCTCCTCGGCCGGGCGCGGGAGCGTGCGGGTCTGGTGGTAGGTCGATCCGACTCCGATCGGTCCCGGGGAGGACTGCTCGGTGTGGTCGAGCGCGTAGTTCCAGCGTGGGAGGTTCTCGGGCCGTGCGAGGTAGGCGAAGACCTCGCTGACGGGCGCGTTGATGGTCAGGGCGTTGTCGAATCGCATGGTCGTTCCTTCGCCGGGCGCGTGGCCGGCGGGTCCGTGCGGGCGTGGCGTCAGTCGAGGCCGAGGCGTTTGTTGAGGGCCTTGCCCGAGGGCAGGGCGTCGATGAAGTTGTGCAGGAACTCGAGCAGTGCGTCGGTGTCCAGGCCCTCGGAGGCGGTGTCCATCGAGGTGTAGAGGGACTCTTCGATCTCGGCGACCGCGGTGGCCAGGCGTTCGCCCTCGGGGGTGAGGCTGAGGTGGAGGTAGCGGCGGTCTGCGGCGTCGGTGCGGCGCTCGACCAGCCCGGCCGCGACGACGCGGTCGACCAGTCGGCTGGGATTGGTGCCGCTCTCGCACACCAGGAGTTGCCCGAGCCCGTTCAGGCTCAAGGTGCCGTGCTGCTGGAGCAGGCGCAGCACCTCGGCCTGCGACGGGGTGATGCCGTGGGGTTTGAGGGCCTGGATCAGCAGCCGGTTGCCTTCGCGTTGGGCTGCCAGGATCGCGAACCGCAGGTGTTCGGCCTTACGCATCGGCGCCCTGTCGGGTGGTCGGCAGGGCGGCGAGGAAGTCGTTGACTGCGGCGGCGTAGGTGACCGGGTGGGAGAAGCGGAACATGTGGCCGGTGCGCGGCAGCACGACCTCCCGGGCGTCGGGGATGCCCGCAAGCATGACCTTGGAGGCGTTCTCGCCGATCAGCACGTCGTGCGAGGGGGTCAGGACCAAGGTCGGGACCTGGACCTGGCCCAGCACGTCGACGTAGTCGGCGGTCACAGCGGCCCGCAAGCGGGCGCCGAAGGAGACGGCCGGGGTGTTTTCGAGGAACAGTTCGCGGCTGCGCGGCTCGCTCCAGGGAACCTCCCCCTCTCCGTCGAACGGGGAGGCGAGGCGGTGGGCGTGGGCTCGCAGCGTCAGCTGCCGGTAGAACGGCCCGCGGGCCTTGCCGATCGCCTGCATCAGGGCCTTCCACGGCTTCGAGTCGACCGGGTTGGCCGCGAATCCGCCGGACAGGACCAGGGCGCGCAGGCCCTGCGGGCGGCGGGTCGCGAGCGCGAGCGCGATGTTCGCGCCGAACGAGTCGCCGACCAGCACGAAGTCGTCCAGGTCCGCGACCGCGTTCTCCATGTAGTCGGCGTAACGCTCCATGTCGTCGACGCCTTCGGGCAGGCGCAGCGTCCGCTTGGGCGCCTCGCCGTAGGGGGCGAGCTGCTCGGCGCTCCACGGAGCGCCGGAGAAGCAGGGGATGAAGACCAGGGTCGGAATCTTCTCTGAAGTGTTCATATCGGACACATTACACGACACATGTGTCATGACATATGTAATCTGGGTCACACGTTGGGCCGCCCGCGGCGACCCGCACGAGCGGCCTCGCCTCGAAGAAACGCGGGTCAACCTCATCGCCCGGATCGCCGAAGCCGAACGCGAAGGTCGGCCCGGCGAAGTGGACGGGCCCGGCGTCAGCCTCGCTGCCGCCGAGCACAAGCTCGCCCGGCCCGACGCCGAGCTCGCCCGCCCGGGTGGGTGTGGTGCCCTGTAGAGCGCGGCCGTGCCTGCCGAGACCGGTGGCGAGCCACTGGGCGAGGATGTCGTACGGGTCGGGGCGGCTCACCAGGAGGCTGTGTGCGCGGAACAGGGGGAGGGGCCTCGCCGGCTGTTCTGTCGCATTGAAGTTGTCCGTGGATCACGCCTTGAGCTGCAGACCTGCCAGGACGGTTGGGAATTCCGCGGGGCCGCGTTCTCAACTGAGCCGGCTTCCATGGGCACTCGGAGAGCCGGCCGAACCTGGCCCGGTCCGTTTGAGCACCCGCCGCAGGGTGAGCCCGAGTGCGGCGGCTGCACCTCATGAACGCTTCAGGAACCTCAAGTAGAACGCCACGAACACCAGGACGATCCCGACGTTCACCACCAGCCGCTCCCAGAACTGATGCCTGAAGAACAGGACGTCCACGCCAACCACGACGGCCACCATCGCGAGCACATAGAGCACGACGACCGACTGTCTTCCCATCCTCCTGTTCTACTACGTGCGGTCGGGGTGGGAGTGCGCCGGAGCGACACATTCTCTGAACTCGGGCTCTGGACTCGGGCCCGGTCAACGGCGTCATGATCCACCGAAGCCGCGCTCCGTCGCGATGCCGCGCGCGGGATTCCGGCCGGGCGGTCGAGGTTGATCCCGCTCGTGGCCGCGAAGCCCAGGCTGAAGCCGCCGCCGGGCAGACCGATCTGCCCCAGCAGGGCGGCCAGTCCTTCTGGGCAAGCTGTGCCCCCGTCACGCGTGGCACACACGGCTCCGGTTGCGCATCACCGCTCGTAGACCACCTCGGGGAAGCTCGGCGACGGGCCGTCCAGGAGATGGTCGTCGTGGCCGCGCAGCCAGCGGTCGAAGAACGACGCGACGTACGAGCGGGTGGCCAGCACCGCGCGGTCCGGACGGACGTCGCCGACGTCCTCGGCCAGCTTCTCCGAGCTGATCGCGCCCTGGCGGGCGAGCTGGGGCAGCAGGGACTGCGAGTCGGTGTAGGAGCCGTGGCGGGAGCCGGCGAGGGTCACGTCGGCGTGCCAGCCGGTGCTGTGCTGCCACAGGGCGTCCCAGCCGGGCTGCCGGTGGTAGCTGCCGGAGTCGGGGGCCTGGGTGCCCATGAGCAGGAAGGGCCGGGTCAGGCCGTCCTCGGCGACGCTGGGCAGGAAGACGCCGGTCCTCCCGTCCGGGCCGGGGAAGTGCAGCTGGCCGTCGAGGTTGACGCCAACCTTGAGGCGCGGATCGTCGTGCATGGTCTGGAGGGCCGTGGAGCCCCCACCGGAGTGGCCGACCATGCCGATCCGGTCGAGGTCGAGGGAGGCGGCGAGGCCGGCCGGTAGCTGCTTGTCGTGGCGTAGCCCGGCGAGCCGGTCCAGGACGAAGCGGGTGTCGTCGACCCGGGTCTGCAGCATCTTGCGCAGGAGGGCGCCCATGTCGACGCCGGGCTGGTCCATCAGCGCGGGGAGGACGGAGGTCGCGAGGTCCCCGTCAGGGAAGGCGACCTCGGAGGCGTCGTAGGTGTGGTCGACGGTGACGACGGTGTAGCCGCGCGAGGCGAGGTCCTCCACCAGGCCGGTGCCCCAGGTGCGCGGGTCGCCGAAGCCCGCCGAGTACAGCACGACGGGCCGCTTGCCGCCGGGGAGGGCGGGCGCGTCGGCGCGGGCGTGGGTGCGGATGCCCTCCCAGTCGGTGCGGCCGGGCTCGAATTCGTGTTCTTGCTGGCCGACGCTTCCGTCGCTGCCGAAGTGATCGGCGGCAGCGGGGAGCATGTACGGCGTACGGTCGTTGCCGGTGGCGGGCCGGGTGGTCGGGTACCAGAAGCTGATCATCAGCTTGCGGTGCTGCCCGGGCTTCCACGGGTCGTCCCGGCGGTCGTCCGTGAGCTGCAGGGACGTCGTGCCGACCGGGTACGGCCCGGTGGGGTGCGGCAGCCAGGCCCTCGCCTGCTGCTCGGTGCGCCGCTCCGGCGCCGCCACCGCGCCCGGTGCGCCGACCACGCCCAACGTCGCCGTCGCCGCCAGCAGCACCGCCGCCACGGCCCGTCCTCGCCTGTTCATCGCCGTTCCTCCTCGTTCGGTTCCGTCTCGCCCTCAACAGGGGCGACGGTACGGGCGAGAAGGGCCGGAAACCGTCATACCGGGGTGTCAAGTCCGCTGTGGTACCCCGGTATGACGGTGTCCGGCGCTACAGGTACATCGGAGTGCCGGCCGGGCAGGTGCATGACGGCATCCGCACCCTGCACCACGGCGCCGGCCTCGCCCGCGGCTGGACGGAGCGCGACGTCGACGGCCCGGACGGCTGGGTGGCCCTGGCCGACGGCCGGGTTGTCCTCGGCGCCCGCCCGGGCCT
Source organism: Kitasatospora sp. NPDC101155 (assembly GCF_044768305.1). Lineage (NCBI taxonomy): Bacteria > Bacillati > Actinomycetota > Actinomycetes > Kitasatosporales > Streptomycetaceae > Kitasatospora > Kitasatospora sp. NPDC101155. The sequence goes on along the minus strand of NZ_JBIWPN010000062.1, from coordinate 17,334 downwards.
CGCCGTGCCGGAGCGCCGCTGCGGGCTCACCGACGACGACCACCAGGCCGTCCGCGACCTCACCCGCACCCTCGATCCCGCGACGCTGCGCCAGGTCGGAGGTCTTTCTCAGGTGGCTCTGGTCAGTGGGGTATCCGGTTGTCGGTTGCCAGCACGTCGCCAGGCACCGTCGAGCCCACCTGGCGTCGCAGTGCGCCGATCGCCGGGTCGGAGATGGAGACCGTGAGCCGGTAGGGCGGCTGGCCGATGATGGTGTTGTGCGAGTCGGTCGGCGCCACCAGGCGCTGCTGGAGGGCGAAGCCGTCGAAGCCCGGGCACAGGGCCTCGACCGGGAGGGTCACCTGTACGGAGGCGCCGCTCTCGGGTCCGACGTGGACGGTGCCGCCCGCGTCGGACGGGGCGTCGTCGTCGGGTGTGAGCGGGAGGCCGTGTGCCCCGCCGACCAGGCCGTCCGGGCCCTCGATCTCCACCGCCACGCCCTGCGGACCGAGTGGCGCGGACAGGTCCAGCGCACGGTCGCCGGCGCCCGGACCGAGCTGCAGACCGATGGTGAAGTGCCCGGGGTCTGTCGCCGAGGTCCGTGAGAACCCGTAGGAGCCGAGGACGAGTTGCGGTCCCGGCGGTGGGGCGTCCGGCTGCTGTGCTCCGGTGGCGAAGGTGAAGGAGGCCGGCGCCGGCTCGAAGTGGTGGAAGCCCTTGGTGCCGCACCTGGTGCCGTCGGAGACCCCGCCACCGGGCAGCGCGACGTCCGCAGCCGGCCGGGGCGATGCGGGCACGGCCCGCGGGTTGCGCGCCGCAAGGCTGTCGCTGTTCAGCAGACCGGCTGGGTCCACCCCGACCGCGACGGCCAGCAGCGCCGCGAAAGCGGTGACCGCGATCAGCACGGTGCGCCGGCGTCCGGGCCGGGTCCACTTCGAGCGGGCCGTGCCGGAGGCCGCCCCAGGTGCCCAGCGGCGGCCTCCCGGGTCCACCGGCGGCTCCTCCCGCCATCGCGCGGCGAGCATCCGGGTCCGGGCGGTCGGCTCCTTGACGGCGGCGTCCCCGATGAAACGCTCGTCCAGGACGAGCCCCTCGAACGGGTCGGGTGTCGCCGGGCCCGGCGCCATTGGCTCCGGCTCGTGGGAAGGGGGCTGGTGGGGTTCCTCGGCGGTCGGCACGGCGCCAGTATGCCCGCCCGTTCGGACACACCGGCCGGCGAGGTGACCCGGAACGCCTTGCGGCTCGGACACCGACAGGCACTCAGCCCTCGGGTGTCCCCCGTCACCGGCACTGGTCGCGACACCGCATTCCGGGTCAGGGTCCGTGACAACGACCCGGCCCGCTCCGGCCCGGACCGGCTGGAGTGCCCCGGGTGCGTGCAGGCCCGTGCCGCACAGGACTTGGGCCCGCTGGTGCTGTCCGCGCCGACCAGGCGGGACCGGTTCCGCTCTCCGGGGACATGTACGCCCTGGACGGTGAGTGGCAGTGCCACCACCGAGCACGCCGCCCGCCTGCTCGACTCCCTCGGCCCGGCCCCGGGCGATCTGCAGCCGACCACCACCACGGGGCGTGACCGCTGCCGGGCGGCTCGGGCCCGCTCCGCGCCGCGGGCGCAGCGCTTGGTGCGGGCCACCGCTGGTTCCTGCCCGGGGTGGGCCGGGAGCGTCAGCCAACCAGCGCGACCGGTCCGTTCCAGGCGTCGTGGTCGACGGTGAGGGACACGCCTCCGTAGTTCTCCTGCTGGTCGACCGCGTACTGGTGGCCCCGCCAGGGGCCGCTCCACTGGCCGGCCGGGTAGGGAAAGTCACTGCTGGTGTCGGCCGCGCCGTCGTACAGAGCGTACCACAGGCTGTCCGGCAGGCCGGTCGCACCGGACGATGCCGCTTGGCTCATGGCCAGGGCGCTGGACTTGCTGAAGCCGTAGAAGCCGGCCCAGTAGCCGTGGGCGTGCAGGGCCGCGTCCCAGGCCTGGACGTACGTCAGCACCGCGCCGCTGCACGTGCGGTCGGAGGCGTCGTAGGTCTCCATGTCGAGGTAGATGGCGCTGCCCGTGCCCATGCCGAGGCCGGCGGCGTGGGCGACTGCGTCAGCGCCGTCGGAGGAGCCGAGGGAGGCGGCGTTGGCGGCGGTGATCCGCTCCGGGTTGCCGGAGGTCTGGCAGGGCGGCTGCGCGCCCACGTAGAGCGGGATCATCTGCCATCCGGCGGCGTGCACGGTGTGCACCCACGAGGACGTCAGGTTCGGCTGTGAGCAACCCCGGTTCTGGCCGCCGATGTAGACCGCGGCCGCGCCGTAGGGCGACTGGCCGTGCCACGCCTGCATCGCGGCCAGGGACGGTGCGGTGCAGGTGTCGAACGCCTTGCCGGTGAAGACGGCCGGTCCGCGCGCGGGCGCGGGTGCGGGCGCGGGGGCGTTGTTCACCGGGGCCGCTCCCTGACCGGCGGTGGCCGGTGCGGAAAGGGACGTGCTCGATGGCGCCGGGTGCGACGACGATGCGGACGCCGAGGCCGACGCGGACTTGGACGCCGGGGCCGAGGCGGACGGCGAGCCCGAACCGGACGGCGAGGCGGAGGCACTGGGGCTCGTACCGGCGCTAGTCGTGTCCGCGGTCGGCAGGCCGGTGGTGGTGTCGGCCGCAGCGCCAGTACCGGCGGCCGAGTGCGCCGTGGCGCCGCCGTTCGGGGAGGAACGCCCGACCAGCCCGGTGGTGACGAGCGTTGTCACGCCTGCGGCCAGGAGCACGCAGGCGGCGCTCAGCGCGATGGCCCGGCTGTTCCTGCGCTGTCGCGGCCGGGCGCGGTGGGAGGTGGTGGTGCTGGAGCTGTGCTGGTCGGACACGTAACTTTCCCGGGGGGGGCTTGGCGAAGAACGGCACTTGATCGGATCATGGTGACAGAGCGTCTTGTGGGCTTCATCACCGCCCCTTTGCTGCTGTGCCCGGGGGGTGACGCGTGCCCGGTACGGGCTGAGCGGCGAACCGGTGAGCTGCCACAGCGGTGTCGCTGGATGGCGTCCCGCCGAGTGCTGTAGTGGCGATCTCGACATCCGCTGCAGCTCGGAGGCCTTCCGGATGCCCTACCTCCCCGCTCGGTCGCTGCCCGGCCCCCGCGGCCGAGACCGTCGCCGGCTGACCAGGCCCGACCCGGACGACCAGGCCACCGAGGACGGCGTACACGATGGCGCCGAGGGGGCGGGCGAGGTCCGGCCATCTCCACCGCCGGCTCCGACCGGACGGTGCTGCGGGCACAGAGGACGGCGCCCGCGAGGTCGGTGGCCTCACGGACCCGGTCGTCCATTCGGGAGCGTTCCGCGCGGGGCACACCGGCATGCCTGCCGATGCTGCCGTCGGCACGCTGCCGGGCGTGCTCGCCCTGTCGTCGAGCGATGGCGGTCTCGAGCGGCTTGGCGCGCCGTGGTCAGGCTTGCACGGTGGGGCGGACGACAATCTCGCTGACGTCGACGCCGTCGGGCTGTTCGATGGCGTAGCCGATGGCGGAGGCAATGGCGGAGGGCGGTATGGCGATCTCGTCGCGCTGCCGGGTCATCGCGGCCGCGGCCTCGGGGCTGGCTCCCTTGCCGACGCCTTCGGTGTTGGTGAAGCCGGGCGAGACAAGGGTGACGCGCAGGTCGGGTCCCGATTCCTGGCGCAGGCCCTCGGTGAGCACCTTCACCGCCGTCTTGGTGGCCGCGTAGACCGCCTGTGGGGTCTTGACGACGTAGGCCGCGGTGGAGCCGACGTTGACGAACTGGCCGAAGCGCTGGCGGCGGAAGACGGGCAGGGCCGCCCCGATGCCGTTGAGCAGGCCGGTGATGTGGGTGGAGACCATGGCATCCCAGTCGTCCTGGCGCAGGTCGTCGAACGGCGAGACGGCCATCGTGCCCGCGTTGGAGACGAGGACGTCGAGTCGGCCGTACTGGTCGACGGCCGTGTCCGTCAGGCGTTGGAGGTCTTCGCGGCGCGTGACGTCGACGATGACGCCGGTGGCGGTGCCGCCTTTTGCCGTGATGCTGTCCACGACGGCGTTCAGCCGGTCCTCGCGCCGGGCTCCGAGTACGAGCCGGGCGCCCTTTTCGGCGAGGTAGGTCGCAGTCGCCTCACCGATGCCGCTGCTGGCACCTGTGATCGCGATGACCTTGCCCCGGATACCCGACATGATCATCGTCCTTTCGGAAGTGTGCGCAGGTCTGTGCGTTGACCTACAGTGAAAACGGAGGCGTCCCCGGTTGGTTCACGCTAAATGGGGGCACCTCCGCTTAGCAAGTCGAGAAGTCTCTGAGAGTGGATGGCGAGCACCGATGACCGACGGAGCGCTCCGACCGTTGCGGGCTGACGCACGGCGCAACAGGGAGAAGATCCTCACGACTGCTGTGCGCGTGTTCGCGACAGAGGGGCTGGACGCGCACCTGGAGCGCATCGCCAAGGAGGCGGGCGTGGGCAGTGCGACCCTGTACCGCAACTTCCCCACCCGAGAGGCCCTGATCGAGGCGGTCTACCGCAACGAGCTGGCCCACCTGTGCGACGCCGCGCCCGTTCTGCTCGCGCAGAAGTCGCCTGAAGAGGCCCTGCGCGCATGGACACGCCTCTTCCTGGACTACGTCACCGCCAAATACGGCATGATCGACGCCCTGCGCGCCATCGCCGCGACGGGAGGCAATCCCTACGGTCGCAGTCGGGAAATGATCCAGGCCGCTATCACCTCACTCATGGACGCGTGCGTGGCCGCCGGGGTGATCCGTACCGATATCCGGCCCACCGACATCGGTGCCGCCCTGGAAGGCATCGCCCTCACTTCGGCGGGTGCTGAACACCGACGGCAAGCAGAGCGCCTGCTCGACCTCACGCTGGACGGCCTCAAGATCCGCTCGTGACGGCACGTGCGGAGGGCTCGTCGAGGGGCTGAGCCGCGACGGTGCGGTGGGCGCGCTGTCGGAGGCAGGTCGACGTCCAGTCAGACGCAACTTCTTCGCATTAAGCTGTGTGCATGAGTGCCCGACCGACCACACGCCCCGGCGGGCGCAGCGCCCGCGTCCAGCAGTCCGTGCACCAGGCCGTCCGAGATCTCGAGGCGGAACTGGGCCGGGATGAGCTCACCGTGCCCCTGATCGCCGCTCGCGCGGGAGTCACGCCGTCCACCGTCTACCGGCGCTGGGGGGACCTGCGGGAACTGCTGTCCGACGTGGCCGTCGAGCGGCTGCGCCCCGACTCCCCGCCGGTTGACCACGGCAGCCTGCGGGCGGACCTGGAGGCGTGGACGGTGCAGTTCGCCGAGGAGATGTCCTCGACGGCGGGCCGCACGTACATCCGCGACGCCCTGCTGGGCGACCCCGAGCAGGGCAACGCGGCCCGGTGCTCCGACTACGCCGCCGAGCAGTTGAAGGCCATCGGCGTGCGCGCGGCCGGGCGCGGGGAGGCCGTGCCCGACGTGGAGACCCTGCTGGACGTCGTCGTCGCCCCCCTGATGTATCGGATCCTGTTCCGCCCCTCGGACCTGTCCGCGGCCTACGCCGGCCATCTGGTGGCGGCGGTGCTCGGCCGCGGCGCACCCTTCTCGCCACCTAAAAGCTAAATATTTGCGTTCCAGGGCCCTGTGAGCCTAGAGTGCTTAATGCAACGCATTTGCCTTAAGGCTCGGAGGTGCTTCCATGACCAGCGTCACAGCCCTGCCGCCCCACCCCCGCCGCCTGCCCCTGCTGAGCCACCACGGTGCCTTCCGGCTCCACGCCTCGGTCCTGGTCGGCCTGCTGGCTGCCTCCAGCGCACCGACCCCGCTCTACGCGCTCTACCAAGCCGCATGGCACTTCTCGGCCATGACGCTGACCGTCGTGTTCAGCGCCTACGCGCTCGCCCTGCTGGTGGCACTGCTGACCGCGGGCACGCTCTCGGACCACCTGGGCCGGCGCCCGGTCCTCGCCGGGGCGCTGCTGGCGGAAGGCGCCGCGATGGCCGTCTTCGCCACCGCCCAGGGGGTGCCGGCGCTGATCGCCGCCCGGATCCTGCAGGGCCTGGCCACCGGCGTGGCCACCAGCGCCGCCGGGGCCGCCCTGCTCGACTTCGAGGACCCCGGCCGCCCGGGCCGGGCAACGGCCGCCAACGGCATCACCCCCGTGGCCGGCATGGCGCTCGGCGTGCTGGCCGCCACCGCCCTCGTGCAGTACGCCCCCGCCCCCACCCGCACCGTCTACCTGCTGCTGCTCCTGCTCTTCACCGCGCAGGCCGCCGCAGTCCTGCGCACCCCCGAGACCGCCCGCCCCCACCCCGGCGCCTGGCGCTCACTGCGCCCCGCGATCGCCGTCGCCCCCGCCTCCCGGCCGGCCATGGCGCTCGCCGCGCCCGGCGTCGTCGCCGCCTGGGCCCTGGGCGGCTTCTACTCCTCCCTCGGCCCCTCGCTCGCCCGGCTCATCGCCCCGCACGCCGCCCGCGCGACCGGCGGCCTGGTCTTCTTCACCCTGACGGCCGCGGCCGGCCTCGCCGGCCACGCCGCCCGGGCACTGCCCGCCCGCACCGTGAGCCTGGCCGGCACCGCGCTCCTGACCCCGGGCGCCCTGCTGACCCTGAGCGGCCCCCACCTGCACAGCCTGCCCGTGCTGTTCGCCGGCACCGCCTTGGCGGGCGCGGGCTTCGGCGCCGTCGCCCAGGGCGCCCTGCGCCTGCTGCTGCCCCCGGCCGCCCCGGGCGAACGCGCCGGCACGCTCGCCGCCTACTACGTCCTCAGCTACCTGGCCATGAGCGTCCCCGCCGTCCTCGCCGGCCTGCTGACCAACCTGTACGGCCTGCAGACCGCCGTCTCGCTCTACGCCGTGACGGTCATCCTGCTGACCCTGATCGGCCTCACCCGCGCCGTGCGTCAGCCGCGCACCGCCTGACCGAGTCCTGCCTTCCCACAGAGCCCCGCCCGCCCGAAAGGACCCACCGATGAGCACCGCCACGCCCCGTCAGGCCACCCCCTTCGCAAGCACGGGATGGAGCCTCGGCGACATCGCCGTACGCCGCGTCGACGAGATCGAACTGCCTCGGCAGACCGGACCCTGGTTGCTGCCGGACGCCACCAAGGAGGTGCTGGACGAGGCGTCGTGGCTGCGTCCCGACTTCGCCGACACCGAGGTCCCATGGCTGGCGAGCCACAGCTTCGCGGTGGAGGCGGGCGGGCTGCGGATCGTCGTCGACACCGGCATCGGCAACGGCAGGACCCGTGCCAACCCGGCCTGGAACGGTCTCGACACCGACTTCCTGGAGCGCCTGGCGGCGGCCGGCTTCCCGCCCGAGTCCGTGGACCTGGTGATCACCACGCACCTGCACACCGACCACGTCGGCTGGAACACGCGCCTCGTCGGCGAGGACTGGGTCCCCACCTTCCCCAACGCCCGCTACCTCACCGGCCGCACCGAATGGGACCACTGGGCCGCCACCGACCTGGACGAGGCCCGCCGCCAGATGTTCCGCGATTCCGTCACCCCCGTCCGCGACGCCGGACAGTACGACCTCGTGGACGTGCCCGAGCAGGGGCGCGAGGTGGCGCCGGGCGTCTTCCTGCTCCCCGCCCCGGGCCACACCCCGGGGCAGGTCGCCGTGGAACTGCGCGGCAGCGACCGCCGGGCGCTGATCACCGGCGACAGCATCCACCACCCCGTGCAGCTCTCCCACCCCCACGTGAACAGCTGCGTCGACATCGACGCCGCCCAGGCGGTCCGCACCCGCGGGCAGTTGCTCGAGGCCCTGGCGGACACCGACGCATTGCTCCTGGGCACCCACTTCCCGCAGCCCACGGCCGGCACCGTCCGCCGGGAGAACGGCCGCTACCGGCTGCTCGCCGAGCCGGGCGTCGAGCTCCCGGCCACCGCGGCCTGATCACGCGGCCGGTGCCGCCCGGCCGCTCCCGTGCGAGCCGCCGACCAGCTGCGGCGCGGCGCCTGCAGCCACCTAAAGCTGATCCTTGGCCTTTATGGCGCCGGTTACTCCGCCGCTCCAACCTCGACCGAGAAGGAGAACGTCCGTGTCCACCGTCGAACTCACACCACCGGAGGCCGCCCGCTGGGCCGCCCGCGCCGGACTCGTGCTGCCCGCCGAGCGCCACGCCGCGGTCGCCGCGGTCGCCAACCACATCCACGGCGTCGTCGCGGTCCTGCGCGAGCTGGACTTCGCGGACGTCCCGCCCGCCGCCGCCTACCGCGCCGGAGAGGAGAAGCACGATGCAGCCGTATGAGCTGTCCCTCGCCGCCGCCGCGGACGCGATCCGCGCCCGGCGACTGTCCCCCGTCGAGCTGGTCGACTCCGTCCTCGATCGCATCGAGAGCGTGGAACCGCACCTCGGCGCCTACGTCACGGTCACCGCGGAGCACGCACGCCGGGCGGCGAGCGAGGCCGAACACGAAGCGGCGCACGGCCGTTACCGGGGACCGCTGCACGGCATCCCGATGGGACTCAAGGACCTGATCGACGTCGGCGGGATGGCCACCACGGCCAGCTCCCGGGTGCGCGCCGACCACCGCGCGACGGCGGACAGCACGGTCGCCGCGCGCCTGAGCGCAGCCGGCGCGGTCCTGCTCGGCAAGACCCACACCCACGAATTCGCATTCGGCCTGACCACCCCGCAGACCCGCAACGCCTGGGACCGCAGCCGGGTCGCCGGCGGCTCCAGCGGCGGTTCCGCGGTCGCCGTCGCCTCGGGCACCGCGACCTTCGCCCTGGGCACCGACACCGGCGGGTCGATCCGGGTGCCCGCCGCGCTCAACGGGGTCGTCGGCCTCAAACCGACCTACGGTCTCGTCCCCCGTCACGGCGTCACCTCCCTGTCCTGGTCGCTGGACCACGTCGGTCCGCTCACCCGCACCGTCGAGGACGCCGCCCTGGTCCTGACCGCGCTGGCCGGACACGATCCGCGCGACCCCGCCTCGCTGTCCGTGCCCGCCACGGACTACCGGCCCGGTGCCGGCACGGACCTGACGGGGCTGCGCATCGGCCTGCCGCGCACCTACTACTTCGACCACGTCGACCCGCGCGTGGAGACCGCCGTCCGGCACGCCATCGGGCAGCTGGAAACCCTGGGCGCACGGCTCGTCGAGGTCGACATCCCGATGACCCGCTACATCCAGGCCACCCAGTGGGGCCTGATGGTGCCGGAGGCCGGCGCCTACCACGAAGGCGGCCTGCGCACGGTCCCCGAGCTGTACCAGGAGGACGTCCGCATCCTCCTGGAGGCAAGCGAGTTGATGAGCGCCGGCGACTACGTACGCGCTCAACGCTCCCGCACGCTCATGCGCGCCGAGTGGGCACGGATGCTGGAGGAGGTCGACGTGATCGCCGCCCCGAGCGTCCCGATGCCCGCGGTCGGGGCCGACGAGGAGACGGTCATCTGGCCCGACGGCACGGTCGAGGGCGTCTCCGACGCCTACGTGCGTCTCTGCGCCCCCGCCAACATCACCGGAGTGCCCGCCCTGACCGTTCCGGTCGGCCACGACTCGGCGGGCCTGCCGATCGGCATGCAACTGCTCGGCCGGCCCCTCAGCGAGCCCACGCTCCTGCGGGTCGGCCACGCCTACGAGCAGACGCAGCCCGTCCGGGCACTCGCCACGGCGGCCTGAGCGAGCGCCCCGGGCGGTGGGTTCTTGCCCCGTGCGCCCCAAGTGCGTGTAGGCCCGGAGTCTGTCACCCGTTCAGATTTGCGTGCGCCGAGCACGCTTTTGTTGTACGGTAAGAAGCGTGCTTGAAGCACGCATCTCCGATCGATGCACGGCGGGCTACTCCCGCACCCGACCGAAGGAATCCCATGAACCACACCGACGCCCGCACCGCCCTCACCGACCTGCTCCTCACCCCGGGCCTCGACCTCGACGAGGCCGCCGACCGGCACTTCGCCCCCGACTACCGCCAGCGCACGGACGGAAGCTGGGCGAACCGCACCGAGTTCCTCGCCCACATCGCCCACCTGCGGACGGTCGTCGCCGGCGGCTCGGTCGAGGTGCACGACGAACTCTCGTCCGGCGACCGCTACGCCGACCGCCACACCATGACCGTCACCAAGACCGACGGCTCCACCGTCCGCATGGAGGTTTACCTCTTCGCCGAGTTCGCCCCCGACGGCCGCTTCCGCCGCATCGAGGAGACCACCCTCATGCTCGAAGGCGCCGACGCGGACCGGAACCTCGGCAGCGCCCGCTGAGCCACATTGCCCACCTGACGCCACGAGGCCGCCCCTGTCCCAGCACATCGGCGCGCCGCCGTCATGGCGCATCGTCACAAAAGTGAGAGGAAGTGGTTGTCATGCTCGACGTGCTCATCGCCGGGGCCGGCCCGGTGGGACTCTGGCTCGCCGCGGAGTTGCGCCTGCACGGGGCGGAGGTGACCGTCGTGGAACGCCGGGCGGCACCGGACGGACGATCGCGCGCGGTCGGCATGCAGGCCGGCACCTTGGACACCTTTGCCACTCGCGGCCTCGCGGAGCGGTTCATCGAACGCGGCACCCCGGTGCCGACCGGCCACTTCGGCGCGGCGACCACCCGGCTGGACTTTTCCACAGTCGGGGCGGTGCACCCGTTCATGCTGGCGCTCGGTCAGTCCGTCACCGAACAGCTTCTGGAGGAGCACGCGGTTGCCGTGGGCGCCCGGGTGCTGCGCGGGGAGGAGGTCGTCTCGCTCACCCAGGGGTCGGACGCCGTCGAGGTGGTGATCCGGGCCGGCGGCACCCACCGGACCGTGCGGGCCCGCTGGGTGGTGGGCTGCGACGGCACCCGCAGCGCGGTGCGCCAGGCGGCCGGCATTGACTTCCCCGGTCAGGACAGCACGCTGACCGGGTGGCTCGCCGACGTCGAACTCGACGATCCGCCCACCGCGCCGCTCGCGGCCACCGGGTCGGCCGGTTCGTTCCTGGCGGCCCCGATCGGCGACGGCGTGCACCGGCTGGCGGGCCTCTCCACGGCCACCATGCACCACAGCGCCGGTGAACCGCTGACGTTGGAGGAGGTGCGCGAGCAGACCCGGGCGCTCCTGGGACGGGACCTGGGCATCCGCAACCCCAGGTGGCTGTCGCGCTACGGCAACGCCACCCGGCAGGCCGCGCGGTACCGGGCCGGACGGGTGCTGGTGGCCGGGGACGCGGCGCACATGTTCTTTCCAGCGGGCGGGCAGGGCATGAACCTCGGCATCCAGGACGCCACCAACCTGGGCTGGAAGCTTGCCGCCACCCTCCAGGGCCGGGCACCCGACGGACTGCTCGACAGCTACGACACGGAGCGTCGGCCGGCCGCCCGCGCCGTGATCGACAACACCCGCGCGCAGCTCGCCCTGTTCGCGGCGGCGAGCCCGGAGCAGATCGCGCTGCGCGAGGTCTGGTCCGCCGCGCTGGCCGAACCGCAGACCAACCGGCAGTGGGCCCGCAGGATCGCCGGCTTCGACGACCCGCTCCCCGCCGACACCGCACCCGGCGCCCACCCGCTGGTCGGCACCCGACTGGCCGGCCTCGCCCTGGACGCGGCCGACGCACCCACCCCCCACCCGCTGATGCGCCACGGCCGACCACTGCTGCTGGACCTCGGCGGGACACACACACCGTGTCCCGTGGACGGCCTGGAACAACGGGCGGCCGCCGTCAACACCGTGACGACAGACCCGATCTGGCGGGACGTCACCGCAGCCTTGATCCGGCCGGACGCCCGGATCGCCTGGGCCAGCACCGACACCGACCCGCACCGCCGGGCCGCGGACTGCCTCACCGCCCTGCGCGCCCTGTGCCGCTGAACGCCGCTCGGTGACCCACCTGCTGGCCCCGCTCGGCGGCCCGCTCGGCTGGAGACGGCGTTCGAGGGCGAGCAGTTCCGTCCGACTCCAGCCACCACTGCCGGGCGGTGGCGTACGTGCGCTGCCAGGTGATCGGCCAGGCCGGGCACCGCCACGGGTCGATCTCCTCCAACGCGGCCCGCCGCTCCGCCGCCGGCTCGGCACGATGTCGACGGAGTACCGGCGCCGGTTCCGGACCGTCCGGGGGTGAACGGACGACGGACGCCCGCGGTCCGGGGACCGCGGGCGTCCTGGGTACCTCAGCGGTGCCGCGTCAGCGGCGGGCGCTCCGACGGCGGGCGATCACCAGCGCGCCCCCGCCGACGGCGAGCAGCGCGGCCCCACCAGCGCCGTAGACGATCATCTGGCTGCTGTTGCCACCCGTGCTGGCCAGGGTGCTGGCCGGCGTGGTCGAGACCGGATTGGCGGTCGGCTTGCCGACCGGGCCGGCCGTGTCCGCCGGGGCGGGCGGCGCCGGCACGGCCGGGGCGGTCGACGGGGTGCCGCTGGACGGCGTCCCGGTGGTGGCCGGCGCCGACGGCTTGGCGGTGGTGGAGGGCGAGGCGGTGGCCGTCGCGGTGGCGGTGGCCGAAGGCGTCGTCGTGGCGGTGGGCGTCCCGGTCGGGTGCGGGGTCGCGGTGGACGTGGGCGACGCCGAGGAGGTCGGCACCGGGACGGTCGGCGTGCCGGTCGGGGTCGGCGTGCAGGCCTTGCCGCCGTTCCAGGCCGAGATCAGGTTGTCCGGGAAGACCCCGTCCGGGTACCTCGGCGCGGGGTTGGCGACGCCGTCGAACTTCTTGTCGCCGTTGTACAGGTCGATCTGGCCGTAGCACTTCGGCAGGTGGGCGGAGACGTCCAGGGTCGCCTGGCGGTTCCCGCTGCGCAGCGTGGTGGTCGCCCAGCCGAGGAAGGTCTGCTTGCCCGAGGTGGCCCAGGTCGGCCCCTCGGTGTCGTAGGAGGCCAGCGAGACCCGGTAGTCGCAGCCGTCCGCGACGTCGCCGACCAGGCGGACCTGGATGACGCCGTGCGGCTGGGACATCCGGCCGTCGGAGATCCAGTCCTTGCCGCCGTCGACGGAGAACTGGACGTCGACGGCGCCGCACCCGTGCTCGGCCCGGGCCTGGGCGGTGCCGGCGGTGAGCAGTGGAGCGCCGACGGCTATGCCGAGGGCGGCGAGGGCCGGAAGGCTCCGGCGCAGGAGTTGGTGCACGAGCAAGCTCCCTAAGGGTTGTACACGGTTCGGGTGGGACTCACCGCTTCCCCGGTGGCGATCCGGTCGGACCGTCACCGGAACAGAGCGGACGTGAAACCGTGACCGTACCCGATGGCCCGGCAGTCCCGGGCCCCAGGGCGTGAACGTGGCAGCGAGTCAGCCGTACTCTCGTTCAGCCCGGAGCAGTTCAAGGAGCTGAATTGTGCGTCATGCACCCGCAGTTCGCCCAGCTGGGTAGCTCACGAGGGTCGGTCGGTGCGTTGGGCGGCTTCGAACTGTTCGAATCTTCGCCTACCACCCCGACCACCCCGACGGACAACGCCACGGAGGTGGCTGACGGTGCCGTGGGGCTGGTGGGCACCCGCAACGATGCCGACACCGGATTCGGCGGTCGAGTCAGCCAAGCCCGGCAACTTGTCGACCTGGCCGAACGGACTCTGGAATCGGCTGTCACCTACGAAGTCGAACGTGGCAGCTCCTGGGCACATATCGCGGCCTACCTGGAGATCAGCGCCGAGGAGGCCGAACAGCGGTATACCCCCGCTGTCCAGGCGTGGAACAGAGCGTTCGAGGAGCCGTACCGACTGGATGAAACCGGTCGCAAGCGCATCCCGCAGTTGCCCACCGCGGCATACGACCCTACCTGGGCATGTACTCAGCTGGACCGGTGGGCCTACCTCCGGCACGTCGGAATCGACGACAGGCAGGCTGTCAGCGCCAGCCTCGTCATGGCCGAGGCTGCGGACGAGCAGGTCCCCGGCGCCCAGACCTGGAGTGCCCGTTCGTGCTGATCCGGAAGTCGTCCTGGGTCGATGTGATCAGCAAGGTAGACGAGGGTGGCCTCGGGGTCCATACCGAAGGCGGCGGCGACGAGCTTGGGGTTCATCGTGTTCACGAGGTCGACGAGGCGGGTGCTGCGGACCCAGGCCGCGGAGGGTGAAGAAGTCCTCCAGGGTCCGGGCGAAGGTGCCCATGGACCGTCCTGGGCGGCGGGACCTGTCCAGCAGATAGGACGGACGCAGCTCGCGCACCCGCTCCCGCAGGATCGACAGCCCGCGCTCCCAGTCGATCCGCTCGGCGATCACCGTGGCAGGCATGGCCGGCGTCTGCTGCAACAGCTCGCGGATCCGGTCCTCGACCCCGTCCACCGCGGAGCCCTTCAACGGCCGCTGGTAGACCGGCGGCCGGTCCGAGGCCAGGGCCCGCGCCACCGTGCCCCGGGAGATCCCCAGCTGTCGGGCCACAGCCCGCGCCGACAATCCCTCCGCGCGGTGCAGCCGCCGGATCTCGGCCCAGTCCTCCACCCCGATCACCTCTTCCCTCCTGACTCCAGAACCTCTGAAGCCAGGATGATCAAGAGATCATGCAGTGACCCGCTTTTGATCCGCTGCCCGTGGCCCTCGTTCGACCCGTTGCCGACACCCCCGCGAGCGCGGGGCCGACCCGCTGGCAGTACTCGATGGCGTCGCGCAGCTTGCTGCCGCCGGGTCACCCCAGGTCTACCCGGGTGCGGCATCAGCCGGGGCATCTTCGCGCAGGCGGAGCGGACCAGCCCGCCGAGCCTGAGACGTAGTTCGGGCTCCTTGGGGGTCTCGCCAATCACTCCGCCGATGTGGCGGTGACCCATGGTGGCACCTAGTAACGTTACTGAGTGCCCTGGACCCCGCTCATACCGCTGCGTGCCAGGGCCGGCTCAGCACTCCGGCCGTGACAGCCGGACCACAGCCGACCCATACCAACTGTCACTGGTCCGTTCCGAGGACTGAGATCCGGACAGGAGAGCAGCAGGTGAGTACGGCGCATGCCGGCCCGGGTGACTACAGCCAAGTGCCTAATCCAGAGCAGGCACTGAAGTACGCGATTCAGCATATTGCGGGTGACCGTGTCGAGATCGTCGAGGGAGTCATTACCCCCGTGTCACCGTCCTGGGCCCACGCGACCGCCGTAGATCTGATCCGCGAACAGATCGGGCCCCGTATGCGCGAACTCGGCCTGCGCGCCGGCTCCGGAAACCTCGACCTACCTGGCACAGAGAACTTTTACGTCCCCGACCTTGCTGTCGTACCCGCCGAGCTCGCGAAGACCGAAGGAGCCCTCCTACCCGACCAGACCGTACTCGTTGTCGAGGTGACCTCGCCGTCGAACGGCGACACCGACCGCACCTCCAAGCGTCGGCGCTACTCACAGTTCGGCGCTCCCGTGTACCTCCTGGTCGACCGACAGGAACGCACCTGCACCCTCTTCTCCCAGCCGGGCAAGCTCGGCTACACCCTGGTCGAAGGCCCCCACCCCTTCGGTACGCCACTGCAGCTGCCGTCACCGTTGAACCTCGAACTCGATACAGCAGGTTTCTGAGCACCCGCGAGGGCAGGCTCCAGGAGCCTTCATTTAGGGCAGAACACCGAAGGCGTAGCACCTCGCATGGGCGCAGCGGACAGGGCCGAGTACGAGTTCGGCGGCGACGTCGGTCATCTCCCGCGAGCGCGGGGCATCCTGGACCCATGGGCCATTAGATGGGTGCGACCTGGACTCGCCGTTGGAGTCCGGGCCTGTGCACGGTGGGCACTGCCACGATGGAAGCAATTCTGCCGTGAGAGCCGTGCTGACGGCGGTTCACGCATTGACGGCGACACGCCGCGCGGAGGAGCCGTGATGACTCACACCACACTGTCGGATGTCGCAAGTCTTGTGGCGGCGATCGCGTGGCCGGTCGTGGTCGGTGGCGCTTTGTGGGCGGCTTACCGGTCCGGGCTCTTCCGCAGTCTGCAGCGCGCGCGGTTCTCCGGGTTTGGGGTAGATGTCGACCTGACCGTCGCGCAGCGGCCAACCTCCGCCCCAGCTCCTCGGCGACCGAACTCTTTCCCGCACCGGGCAGCCCGGCCATCGCGATCGGCATGAGCCCAGCCTCGCATGCCCGCCTGCCGCCACAGCAGAACGGACAGTCAGGAACTCAGACCACTCATCCGGCCACGCCGTCACCCACAGAATTTGACAATTGCTCTGTCGCTTGCTTCGGAGGGTCAGCCGGACGATGTCTCGACTGTCACTCCGACGGAATGGTGTCGGAGCCGGGAGGCTACAAGTTCCATCTCGACGAATGTGCCCACGAGGCCGGTCGTCTTCAACTCGTCTGCCAGGGCCCGTGCTTGTGCCAGTGATAGGCCGTGCACCTCTCGAAGAGCGCGAAGGACGGGCACTGCACTCGCCTCGGGCTCTGTCAGCCGGAGCCGGGCGGGTCCGTATTCAGCCAAGAGGGCCTGGCGGATCTCCTCCGGAGTCGCGTCGCCGAAGTCCTGATCGCACCAGCCGACGGGGCAGGACTGGCAGGCCCCCTCAGTTCCCCACCACAGGCGTCCACCCTCGATGGACTGGCCGGTGTTGAGGATCAGCACACCGCCGCAGGCCTCGCATCGCGTTGCGATATCCACTCCCTGGCTGATCACCGTGCTCCTCATCATCGGATCTTGCCCAGCATGGTGCCGCAACAGCTTTCCTTCGTCGACCGCATATCCGCACCGAGCTCCCGCGCGGCTGCAGGAACGGGCGCGGTCGGGATGCTGACGCATCAGCTCAGCACGGGCCGATCGACCTTGGAGCCGGAGGCTTCGCTGTGGCGCGGACGCCTCGGACGTCGGCAGTGCGTTGCTCACCGAGCGCGCGAGCGAGTGCCTGTCTGAGCTCGTGATTCTCCGCCTCCAGTCGGCGGTTGCGCTCGATGGCGGCCTCGGGGACGGGACTGTGTCGGGCCCGGAGGTGTTTGATCTCGGCTCGCAGGTCCGACTGGCTGTAGAGCCAGGACCGGGAGACGCCGGCCTCACGAGCGACGGACTCGAAGGTGATCACGACGCCGGTGGCGTCCATGCGCCGCAGGGCCGATGCTGCCTTTCGGCGGGTTGCTGCTTGGCGGCGGGCCGCGGAGACGATCAGGTGGGAGTTGTCAGCCCGCAGTGGCGGTCTCCTCGCGCTGGTCCTGGCCGTCCCCCAGCTCGCGGATCATGCGGCCGAGGTTGTCGGCGACCTGCTGGTTCATCTCGGCGACGCGCGCGTGGCCGCAGCTGTTGGCGTTGTCGATCAATGCCAGGGTCCGGGTTGTCGCCGCTTCGTGAAAACTGACCCCCAGGCGCTCCTTGGGTTCTAACGCTTGTCGCAACATTCCTTGATCATGATGGGTGTGTTGATGGCGAGGCGGGGACCCAAGCGCAGGCTCGATCTTGAAGCCGAGTACTGGCGCTTGCTGCAGTCCGGGGTGGGCACGGTCGAGGCGTGCAAGCAGCTCAGGATCGGTAGGAAGACCGGTTACCGGTGGCGGGCGGAGAACGGCGGCCTGCCGCCGGAACGGCTGTCCGAGCCGTCCCGGTCCGACCGATACCTG